>JAPLNP010000454.1 GCA_026401055.1 Planctomycetia bacterium
GTACAATAACTCATCTCGGCCTCCTTGCCGGTTTTCAAGGGTCTTGTGACGCAAACAAAACACCCTTGTAGGCAAGGTAGGCCGTTTTTGCTATGTCATTTTCAACAAATCACTTACGACCCAGGAAGTGCCATTAGGGCAACGCCCTGGTGACAGGAAACGTCGTGGACGTTGGTCGGGCCAACGGCCCAAGTGTTCCTCAGCGGAACGGTTGGCCCGTTGGGCCGGAGGAAAGACAGAGTGTGTGCCCTCGGTCCCCAGGGCGGCGCCCTGGGCTGGGTGAACCAAGCCCCTTCGGGGCAAACTGCGCGTCGCGTGGCGCGGCACAAGATCGGCCGCCAGGTTCCTGGGCCTGGTGTCCAGATTCCTTCGTTGCGCACCCTTCCCAAGGGGGACCATTTTGCCGACCCCGGCAAAATGATCCTTTGGATCGTAACCCGAGTTCTGACAAGCGGTTACGGCCTTCCGCACGACCTCCTCGAATCGCCGCCATGTTTGGTAGCCCAGAATCCGCTGGAGGTCCCGGGCAAGCCAGAACTCGACGCCGGTCTCCTCCTCGACGTGTACCAGTTGCTCGAAGCTGCCGTGCAGCCGCTCGATCAGTTCTCTTTTCATCACCGCATTGCTCCTGTTCGGTTGCGGGCGGCCAAGCCAAGAACGACACTGAAAGAGTCAACACGCAATTCGCACGCGTTTTGCCGGTGCCACCCTCCCGTCCAGATGCACGCGGCGAGCCTACTTCGCATCGGGCATCTTGCTGGCGGCATTTTCGCCAATATCAACGAGCGTCAGGTGCCAAACCAGGGTCCCGTTCACCGAATGGAGCGTCCAGCGACTGGTGACGACGCCGAAGGGGCTGGCGGCGTGCATGCGGTTCTCCAGTTCGCACTTCTGATAGACGTCCGGTAGGGCGTCGCCTCGGCTGCTATTCAACTTGAGCGTTCCCCGCACCCCTTCGCAGGCGAGTTTGCCCAGCTTGCTGTCGATCTCGGCTGTTGCCAGCCGTTCACCGTCCTGAAGCGGTCCTGAGAGAATGATTGGCAGCGGCGTCCTGCCGTCGCCGAGGTTTTCCATCTTCTGGGAGGAATCGTCTGCCTCCGACCGATACCAAGCGCGCAACACGTGGTCCAGCGGCGACTGTCCCTTGACGAGATGCTTTTCAGCAATAAGCACTTTGCACCAATCACTTTTTCTCAATTGCCCTTCCCCGTTTGCCAGCTTGAAATCAAATTGAACTTCAATCCAACGGCACGGCTCGCTCTTTTCGATGACGCGACCCACGGAGGCAATGCGTAATGCGCCTGTCATGGTCGCGGTTGTCCCAAGCTCTCTCCCGCATTCTTGGAGATGCCGTCAAGCTGGTAGGTCGCCCAGGTACCGTCCTTGGGCAGTCTATGGAGCAGACCATCGGCCTGGGTCACACCGGCAGGCACCGCGAACAGCAGAATCGCCGTGATCCAGCGGAATGCGAACATGGCAAGCATCCCTTCGGATGAACAGAAAACGGCGGGCGGCCGCCTCAAAACACGTACCGGTTGACCAGGTTCTCGAACGCTTCTTGGCGGCCGCTTTGGTTGGCGCGGACGTCGCCTTGGGCAAGCATGTACTTTTCGAGCGAGGCGAAGTCGTGCTTGCCGGACTCGATCTCGGCGCCGATGCCGGCGTCCCAACTGGCGTAGCGGTCCTTGACCCAGGCGGCCAACTCGCCGTCGGCGCGGATGGCGGCCGCGATTTTCAGGCCCTTGGCGAACGTGTCCATGCCTCCGACGTGGGCATGAAACAGGTCGATCGGCTCGATACTCTCGCGGCGCACCTTGGCGTCGAAATTCAGCCCGCCGGTCGTCAGCCCGCCGTACTTCATGATGATGAGCATGATCTTCGTGGTCAGGTACACGTCGGTCGGGAACTGGTCGGTGTCCCAACCCAGCAGCAGGTCGCCCGTGTTGGCGTCGACCGAGCCCAAAAAGCCCTGCGAGCCGGCGTAGTCCAGTTCGTGCTCGACCGTGTGGCCGGCCAGCGTGGCGTGGTTCGTCTCGATGTTCATCTTGACGTGGTCCGCCAGATCGTACGCGCGAAGGAAGTTGATGCACGCCGCCGAGTCGAAGTCGTACTGGTGTTTCGTCGGTTCCTTGGGCTTGGGCTCGAAGTAGAACTGGCCCGTGAAGCCGATCCGCCGGGCGTAGTCGACCGCCATGTGCATGAACGCGGCCAGGTGGTCCACCTCCCGCTTCATGTCGGTGTTCCACAGGTTCTGATAGCCCTCGCGGCCGCCCCAGAACACGTAACCCGCGCCGCCGAGTTCCTTGGTCACCTCCAGGGCTTTCTTGACCTGGGCGGCGGCATGGGCGAAGGCGTCGGCGTTGCAGCTCGTGGCTGCGCCGTGCACGTAGCGGGGATTGCTGAACAGATTGGCGGTGCCCCAGAGCAGCTTGACGCCGGTCCGCTTCTGCTCCTCTTTGAGCACCCGGACGACCTGGTCGAGGTTGCGGTTGGTCTCGGCGAGGTTTCCGCCCTCGGGCGCGACGTCGCGGTCGTGGAAGCAGTAGAACCCCGCGCTGAGCTTCTCGCAGAACTCGAAGAAAACCCGGACGCGGTTGCAGGCGTTGTCGACCGTGTCTGCCCCTTCCCACGGCCGGAGCATCGTGCCGGGGCCGAACGGATCGGAGCCCGTGCCGCGCATCGTGTGCCAGTAGGCGACGCTGAAGCGGAGGTGGTCCTTCATTGTCTTGCCTTCGACCACTTCGTTTTCGTCGTAATGGCGAAACACCAAGGGGTTTTTCGAATCGGGGCCCTCGAAGGCGATCTTCTGGACGTTTGGAAATCCGGTCATGGTGAGTTCTCCGTGATTACTGGTTGAATTAGAGAGGAGCGAACGACTTCAACACAAATAGTGGGCAACGTCCGGATGTTTCACGCAAAGGCGCGGAGGCGCAAAGAGCTTTCGGACCGATGGGAACACCGTCGGCACAAGTCAATCATCGTGCTTCGAGCCTTCGAGTTGGGAAAACAGGTTTCTTTGCGTCTTGGCGCCTTTGCGTGAGCCCTTCTCGCGATAGCGACGCCAAAGTGTCCGGACTGACAAGATCAAGGAGATGACCTTGCGACGCCCCACTCATTGGCATTCCATCGTGCTTGTATTGACAATCCGGTCGAACACGCTTCTACGTCTGCCGCAGGACGAGCCAGTCGCCCAGACGGGGCCACAGTTGGGCCAAGGCGAACAGCAGCCGGGCACGGCCGGGCACGACCAATTCCGGTTGGCGGCGCTCGCACGCGCGGAGGATCGCGCCGGCGAGCCACTCCGGCGGGATGGCCTTGGTTCGCACGCCCGCCCCAGGACGCCGCGCTCGCTCGGGCACGTCTTCGAGGCCCGCGAGCGGGTAAAGCCGCTCGTCTTTTCTGGCGACCGGACCCGGGCAGACCAGCAGAACGTGCAGCCCCTCGGGTCCCAGTTCCAGCCGCAATTGCTGCGAATAGGCCGCCACGGCGAACTTCGTGGCCGGATACGCGCCCACCCAACGCGCGGCCGACTTCGCCGCCAGCGAGCCGATATTGACGACGTGTCCCCGCCGCTTGAGCAGATGAGGAACCGCCGCCCGGGTGCAGCGGACCGTGGCCAGAAAGTTCAGCTCCATCCACTGGCGGAACACGTCCGGCGTGGTGTCGAGCACCTTGCCGCGATGGGTCCGCCCGGCGTTGTTCACCAAGGCGTCCAGGCGTCCAAAGCGGTCGAGCGCGGCATCGAACAGCCGGTCGACGTCCTCCTGCCGGGTGATGTCGGCGTGGACGCCCAGCGCGGCGGGCCCCAATTCGTCCGCCGCCCGGGCGACCGCCTCCGGCTCCAAGCCCGCGATCGCCACCTTCGCGCCCACGTCGATCATCGCCCGGGCGATCACCCGGCCCAATCCGCTGGAGCCGCCCGTGACCAGAACGACTTTGTCCTGCCAATAGCTCATGCGGATAGGGTACAGGAATCGGGGGCCGGGGGCCAGGGGTCACCCAATCAGATACGGTGCCCTCCGCGTCCGGCTCATCAGGGCATTGGCTTGTTCGTCGCCGACGAACTGGTACTTGGCCGGATCGAACGTCACTTTGCGCTTCAAGAGCATGGCGATGTTGGCCATGTGGCAGGCGTTGACCGAGTTCGCGTGGGTGTAGACGTCCGAGATCGGCAGTTCCCGGGTCTTGACGCACTCGAAGAAGTTGGCCATGTGGCCGCGGCGGGGCTTGCCGCGGTAGAGCTTGAGCACGGCTTCGTCGAGCCATTGGCGGTCGGCGGGGTTCTTCTCGATCTCTTCCACGGGACGCCCCGTCAGGCCGCCGCGGTTGACGCGGATCTTGCCCTTCTCGCCCTCGATCAAGAGTTCGTTCTCCCCGCTGGTCAGGTTGATGGTGTTGCCGTTGGGGAGCTTGAGATTGCAGTTGAACGCCGCGGCCACGTTGAACGCCGGCGGGATTTTCACCTTGCCGTTGAGGAAGTCGAAGATATTGACGTCGGCCGGCAGTCCGGGGAACTCGCCCTTGCCCTCGGCCTCGACGATGCCCGTCTTGTCGCCGCTCAGGGCCCAGAGGGCGATGTCCGTGTGATGCACCCCCCAGTCGGTCACCTGGCCGCCGGAGTACTCCAGCCACCAGCGGAAATCCCAGCCGATCCGCTTGGGGCAAAAATCGACCTTGGGAGCCTGGCCGAGCCAGAATTCCCAGTCGAGCACCTTGGGCGGCTCCTCCGACGGGAACGGCCCGCCCGTCGTCGCCGTGCCGACCGAACTCAGGGCGCGCAGCTTGTCGCCGAGCCGGCCGCTCTGGGCAATCACGACGGCCTTGAGGAAGCGGTCTTCGTGCTCGCTGCGCTGCTGCGTGCCCACCTGGAAAACCTTGCCCGTCGCCTTCACCGCGTCCTGAATCTGCTTGCTCTCCTCCATCGTCAGGGTCAGCGGCTTCTCGCAGTAAACGTCCTTTCCAGCGCGCATGGCGTCGATGGAGATTTTGACGTGCCAATGGTCGGGCGTGCCGCAGGTGATCGCGTCGACGTCCTTGCGGTCGAGGATTTTGCGGTAGTCGCCGTGGATTTCGCACTTGCCGCCGTAGGGCTCGGCGAACTTCTCGGCATTGGTGCGATGGACGTCGGCGCAGGCGACCATGTTGCCCAGCCCGGCGGCCTGGCGGCCGATGTCGGTGCCGCGTCCCCCCACGCCGATGGCCGCCACAGTCAACTTGTCGTTCGCCGCCTGGGCCACGGCCCGGGCACTGGTCCAGAAGTACGGCGCGGCGACCAGCGTCCCGGCGGCCCCCTTGAGAACGTCACGACGGGTGAACTTGGCATGACTCATGGGTGGACTCCTCGTGTCAGGTGGGATCTGGTAGATTGGAGGGGAGGTACGATGGCGGGCAGCAGGACGCCGGAGCGGCACAACCTCTCTCAGCGTGCCAGTCTAACCGCAGGAAGGATCCCGGGGCAAGATCCCGCGGCGGCAGGTAGTGGTAGAATTTCGCCCAAGAAATCCTGGATGTACAGGACGAATGCCGATTTGGCCTTGCCGCGCCCCCTATCTTTAGGTAAAGTCCTGCCCCGGTAAAGGAATACCAGGAGGCGATCATGGACGAACATGCGGCTTGTACTCCGGTTCCACTATCCCGAGAAGGATTCAACAGGAAGGTAGTCTTGCCGTGTGGGCTAAAGACGGCGCACGTCCAGAAGGCAATGGCGGACTTCCTTGACTTTCTTGGGTTCCTCAATCAGCAGTTGAGTACGCGCGAATTGCCCCGGCTCGAATCGTCCCTCATGCCCGCGAACTTCTCCAGCATGGTTGGTGAGTTCATGTCGGCAACGATCCCGAAGTACTGCAGGACGCTGGCAAAGAACACCTACCACAACGGGCACCCGGATCTTGTGCCGGCGGGCAGATTTCAGCGCAACGCTTGCCAACATGGAACGGAGGGAATCGAAATCAAAGCCTCCCGGCACGGGAGCGGCTGGCAGGGGCACA
This sequence comes from Planctomycetia bacterium, assembly GCA_026401055.1. Classification (GTDB taxonomy): domain Bacteria; phylum Planctomycetota; class Planctomycetia; order Pirellulales; family Thermoguttaceae; genus JAPLNP01. Next base: position 5,988 of record JAPLNP010000454.1, read on the forward strand.
ACGTCGAAGACACTTGGCTTATGGTCTTCGTTTTCCATGCCAACAGCGCGCGAGATGCCAGCCTGGAAATCGAGCCAAAGCCCTTTCGATTCGTCAAGGTCGTTGGGGCACAACTGGAGAAGAGCGATTGGGCCTTCTCCGGTCGGTCAGAGACAAGCCGGCGGACGATTACCGCAAGCGTGACCCGTAGCGGCTTTGAAAAAATGGAAGCAAACTGGGTCTACCGGTCAGAATAGCCGCGCGCCGGCGCCGACCAATTCGTCAACATTGGTTTCCAGGTCTCTGAGGCGGGGAATCGCCCGTTGCGCCAACTCAAAGTATTCGCGGTGCCGTTCAACGCCGATGCTCTGGATGCCCACCGCCTCGCAAGCGGCGATCGTTGACCCGGATCCCATGAAAGGATCGGCAACGACACCCTCGCCCAAGGGCAGCGCGGCATAAACTAGGCGCCGGAGAAGGGATTGCGGCTTCAGGCTGGGGTGGTCCGCAATGTCGCGTTCCCTCTGGGGAGTGCGCTCACTGGGGATTAGATCCTCAAAAGGACCGTCCGGGTATCGGCGCAGCCCACCCGTTTGGTACTTCCGAAGGCAATCGGAGACTTTTAAGTCACCCATTGGCTTACGGAGCAAGCCCCAGGGTTCATAGCAACCCCGCGGCATCGAAGACACACCGGGAAACTCCTCTTCCGCATTCTTCGGCCGATCGCCACCTCGCAGGGTCCGAACAAGGCGGATGATTTCGCCCCGAAACTCCAGGCCGCCGTCAACCAAGGCGTCATAGAGAAGCTGAGCAATGAAGGCGTTCGTTGCAATGAAGACGTGAGCACCCGGGCGAAGTGCGTGGCAGACAAGTCGGCCCCATTCAACGAAAAACTGCCGGAGACGGTCCCGCTCTTTCGCGTTCAATGCCGTGAAACGAGGGAGCGGGGAACGGGTGTGACCGTCGAACGACGGCGGTATCCGCCAGATTCCGCCATTGCCGTTTGCGCGCTTCTCCAGTTGGTCAATATCGTATTCCTTTACCCCATAGGGAGGGTCCGTCACAATGGCGTGTAGCGTGTTCTCCGGCAGTGCCGCAAGCCACTCGACACAGTCCGCGTGAATGATTGCTGACTTGCCAACCTTCGCATGTTCGTATGTGAGAAAAATGTCCATGATCTCAGTTTATCGGCTGGTTGGTGGGTGACAAGGAGGATATCCTGTGACTTATACCACACGTTAGTAGGGTATACAATATCCTATGATGGGCTAAAAAGGCTTTTGTCGCCGATCCCACGGAGATTCGTTCCATGACACTGGCACCCAGCAGCACGCGACATAACGTACTTTGCGCGATGGCTCTCGCGCTCATCGCGATTCCGACGCCGGAGTGCGTTGCCGCGGATTACCGCTTCGACGGTTCGATCTCTCGGCCCGTGCTGGAGAACTATCTCGCCCGAGCGATCACGATGCAGGACCTGTTGACCGGGCGGGGCAACCTGGACGACAACATCCGGATGCTCAAGAACATCGGCGCGAAGTTCGCCGGGCGAACCGTGTTCGTCTGGGGCGGCGAAAGCCGCCTTCCCGCGCGGCTGGACGCGGCCCGCCGCAGCGCGCCCAAAATCCACGCCGCCGATCCCGAGATGATCCTCCAGGCGGCGGTGTTCGAGATCGTCTCCCGCGACGTCGAGTCGATCGCGGTGCCCCGCTGGGCGTTCGAGGCGCTGGGCCAAACGCCCGAGGAACGCCATTTCCGCTACGAGGCGATGCTTTACCCCGGCGGCCGAGGGCACGACCATTGGGGCCGCGGCGAGTCGATCCCGGACATCAGCCAGCCGGAAACGAAGCTCTGGTTCTACTACCTGGCGGCGTCGTACATTGACGCGGGCTGCGAGGCGATTCACTTCGGCCAGGCCGAAATCATGGACGGCAACGATCCGGACGGGCGGCACTGGTGGGACGTGCTCCAGCGGGTGCGGCAACATGCCAAAGACCACGCCCGGCGGCATTTCGTGCTGTGCGACGCCCACGTTCCCAGCGGTGGAAAGCGGCACGAGGAGCGGCTTTTGTTCGACTTTCATGCGTTCCCGTTGCGGATCATCGACGTGCCCGAGAAACCGCAAGAGGGCGTCTTGAAAGTCGGGGCGTTGGACAGCATCTACGGCCGCAGCAGCGGCGGGATCGCGCCGAGCGGCTGGCGGTGCGAGCACCTGCCGTACCTGGTCGAGTTGGACAACTGGGGCGTCAGCGATCGGCCCGGCCAGGGGGGGCTCGGCTGGTGGGTTTGGGGGTACGACGAGATCTCGTGGTTCGCCCATCAGGACAAGGCTTACCGCGACCAGTGGCTGCGATACGCCTGGGACTGGGTGCGGACGCACGATCCGGCCGGCTTCCTCGAGATGCCCGGCGCCCGCGGGCTGGCGGCCCCGGTTAGCGGCCGCGAGTGGTACAGGGCCAACACGCCCAGCCCCGCCACCCAGGACGGCTTCGGCCAGGAGGAAGCGATCAAGGCGATCTGGGCGGCGGATCGTTGAGGCGTGTAGGGTGGGTCGAGGCCGCCGCGATGAGCGGTTTTGCGTCAATCACGCGCGACGGCGGCCGAGCCCCACCAAAACCGCTACTCGGCCAAGTCGATGTCGTGCGTCTTGGAACCTCCGCCCGCCTCGATCGTGACGGTCAGGCCGGAGGTCGCCGGGTCGGCGTAGCGCGGGGGCAGCACCATGTTGTTGGCGGCCGCCTTGGCGGCCTGGGCCGGCGACACGTCGAAAAGCGGTGCCTTCACGAGCACGACCGAGACGCGGTACTCGCCCGGCATGATCCCGCGGTCGTTCTCCAGCGTCGCGGCGACGAACGAGCCGTCGGGCTGGATGCTCGCCGTGGCCGGTCGGCATTTCGCCGCATCGACCGGGTGAAACGTGACCGTTCCGCCGACGAGCGGCTGGCCCTTGTAGGTGACCCGGCCCGACAGGGGAACCGTTCCCAGACGGGAGCCGCCGCATCCTTGGCCGACGATGACCGCGCCCAAGAGCACAACCAAGGCCGCCGGCGTGAGCCGCGCCTTTGCGACGTGTGGCACAGCCACCCTCGGCTGTGCAGAATCGTCCGACACAGCCGAGGGCGGCTGTGCCACGTAAGATATCGCTTCACCCATCAAATCACCTTGGACGGAGCACTACTCTTGTGTGACGACCTCGCCCTGGTTTCTCGTTCCCAGGTAGGCGAAGAGCATCAAGGAAATCGTTTCGTCGACGAAATGGACGGAGCCGTCGGCGTAGAGGAAATTGGCGCCGCCCGCATGATGGCTGCTGAAACCCTGGTGATAGTAGCCGTACGTGGCGACGTCCCTGGGGGCGTTGATCCCGTAGACGCAGGTTCCCAGCGAGTAGGGCTCCATCCAGGCGACGAAAACGCCGACGGCCACGCTGCCGCCCGCCTTGGGGTCGATCTTCTGCTCGCCGACGAACAACGTGTTGGACGTTCCGTCGGCGACGTCGCGGACCTTGACGGCGGTGGCGCGGTGGCAGAACATGCCGATGCAGCTTGCCTCGTCGCTGCCGATCCAGGAGCCCAGGCCGTTGTTGTTGGCTATGTAACAGGGACAGACGGCCGGACTGACGCACACTCCGCAGGCGTAGGGCGACGTCTTGCCCACCGAGGCCGGCCCGCCGCTCCCAAAATAGTTGGCCGTCGACGCCTCATAGGTCGCCGCGGCATAGTCGGCGCCGGTCAAGGCCCAATGCGGAGGCTGCAAGGTTTGAATCTTGCCGGCCAACGGATCGCTGGGGCATTGGAAGGAGTCGATGACGGACCGCTGGGCCGGCAGCGCGGCCAGAACCTTGCACCACGCCGCAGCCGGCCGGGCGCTGGGCGGCTCGAAAAACTGGGGGTCCATCGCCGCGCCGATCTGATCGTAGAGGCCCTCCTGCTCCAAAAACGGCAGGATGAAGCTCCGCCAGTTGAACAACCCGGCGCCCGTGCTCCCCGGAAGCCCGTTGGGCGAGTCGTAGCTTCCGCCGTAGGGGAAACTGCCGTGGGACGAATCGTAGTTGTACAGCGCGACGCCGATCTGCTTGAGGTGGTTGGTGCACTGCATTCGCCGGGCGGCCTCCCGCGCCGCCTGCACGGCCGGCAGCAACAGCGCGATCAGAATCCCGATGATCGCGATCACCACCAACAGTTCGACCAGCGTAAAGCCGAACTGGCGGCCGGGCCGGTCGGATCGAGCGATCTTCCGCATTGTGTCTCCTTCCATGTCAGCGGTGTGACTACCGCCGTCGCCACGTCGCGCCCAGCAGGGCGATGACGCCCATCACCAGGAGCGTTGCGGTCGAGGGTTCGGGCACGGAGCCGCCTTTGGCCATCTCGCCCCAGTGCGCGGCGAGGATTGCGGCGTCCTTGTCGTCGACGTTGAAGTCGCCGTTGAAGTCGCCGTCGGCCCAGGTGGCGTCGCCCTGCATCAGCCAGTGTGCCCCCAGGATCGAGGCGTCCTTGTCATTGACGATCTTGTCGCCATTGGCGTCGCCCAGCAGTGTCGGTTCGGGGGCGGCGATCCAGGTGAAGTTGTCGAAACGCAAGGACACGTCGCCCTCGGGGAACGACGGCACGTAGAGCCCGAACGCGGTGATGTCGCCCGCGGGCAGCGCGCCGACGGAGCCACCGATGCTCAAGTCCAAGCCCGGAATGAAGTTCAAGAGCGACCATGTGGCCGAGTCCATGTCTATTCCGGCGACGTCGAACCAGCGCAACGCATTGCGGGGCGTTTGGGCGATGAACGTTCCCAACTCATTGGTCACGTACCAGTCGTTGCCGACTTGGACCGCAAGGCCGGGGATGACGTCAGTGTCGTCGCCCGTCTCGGTTTTGGCGCCCGTGTTGTACTGCTGCCACTCGGCGGCGATGAGGTCGACGTCGGCGTCAATCGTATACTCGTTGGTCCACAACAACTGCGGTTCGTTCGGGGCAGTGATCGCGCCGTAGTGGTACGTGTAGCCGTAGATCGTCTGGCCGGTGGTCGATGGATTCGAGTTGACGCCTTCCCGGTCAACTCCGCCTTCGCTGTACGAAATGTTGACCGGATCGGCGCCGCTGGCGCCGCCGACCTGGGCTGCGAAGTTGCCGCCATGCGCCTGCCAGCCTTCCACAGTCAGACCCTTGCTATTTCCGTCCCCCAGCAGGTTGGGGAAGGTTTCACGGTAGATGACCCGTTCGTTCGGGTTGCCGTGCAGGATGGCGATGTCGCGGATCGTGCCGAAGCCGCCGCCGGACGCCTCGGTTGTGAACGAGGGCGCGGGGCCGGAGAAGTCGATGCGGACCCGCCGCAGGTCGCCCCCCTGGTTGCCGACGATGATCTCGTTGTCGCTTTGCACGGCGATGGCCGAGATGGCGCCGTAGCCGCTATTCGAGCCCAGGTTGACCATGTCCGAGCCGCGCAGGGCGTAGATCGTTCCCGCGGTTGTGCCGGCGATGACCGTGTCGTTGCCGAGGCACGCCAGAGCGGAGATCAGGCCGTCGGCGGCGTCGAACTGGTGGAGGCTGCCGATGGCGCTGTCGTACTGGAACACCTGACCACTGGCGTTGCCGGTGACGATGTTGTCGTTGCTCTGGATCGCGATGGTCGTGGAAAGCCCAAGATTGCCCCGGTTGGTCACGACGTCGAAGGCCGCCGCTGCGGCGTTGTAGCGATAGATGTGAATGTCGCCGCCGACCGGCGCGTAGTTCCAGAGCACGACGGCATCGTTGTTGCTTTGCAGGCCGATCGGACCGAGCGAATTGGCGAAACCGGAGGCCTGCGCCAGGTAGCCCAGGTTAGGGTCTCTCAGACGCAGATCCTCGATCGACGCCACGAAGATGTTGCCGGTGGAAGCCACCGCCGCGTCGACGACCGAGCCGTAGCCGGCGTCCTGCAACCCTTCGAAGATGTTGTCCGCGCTGCGGTACCAGACGTAGCCGTGCGTGCCGGAGATCACCAGGTTGTCGTCGGGGGACGCGGCGACCGTCGTCATCTCCACGCCGGGCCAGGCGAAACCACTGTGGCTGAGCACCGGCAGCAGCGAGTTGCGTTCGCGGACGTACACCCAGCCCTCGCTGTTGACCACCGCGACGTCATCGATCAGGGCGGCCTCGGCAGGCACGGCCGCGACGATCGCCAGCACCACCAACCCGCCGAGAAACGCGATTCGAGCAAACATCGTCTCACCTCCTATTGGCGCGCGGCTGCGGCGGGCGGATGGCTCGTGCTCCGTCCGCCGCAACCGGCGCGTGAAAATCATAGTCCAATCATCTAACCGCGGCGTTTCCGCCACCGCGACAACGCCAGCACGGCCATCCCGACGGCCAGCAGCGCGACCGACGACGGTTCGGGGACCTTCAGCACGGCGACGTCGGTGATGGTGCCGAAACCGTCGCCGTAGCCGGTGACCTGGAAGATCTCCTCGGGGCTTCCGCCCGAGAAGTCGATCGTCACGCGCCGCAGCACGCCTTCGGCGTTGGCGACGATCACGTCGTCGTCGCTCTGCACGGCGATGGCCGAGACGGTGCCGTATCCGCCCGCGGAGGCGAGGATGCTCGAGCCGTCGGCCGCCAGGGCGTAGAGCGTGCCGGACGTGTTGCCCGCGATGACCGTGTCGTCGCTCAGGCACGCCAGGGCGCTGATTGACCCCAGACCGTTGATCTGGCCGAGGTAGCCGATCGCGCTGTCGCGGAAGAACAGGTTGCCCGACGTGTTGCCGACCGCGATGCGGTCCGCGCTCTGGATGGTGATGGCCGACAGCCCAACGAATCCGTTGGCGTTCGTGACCACGTCCATGGTTCCGTCCCCCCTGTCGCGGTAGATTCGCACGTCACCGCCATTGAGTTCCCAGTTGACCACCATGTCGTTGTTGTCCTGCAGGGCGACCGAGTCGATACCCTGCGTTCCCACCTGAAATCCGGTGGCCCGAGAGATGTCACCGAGTGTCGCGCTGCGAAGAAAGAGGATGTCCTTCGACGCCACGACGATGTTGCCGTTGGAATCGAAGGCGGAGTCGACGACGGAGCCGTAGCCGGCGTCGTGCGCGACGTCGCTGTGGAGGTCAGCCGCGTTGCGGACCCACACTTGTCCCAGATCGCCCGCGATCACCAGATTGTTGTCCGGGCCGGCCGAGACGGTCCGCAGCGCGCCGAAACCGTCATTATACGTCTTCGGGTCGGGCAAATCGCTCAGCGTGTCGTGATGGCGGACCCAGACGTTGCCTTCGGCATTGACGACCGCGACGTCGTCGATCGTCACCGCCGGGGCCGACGCGGCCAGGCAGCACCACGCGATGCCCACGGCGAGCATCCACATTCGTACATTCATCGCTGTACCTCCCATCGGTTGAAGAAAAGATGCAACATCTTTGAAGACAACGGATGCCCCATTGGCGAAAAGAGAAGCATGAGCACGGCGGGCGCCAATAGCGCGAGCGTGCCGGGCTCGGGAACCGAGGATTCCGCGGCGCCGGCGCCCCAGTGCGCGGCGAGGATCGCGGCGTCGCGATCGTCAACGGCGCCGTCGCGAGTGAAGTCGCCCTCTTCCCAGGTCGCTCCGGAGGACTTCCGCCAGTGCGCGCCCAGGATCGAGGCATCCAGATCGTTCACGGCGCCGTCGTGGTTGGCGTCGCCCGGGATCGCGGCGGCCTTCCTGGCCAGAAGCGTAATGTTGTCGAAACGGAGGAAGGCGTCGGCGGGGTTCTGTTCGATGAACAGCCCGAACGCCGTAATGTCGCCTTCCGGCAGTGCCGCGACCGGCGCGCCGACGGTCAGCGCCTGGCCGTGGCGGAAATCCAGCGCGGACCACGTCGCCGTGGTCAAATCGAGCGAAACGACGTCGAACAGCGGATCGGTCGATTCAATCGTGCCGGTCTGGTCCGTGACGAACCAGTTCGTGCCCACTTGGACGGCGAACGACGGGGTCAGCGACGCATTGTTGAGCAGTTGCTCCCAGCGAACTTCGGTCAAATCCCACGCTTCGTCGACCACGTACTCGCTGGTCCAGACGATCTGCGGCTGGCCCGCGGGCACCATCGACGTTGTGTGGAACGTGTAGCCGGAGACCGTGTCGGTCGTCGCGGCATTGGAGTTGATCGCCGGCTGGGGCGGCGCGCCGTCGCTGCCGGCCACGTTGACCGCGTCCGTGCCGTTGAGCTTGCCCACCAACGCGGCGTTGGCGCCGCCGTGGGCGATCCAGCCGCACGTGTTCAGACCCACGGGCGACCCGGTCGTGTTCGGGAAGATCTCGCGGTAGATCGGCCGAATCGTCTCGTCGGCGATGAGCGTGAGCGTGTACTTTCGCACGGGCGCTTCGTAGAGGCTGTTCGGGTTGACGCCCAGCGGCGACACGTACATTTCGAGCTGGCGCGTCTCCTTGTTCTCCAAGAACGAGAAATTCGAGAACTGGATCGTCGACGCTTCACCCGGCTGGCGGGTGTCGATCATCGTCACCGTGTCCTTCTTGATCGACGGCACGCCCGTCTCGTCGATTTCGGCGATCACCAGCGGGTAGCGCGGCGAGTTGCCCGAGGGAGCGTCCATCGTGATGTTGCCGAGGAAGTACAGCTTGCCCGTTTCGCTGCTGCGGAACATGTGGGAGATGCTCGAGGGCGAGTAGAACTGGGTGCCGTCGTTGTACTTCAGCTCGGTCGGCTCGCCGATGGTCTGTCCGCCGTCGGTCGAGAGGCCGTAGTAGCGCCGGCCCATGTCCGTCCGCCAGGTGATCATCAGCCGGTGGTCGGTCAACTCGGCGACCTCGGGTTCCATCAGCCCGCGAGGAGACGACGCGGTGGAAATGTGCGTCGGCGCGCCGGCCTGCCAATCGTAATCCTGGTTCGTCGGGTTCCAGGAGCCGATCATGCAGAGCGAACCGATGGGCATGGGCGTTGTCTGGCCGCCCTGCTCGTACGGGATCATCACGCCGCCCGCGGCCATGACGACCGTCCCATTGCTGTGACGGATGATGTTGTTGCCCAGGTCGGCCTGGTTGTAGCGCAAGGCGTTCTCGTTCAACGGATGCGCGATGTCGTACGGATCGCCGAGGTCTTCGTAGCGGAGTTGCTCGGGCTCGGCGTAGGTCTGGCCGCCGTCGAGCGACAGCCGGTAGAACATGTGGACCTGCTGGCCGTAGCCCGCATAGTTGTGGACGACGTACTGACTGGTTCGGATCGTGGCATTCGTGACCGGATCGACGAACGCCCGCTCCAATCGGCGGAACTGCACGCGCGTGCCGTCGATGTAAAAGGTGATGGGATCCTGCGGTATCATCTCGGTCCACGTCAACCCGTTGTCCGAGGAATAGCGGCGCCGCGGATTCATGTGGAAGTCGTCGCCGGTGGCCGCCGACTCCTCGACGTAGTTCTCCTCCCGGAGGTTCGGCCCGATGTACGACGCCCAACACCAAAGGACCGTGCCGGGCGCCGGAACGGGTTGGTAGAGTTCTTTCTGGACCGTCACGATGGGCATGTTGACGTCCCAGGGGGCAACCGCCCAACTCGGCGCCGCCAACGACAGCACGAAAAGACTTGTTGCCAGCAGCAGACAGAGGCGTCTCATCACGGGGGGGCCTTTGTGCGTCTATTCTGATCGGGCGAGGAGCCGCCAGCGAGTTACCGATGAGTATTTGGGGCTAGGGGAGGCAACTCCGGTGCCGGCGGGATAACCGCAGTATGTGGGAATCGCGTAGCGAAGTCAAGCAAGTTTGCCCCGTGCGTCCGGGGGATCAGGGGCATAAGATGCCAGCCGCGCGGAGGACGAAACCGCGGGGGGCCTCAGCCGGCTGACACGGACGAGCGGGCTGGAAATCGGGTGCCGCCGGCTCCGCCAGTGCCGGGGTCGGCCCCGCGCCGCACGACCGGAATCACTACTTGTTCGACGCCAATTCGCGGAGCATATCGAGTGCCTGAGCCACTATCCGCTCGCCGGTGCCGGGCTCCGCATAGCTGTGGTGGCCCATCCAGAACTGGTATCCGCCCAACTTGTGGGAGTCGCGGTCGCCGACGTAGCCGATCCAGTCGTTGCTCAGTTCCGCGACCACGGTGTTCTTGAAGGGGGATTGGCGCTTGATGTCCATGCCCAGCTTGGTGAAGAACTCGGCGGGCACGCCGACAATGGCCATGTCGCCGATGGCCACGACCTGGAGCCACGTCGCGCGATCCTTGCCCTGGTTCGGGGCCAACTCCTTGCGCATCTGCCGGAAGACGGCGACCACGGGCTCGGCGTTTCCGCCAAGCTTCTTCGTGCAGTACTCGGCGACCGCCTTCTCCTCGGCCGCCTCGTCGAACGCGCGGACCTTGAACGTGAACTCGCGCTTCAGCGAGGCCAGCTTTAGCACCTGACGCGGCTCGGCCGCGTCCATCGCGGCCGACACCGCCGCGCGAATCCGCTGGAACATCACGTCGGGCGCGAGATTCAGGTTGTGGGTCGATCCGCTGGCGCCCTCGAGGAATGCCACCGTGCCGCCCAACTGCGATTCGAGGTCCTGCGCCGCCATGCCGTAGAAAGACGGCGAGCGCACTCCCGCTTTTAGCGAACCGATCGAGTGCGTCGAATGGCCGAACAGAAGCGCCTGGAGCTTGCCGGCCGGACTGCGAAAGACGAACACCGGCAAGTCGGGATCGAACGGCCCGGTGGGACCGACCACGTCGTCCCGCGATCCGATCCAGTAGGTCGTGCCGTCCTTCAACAGCAGCCGGCTGTTTTGGCCCACGGTCCGCTCCTCGGCGAGCTTGAAGGCGAACGTCGTGTCGGCCAAGGCGCCCTTGGCCTTGCCAACGGCCTCGACGATGCCGTGTTGCAGTCGATCGGCGAACGCCTGGCAGCGATCGTAGCCGTGGACCCGGGTTACGCTCGGCGCGTGGTGCGTGTGGGTGGCGTGCACCAGCACGTTGGCCGCCGGGATGCCGCAGGTCTTTTCGATCTCGGCCAGGGCGGGGTCGACGAAATCCCGGCACACGAAGAGCACGTCGCAGGAGACAACGGCCACCGGCGGATCTCCCGCCTTCTGGAGCACCACCGCCGTCGCCCGCAGCTTGCCTTCCTGCCCGTGGGCATACCAGGGGTCAATCCCTCCGGCGATGGGCATCGAGTCGTCGGCCTCGATGTCGACGGCCGCGGCGCCGACGCGAAGCGATTGGCCATGCGCCGCCGTCGTCGCCAGCCAACAGCATCCCAGGACGATCAATAACGGATTCGTTTTCATGGCATTGATTCTCCAAACGTTAGTCACGCCACCCGGCGCGGATTGACGCACAACGCGCGGTGGAGGTGCTCGGGCGAACGGGGCTCGCCGGGCGGGCGCTCGCGGTGCCAGTCGCGATGCGTTGGCACCAGGGCGTCGTCCAACGGCCAGGGATCGAACGGCTCGTAGCCCAGCGTCTCGGCGAGTCTCCCGGAGTCCATGGCGACGTTGCCGGCGCGAGGCGGGATCGGGCCGGCCTCGATCCGCGGGATGCCCTCGAGATGATCGGGATCGTAGCCGCCGACGCGGTTGATGATCTGCGCGATCTCGTACAGACTCAACCGCCGCGGCCCGCCGGCGTGGAACAAGCCGCCGGCGTCGTTGGACAGCATGACCGCGAACAGGTCGTTGAGACAGTCGGTGTAGGTCGGCGTGCGGATCTCGTCGAAATAGAGCGTGGCCGGACGCGACTTCTTGAACCGCGACGCGATCCAGTCGATCGCCCCCGCGTGCCCGTTGAAACTGACGCCCATCGGCAGCGAGATCCGCAGGATGCAGGCGCTCGGGTCGGCGCGGCGGATCAGATCCTCGGCCGCGACCATGGTTTTGCCGTAGACGGTGACCGGGTCGGTCGGATCGTCCTCGACGTAGCCGCCGGCGCCCACGCCCGAGTAGACGAGGTCGACCGACAGGTGGACCAGGCGGACACGCCGGGGCGCCGTCACACCGAGCAGATTGGCCACGCCCTCGACATTGATCCGCCAGGCCAGCGCGGGATCGAGTTCGCAGGGCTTCAGCGCGCAGTTGCCCGCGCAGTCGAGCACCGAGGCGAAGCCGTACTCGTCAAACAGTCGGTCCAGCCCGCGACGGTCCTCGGCATTGCACGCGACGACGCCGGGACCGGTGAGCCGCCAGTTTTGCGTCTCGCGGATCCCGACAACCCGGCCGGGGTATTTCACCCGGAAGTGGTTGAACGCATTGTAGCCCGCCACGCCGGCAATTCCGGTGATCAACAAGGGCAATGGGGGGTCGCAGGCGGCGGTGCGAAACATGGCTTGCTGATTCTTGTTCAACTCGAAATGTCCGACTTCGTGCCGATTATGCCGGACGTTGGCGGAGCCCGAGCGGCCCAGTCTGCCCCCGCGGTCCTTCACGCGGGACATAAGAGGAGCTGGTCGGGGCGACCCCCGAACCACCGGGGCTGCCCGAGGCGGGCTGGCCGGACGGCGCCGGCGCAGTGCCCATGCCAATGCTGACAAACGGCTCGGTTTGCAGCAACGCCGAATATCGGAGCTCAACGACTTCGCGATTTGACGCCGGCAACCCGGCCTGCCCCCCACATCGCCGGAAGAGCGACGCGCAGGCCTCGACCGTGCAGCCGTCGCGATTGACCTCGCCTGCAAGTCCGGTAGTGGGCCGCCCCCTGCGCACGAAATTGAAATAGTCGGCGTAGACGTAGGCGAAGTGTTCGTTGGGCGTTCGGGTGGAGCTGCCATGACGCCGGGTGAGCATCGCCGCGCATCCCGCCGGATTTTGCACGGCAACCTGGTACATGCAATTGCGCGGTCTGCCCACGCCGCGGTTCTGCTGCCAGAAGTCGACCTGGTGGCCCATTTCATGGAGCAGGGACGAATTGATCTCGGCCACCGCGCCTCGGCCTGCCCGAAAACAGTCGTAGTTCAGCCAAATGTGGGGCGCCGGAGCGATGCCTCCCACCGGCTCGGCGCCGCCTCCGGAGCCCGGACGTCCCCAGACCCGAATGTTCCCCTCGGGCGAGGCTGCCAGCAGGGCCACGTGTTCCGGGGGCAAGTGGTTGAGCGTGTCCATGATCGACTGGAACCAGAGTTGCACGTCCGCATCCGTGTCCTGGAAACGCCCGTCAGCCTCTCGGCCGTAATAACGCTGGTCGATTTGGATCGGGATGCGCGCGCTGCCCGCCGAATACACCCGCTCGTGACGGATCGTCCCCATGGCCATGGCTCCTCTTGGGAAAGACGAGGGACGGGATAGACTTGGTGGCGGAAGCTCTCAAAGTACCAGAGAAGCGCGATCGGGTCGAGGGCAGCGAGCTCGCGGGGAGGCTCGGAGGCTCGTGGGCGGAGGAGACTGGCCCGTGACACAACACAGACACGCCGTTAGGGGGCACGGTTACATGCCGTCATATATGATGGTACAGCCGTGAGGAGTGCTGGCATTGCGGGGATGAATCGCCGTATACCGTTCTCTCGAAACAGGTTGCGACCGACGTCGCTCTTCGCCCTTCGCCGGCACGCCGGTTGCTAAGAGTCATCGAGGCATTGCCAGAGAGGCATTGCCAAGGAAGAGAAAACGCCGGCGGACTCCTCGTGGAGTTGTCCGGGCTTGGGACGGGCGGGCACATCCACGGGGAGCGCAACCGATGGTCCATCGCATCTACTTCGACAACGCGGCGACCACGCCAATCGACCCCCGCGTCCTCGATGCCATGCAGCCCTTCTTCCGCCAGGGCTGGGGCAATCCGTCGAGTCTGCACCGCGAGGGCCGCGAGGCGCGCGCGGCGGTTGACTTGGCCAGGCGACGGGTGGCGGAATTGCTCGGCGCCCAGCCGAGCGAGATCGTGTTCACCTCGAGCGGCACCGAGGCCGATGCGATGGCGATCCGCGGTTCGCTCTTGGCCGCGGGGCCTCGGGACGCCCATCTGGTGACCAGCGCCGTCGAGCACCCCGCGGTCCTGGCCTGTTGTCAACGGCTGGAACGAGAGGGCGTCGCGGTAACGCGTCTGCCGGTGGATCACGACGGCGTCGTCGATCCGGATTCGCTGAGACAGGCGATGAGGCCAAACACCCGATTGGTGTCCATCATGGCGGCCAACAACGTGGTCGGCACGCTCCAGCCCATCGCCGAGTTGGCGCGGATCGCGCATGAGCACGGCGCGCTGTTTCACACCGATGCCGTTCAGGCGGCGGGTAAGATCCCGCTATCCATGCGGGATCATCCAATCGACTTGCTGTCGCTTTCGGCGCACAAGCTTCACGGTCCGAAGGGGACGGGAGTGTTGTATGTGCGAACGGGAGTCCCGTTGACGCCGCTTCTGGAGGGCGGGGGGCAGGAGGGTGGACGGCGCTCCAGCACCGAGAACGTCGCCGGCATCGTCGGATTGGGAGCCGCCGCCGCCATCGCCCGAGAGGAGATGTCGGACGAGGCGGTGCGTCTTGTCCGGATTCGCGATCACATCATCGATTCGATCGCGGCGGTCCTTCCCAATGCCTATCTGATTGGCGACCGCTATCGGCGTTTGCCGGGGCACATTTGCCTCGGCTTCTCCGGGTCGGAGGGCGAGGCCATCCGGCTGCTGCTCGACTTGGATGAAAAGGGGATCGCGGTCTCGTCGGGAAGCGCGTGCAGCGCTCGGCACTCCGGCGAACCGTCCCACGTGCTGGAGGCGATGGGATTCGATCCCCTCCGGGCTCGCGGCTCGCTGCGGATCACGCTCGGACGATTCAATACGATGGAAGAGGCGAACCGGCTGGTGGAGGTGCTGCCCGAGAGCGTGCGTTCCCTTCGGACTATTACGAGCGTCGCCTCGCCAGGGCAACCCGCCGCCACGCATCGCCCGACCGGAAGTCAAATACCCGGATCGAATCGCCAGTTCCAGAACCAGTACCAGTAGTCGTCCAGCAGTTGGAAGTTGGGGTGATCCGCATCCACTTCGATGTCCACCAGCGACAGTCGGAGTTGTTCCCTCTCATCGTGGGCGAGGCAGACGAGGCCGTCGTATTCCGACGTCTCGCCGGGGTCGATCAGCGCGACGACCGTGACCAGGGGGACGCTTTCTCGAACGCGGGCGAGGTCGGCGGTATAGTGCGCGGCAAACGGCAAGCGAAGATGGGCGGTCAGATGCTTGTGGTAGTTGCGCAGCCAGCGGCGCTCCACGCGCGGCAGCGGCCCGCCCGGAAGCCCCAGGGCCGCTCGGACACGGCTTTCCCGGTCGTCGGGTTGCTCGGGTTCCATTATCGCTTTCCCGGACTCGACGCAACGTTGTTTGTCGGGTCGCGTGGTTCTTGATAGAGCGGAGTCGACAGGTATCGCTCGCCGAAGCTGGGGGCGATGGTGACAATCACCTTGCCCCGGTATTCGGGCCTGGCCGCCACGCGCGCCGCGGCGGCCACGTTGGCCCCGGTGCTGATGCCGGCCAGAATGCCTTCCTCGCGGGCCAACCGTCGAGCCCAGGCGAACGCCTCTTCGTTGGTGACCGTCTCCACGCCGGAAAGCAGCGTTGTGTCGAGGTTCTTGGGAATGAAGCCGGCCCCGATGCCTTGGATCTTGTGCGGACCGGGTTTGCCGCCGGAGATGACGGGTGAATCGGCCGGCTCGACGGCGATGGCCGCAAATCGCGGGTTCTTGGCCCGGATGTATCGAGTCACCCCGGTGATCGTGCCGCCGGTGCCGACTCCGGCGACGATCGCGTCGACGTGTCCTTCGGTGTCCTCCCAGATTTCCTTGCCGGTGGTTCTTTCGTGGATGTCGGGGTTGGCCGGGTTCTCGAACTGTTGCGGCATCCAACTGTTGGCGGTGTTGGCCACGAGTTCCTCCGCCTTGGCGATCGCGCCTTTCATGCCGTCTTTGGCGGGCGTGAGCACGAGCTTGGCCAGCCCCGGGCCGTGGCGACGAAAGCCAGGGCAACGCCCGTGTTGCCACTGGTCGGCTCAATGATCCGGGTTTCCGGCGTCAGGATGCCCTGCTTCTCGGCCGCCTCGATCATCGCCCGGCCGATGCGGTCTTTGACGCTGGAGTACGGATTGAAGAATTCGAGTTTCACCAGGACGGTGGCCTGTCCCGGCGGAACAAGTCGCCGCAACTGGACCAGCGGCGTATTGAACGTGGTGTGGACGATGTCGGGGTAGATTTGCTGATGCGGCATGGTTACGAACCCTTTCCTTGTTAATTCGATTCCTCAAGGGAAAACACGTCCAGAAGACACTGGATACCACTGGCCGCTTGTCACGCGGCGCGATCGATTCGCGCTCCGGCGCGCGAGCGACCCTTGGCTCCCTACAAAACACGCCCGACAAACCACTTACCCCCGGGGCGAGATTCCGAGCGGCCGCGAGTGGATGCCGAACGTCTCGAGCGCCATGGTCCTTTTCCTCCCCTCAGATCACGTACATCGGAATCCACGGCTCGCGGGACGGCGGCGCCGACTCTCGCTTGACGAGGTCCTCGAGCGTGGTGTTGTCGTACACGTTTTCCACGGCCTGGCGGGCCTCGTCCCACAACGACCGGAATACGCAGGAGCCGCGCAGCACGCACTGCCCGGCGCGACCCCCGTCGATGCACCCGACCGGTCCGATCGGGCCCTCGATGAAGCGGATCAGTTCGCCGACGGTCAGACTGGAGGGTGGTCGGGCCAAAAGGTACCCCCCGTCCGAGCCGCGTCGCGATTCGACAAAGCCCCCCTGCCTCAGTTGGTTGAGAATCGCCGCCAGAAACCGGGGGGGAATCGCCTGGGCCGAGGCAATCTGGTCGATTTTCGTCGGCCCTTGGCCAAACCGCTTGGCAACCTCGAAAACCGCCCGCAAGGCATATTGGCACCGCTGTGAAATCAGCATGTTGTACCTTCTCAACTACGATGATAGAGATGGTATCTTATCTCGCTTCCGCGTTTCTGTCAACGACACTTCCTCCCCAATCCACCATTTTCTGGCTGGCCCAGTTGGCACTGCCACTGCAGGGTGGAGAGCCCGGAGGGCTCACTTCGGTCCGGTTTCGCGCGACCGCCGCGCTGGGGCGCCCCGCGCCCCCATCGTACGTCCACCCGGCGGTCGTCCGGGTCATCGCGCCCGAACGAAACGGCGCCTCGCTCGGTTCCGGGACGCTGGTGGCCGTCAACGAGCGGTACGGGCTGGTGCTGACGAACTGGCACGTCGTCCGCGACGCCAGCACTCCGCCGACGGTCGTCTTCCCCGACGGGTTCCGCTCCGGCGCAACCGTCGCCCGCGTGGACCGCGACTGGGACCTGGCCGCGCTGGTCGTCTGGCGTCCGAACGTCCGGCCGGTTCCGCTGGCCGCCAAAGTCCCGGGGTTGGGCGAGCCGCTCTCGATCGCCGGCTACGGCGGCGGCAACTATCGGCTGGCCACCGGCCGCTGCACGCAGTACGTGTCGCCCGGCGGAAGCCTCCCGTACGAAATGATCGAGCTATCGACCGCCGCGCGGCAGGGCGACTCCGGCGGGCCGATCCTCAACCAGCAAGGCGAACTGGCCGGCGTCCTGTTCGGCGCCTCGTGGACCAAGACGGTCGGAAGCCACTGCCTCCGGGTGCGGCAGTTCCTGGCGCCGATCATGGCCGACTTCGACACCACGCCGGGCGCCGAGGGGACGATGATCGCCCAGCGACCGCAACCGCGTCCGACCTCGCCCGAGGCGTCTGCCGCCCGGGCTGCTCCGCCGACGGCGACGATCCCGTCGGGCGGGCGGCGTGCCTCGGCGGCGGACGCCTCGCCGAATAACTTCGACGACGGTTGGACGGCCGCTTCGCCCGAGCCGTGGTTGCCGCCGGAGGGTCCCCTGGCCCAGGGGACGTCGCCGGCGCCAACGCCGGGCGCCGCCGCGCCCGGCCTGGGCGACCAGACGAGGAACATCCTGGCGATCGTCGGGCTGCTCGCGCTCTTCTTCCACGGCCTGCGTCTTCTCGGCGCTCGGTAGGCGCAGTCTGGAGAGACTTGACGGATTCTTCGGATGGTAGCGGCGAGGAACGCCCCGCATACAACTCAAGTGTCGCACATTTGCGGGTCGATACCCCAAAGGGGCGGTAGTGACTCCCGCGAGTCGTCGGCCATGATTGAGCGAGAACCACTGCCGACCGATCGGATCATCGCTGATACCGGCCCGTCGGCGGTGGGCTCGATGAAAACGAACGATCTCTACTTGCTGTACGTGGCCGACGGCACGACGGTGCTCAAGTTCTATCGCGGAAGCGACCCGTGGCGGCGCCGAACTCGCGAGCGCGCCATGCTCGAACTGTGGAACCAACACGGAATCAACGTGCCGAAGCTGCGCGCGTTGACGCTGCCGCGAGTTTCCCGCCCGTATCTGGCGATGTCGTTCGTGCCGGGCCCCAGCCTCCGGGAGCGGCTTCGCGGCAAGGACGGCGCGGAAGTCGAGAAGCTCGCGCTTTTGGACCGCGTCTATCGCGAGATGCGGCGGCGTCATGAATTGGCCATCGAGGCGAAGGAACCGCGACTGATTCACCCCGACTGCAACACGGGGAACGTGATCCTGTCGGAGAATCGCGTCGTATGGATCGACCTGGAATGCGAAGGCCGATTCGCCGACGTGATTGACGGCGCCGCGGCGGAGATCTGCAAGTTCACCCGTTGGGTCGTTCGCGATTTGTCGATCGACAGCCTTGCTCGGGTGTGCGAGGTGTTGTGCGGGGCATACTGCGGGCTTGAGGTCCTGTTGGAGTACGCCCGCCATCGCACGTGCTGCCGGCCCCTTCAATTCCTGCACCGCTGGCGAAACCGTCGGCGGAAACTCGTCGCGCCCGCTCAGGTGACCACCTATGACGTCGTCGACGGCGTGGACCGGACACTGAGTCGAGCCGGTTGGCGGCACGGGCTCGTTTCTCGGGCCGCGCTGCGGTCGAGGATCGAGGCCGTGGTTTCGGCCCACCGGACGCGAACGGGACTCGCGACGCCCCCGGTCATCGCGGGACTCCGGATTCATCGCGAACCGAGCATTTCCGACACCGCGGCTCAAACCAAGGCACCGTCGCCTTGCGGCCACGACAACTCGATCGACGGGGAAACAGCTTCGCGCCGCCGCGCGGCGTGAACCCGCCGCGACGCCGACGCCCTACCGCACCTCCTCGGCGAAATACCGCGAGGTCAGGCTCTCGCCGGTGACGCTTCGGACGAACTCGGGCCAGGGCAAGAGCGAGCCGGGGCGGAATACCTTGGTCTTGAGGAACTCGCCGAAGGGCTTCCGGCCGTTGAAGTCGAGCGTCGCGGCCGGGCCCTGGTGTCCGGCCTGTTGGGCCAGCACGTGGCGCAACTGCGCGGCGAACAACTCGCCCAGCATGTAGTTGTGGTAGTAGACCGGCGCGATGGTGAAGTGCGGCTTGGCCGCCCAGTCGGGCTCGTCGCGCGACGCCGGACGCTGGACCAACTGGTACCGTTGGACGTCGTCCCACCACAGCTTGTTCAGGTCCTGGTCCGGGTTCTCGTACAGCGCCTTCTCGAAATGGAGCATGACCAGCGTCCACCGGGCGAAAATCAACTGCTCGCGGCGCCGCTGCTGGCGGATGGCCTCGGCAAGATCCTTCACGCGAGCCGGATCGGCCCCCGCGTAGCCGACCAGCCACGTCGGGTTCTTGCCCAGCGCCCCGAAGAGCATGGCCACGCCCTCGGTCGTCAGCGTGTGGGCGGCGTCGCGCAGGTTAAACGGCAGCGACCGGTCGATATGCATGCTGTAGACGGCGTGGCCGCTCTCGTGCAGCATCGTGTCCATCCACTCGGCCGTCGGCTTGATGTTGCACAGCGTGCGGACGTCGCCGGCGCGGTCGATGTCCGTGCAGAAGGCGTGCTGGTCCTTGCCCTCGCGCTCGTAAAGATCGCTCCGGGCGACGATCTCGTCGATCGGCAGGCCGATGCCGGCGTAGAACTTCTCGGCCAGCGCGACGACGTCTTCCTTCTTCTTGTTCTCGTAGAACTCGTCGAGATTCACCCGATCCGACGGCGGCGCGGCTTGGAAGTACGGGTTGTCGTAGTGCCAGGGCATGATCGCCTCGGGCTCGACCTTGAATCGCCTGGCCAGCTCGCCGTCCACGTCGCGCTTCATCTTGGCGAAAGGCTCGGCGGTCAGCCGGTCCAACTCGGCGAAGATGGCCAGCAGTTGCTCCGGATCATGCTCCTGGAGCCGGATCTCCATGTCCCAGTAGTTGGCGTACCCCAGGCGCCGCGCGGCCTCGTTGCGGACCTTGGCCAACTCGCGCAGCTTCGCGGCGACCTGACCGCCGACCTGCTTCAGGGCCATCCAGATCTTCTCGCGCCGGGCGCTGTCGGTCTCCTTGCGGAGCATGTCCAGAAGGTCGTTGTTCGTCACGCGGCGGCCGTCGATCTCGGCCCGATACGTGTTGAATATCTGCTCGATCTCGGTCGACAGGTTGACCATCTTCTCGAGCATTTCCGGGGGCAGTTGGTTGCTCTCGAACGCAAGCTCGGCGAGACGCATCGCCCGGGCGTCGACGGGATCGAGCCGGTCCTTGATCGTCATCAGCCGCTTGATCCGGCGGTAGGTATCGGGATTGCTGTGGTACAGTCTCAGGGCCAGCGAGGCCTTGGCCGCGGCGTCGAAATCCTCCTTCTTGCCCGAGTTGGCCGCGACCCACCCGGCCAGGTTCGCGCGGATGTCCAACTCGGCGAGCTTCGCCTGGTAGTCCGCCAGCAGCGTCTTCGCCTCGGCGATCATTTGCTCCGTCTCCTTCTCGGTGGGAGCCTTTGCGGCGTTGGCGCCGCCGGTCGCGGGTTGCTCGGCTATCGAGGGCGTCGTCGCCCCGAGGAGAACTGCCAGGCCGACGACGAGGGACGCCACAACGATCTTCTTCATGGTCTCACTCCTGATGATGTTCACCCGGTTCCGAACCACTCCCCCATCCCCTGCCCCAGGATAGCTCGGGGGGATAGCGAGTGCAAAAATCCGCCGGGTGGGAGAATGCCCGAAATGGGGGTTTTGCGATGCGCGGCTATTTCCGTCCACCGTCCGCCGCCTTCGGAGCGGCGGCCTTGTTCGCCCCGGCGCATTCCTTCGCCGTGATCAGCCCGTCGCCGTTGGCGTCGTATCGGGCGAACTCGTCGATGTCGGTCTGGGTCGCCTTGGGAGCAAACTCGGCCATCGTGAGTTGTCCGTCGCCGTCGGCGTCGCGGGCGGCGAACCAGTCGGGCAGCCCCGGCAGTTGGCTCCGCGGCGAGACGTGGAACTTCTGATCGCGACGGGGTTCCGGCTTGGGCGTTCCCTCGGCGACCGTGCCCGCCCCGGCGCCGGGCGGCGTGCCCTCCTTCGCCGTCGCGGCCGTCGCGGCGGCATCACCCGACGCCGCGGCGGTGCTCGGCTGCAACAGCGGCGGCGCCGCCACGAGTTCGTCGAGTTGTGCCGAAAGCAGCCGGATCTTGCGCCGCCGACCATAGTTGGCGACGTATTGCGCCAGTTCTCGCGAGCCGATCTTCTTGTCGCCATCGCCGTCGATCACCTCCGGCGCGCCTCGCATCCGGCTCCACTCGCCCTGATCGAGCGCCGCATCGTCGTTGGCGTCGTACTGACGGATCAATCGCTCGGCATAGCGGAGCACTTTGGCGGGAATCGGCGCGTCGCCTTCGTCGGCAACGACCTCGGCCCGCAACCCGCCGGCCGACGGCGCGAGCAATAGTCCCGCCAACACGAAGGCGAACCCGGCGGAGTGCCCCACTGTTCTTGAATCGCGGATCATGGAAAACTCCCTTCGCCCCTGGTGAAAGCGTTCACCGGCGCACAGCGCATTCATGCGGATGGACTTGAAGAACCGCAGCGCCATCCAGCCTTATCTTGGATCCGTCGGCGGTCCGTGTCCAGTGTCTCGACCCTGACGCCTTGGGCGCGCGGCCCGTCGAATTGCCGCCGGCGGCACGCCACCGGCGCAAGTGTCCCCCCCGGTGTCGGGGTTCAGCGACTCGGCGCGGCGACATTTTTTCTTTGCCCCACCCGACGACGAGCGCTTTCCCTATCTTCCCAAACCAGTCTTATCCTAAGCTGAATCGCGTCTTACGCACCCCCCGAGCTAGTTACACCACGGACAAAAATGACACTATGGAGTGGTTTGCTACTACATACAAGAGTCATTCTCGGGTTAGGCCTGTCTTGACGGGGCCGAAAAGGTCCGTACAATCGAGGCTAGCAATACATTCCGTTTACAGCGGCCAGAGGTCAATCGCTCGACCATGGCCGCCCTGCCTTAGACAACTCGCCTTCCTTCGTGTGTTGCTGGTTGCTTGAAGTGTTTCCAGCAAAGCCGCCCTGGAATCAGGGATGATTCACCGCCTGGCCGACCGCGGTTGCTCGCGTGCCCGGCGACGTCGATGACGACAACTGGCTTTAGCCCACCGAGCGAATCATGATTACCGCCCGAACTCTGCCCCCGGGGGCACGATTGGACGCGACCCAGATCAAGCTGGCGCGAGACGCCCAAGCCGCCGACGGCCATCTCGCGCTGGTTGCCTCCGATTTGGGATGCGAGACCGAGGAAGAAGCACTGGCGGCGGTGGGCGAGGTGCTCGGCCTCGAGGTGGTCGACCTCTCCACTGTGGAGGTGGACCTGGGCTTGCTGAAGGACTTTCCGCTCAAGTTGATTCACCGTCACGGCATCTTCCCGATCCGGATCGAGAAGGGTTCGGTCGTGGTGGCCACCGGCAACCCGTTCGACCTGCACGCCCTGGACGCCGTCGGCGCCGCCACCGGCAAAAGCGTGCTGCCGGTGCTCGCCGTGCCCGACGAGTTGGCCAAGCTCATCAAGGCCCACCTGGGCGTCGGCGCCGAGACGATCGACGGTCTGATGGCGCAGGACGAGCAGCGTCACGGCAACGTCGAGATGCTCGAGGAGATCGACTGGAACCAGTCCGAGGCGTCGGAAATGGTCCAGCAGGCCTCGGTCGTCCGGCTGGTGAACGAGATTCTCGAGGAGGCGGTGGAAACTCGGGCGAGCGACATCCACATCGAGTCGCAGGCCAAGGGTTTGAAGATACGCTACCGCATCGACGGCGTGTTGCAGAAGCAGACGCTCCCGTCCGAGTTGAACCGTTTTTCGGCCGCGATCATCAGCCGGTTGAAGATCATGGCCCGGTTGAACATCGCGGAAAAACGCTTGCCGCAAGACGGCCGGATCAAGCTCAAGGTGGCCGGCCGCGAGGTGGACGTCCGCGTCTCGATCATCCCGATGCTGCACGGCGAGGGCATCGTCATGCGCGTGTTGGACAAGGACCGGATGCAATTCTCGCTGCGCGGCGTCGGCATGGACGAGGACACCTACGCCCGGTTCAACCGCCTGATCCAACTGCCGCACGGAATCATCCTGGTGACGGGTCCGACCGGCTCCGGCAAGACGACTACGCTCTACAGCGCGCTGAACGAGATCAAGAACGAAGACACGAAGATCATCACGACCGAAGACCCCATCGAGTATCAACTCGAAGGGATCAACCAGATCCAAGTGCACACGAAGGTGGGGCTGACGTTCGCGTCGAGCCTGCGGGCGATTCTGCGCCACGATCCCGACGTCGTGCTGGTCGGCGAGATCCGCGACCTGGAAACGGCCGAGAATGCGGTGCAGGCGTCGTTGACCGGCCACCTGGTGTTCAGCACGCTGCACACGAACGACGCGGCCGGCGCGTTCATGCGGTTGATCGACATGGGCGTCGAGCCGTTTTTGGTCAGCAGCACGGTGGAGGGCATCATGGCCCAGCGTCTGGTCCGCACGCTCTGCCGCGAGTGCTGCGAGTCCTACCTGCCCCGGTCCGAAGACCTGCCCGACGACTTCCCCGTGGCCGAACTGCGCGAAAGCGGCCAGCGGATCCTTCGGCCCGTGGGTTGCCGCCAGTGCCGTGGGACGGGATATTCCGGCCGGCTGGGGATTTACGAACTGCTGGTGGCCGACGACGAGATCCGGCGGTTGGCCGGCGAGCGGGTGGGCTCGAACGTCATCAAACAAGCCGCCATGAAGGCCGGAATGCGAACGCTCCGCCATGACGGCTGGCGAAAAGTCCTTCGGGGCAAAACCACCATCGACGAAGTCCTGCGCGTCACCAAGGCCGACTGAAGTTGTCGGTTGTCCGTTATCCGTGGATGGCACGTCCCTGAGCCTGGGGCGAAGGGCGTGGCTGATCCGTCGCGGGTGCCCGCCACGCCCTTCGCCCGAGGCTCAGGGCGTGCCACCCGGCCGTCTTGGAATGAACTCAACTACCGAACCCCTCCGCTCATGCCTCAGTACGTCTACACAGCCCGAACCACCGACGGCCAAGACGTCGTCGGAACGATGACGGCCGGCAGCAAGCGCGAGACGCTTAACGCCTTGGCCGAGCGGTCGCTGTTCGCGATTCGGGTGGAGGACGCCAAGCCCGCGCGCCGGACGTTTCAGTTCCAATCGCGGATCAAGCCGTCGCTGGTCGCGACCACACTGAGCCAACTGGCCGACCTGCTGCAGAACGGGGTTCCGCTGCTGAAGTCGCTGGACGTCCTGGCGAGCCAGACGGCCCATCCGGGCCTGGCCGAGATCCTCGAGTCGGTCCGCGACGCGGTCGCCGAGGGCAACTCGCTCGACGCGGCGATGGCGAAGCATCCGCGGATCTTCGGCGAGTTGGCGGTGAGCATGGTCCGGGCCGGGTCGGAGGGCGCGTTTCTGGAGGACGCCCTGAAGCGGACGGCGGATTTCCTCGAACTGCAAGAGGAGCTCAAGGGCCGGATCGTCGGCGCGATGTTCTACCCGGCGTTCCTCGCCGTCGTCGGCTCCATCATCACCGTCGTGTTGATCGTATTCTTCGTGCCCAAGTTCGCCGAACTGTTCGAGCGGCTGGAGAAGGAAGGGGGCGGTCTGCCGCTGGCCACGGTGATCCTGCTGGGGCTGAGCGGTTTCTTGGGACGCTACGGCATATTGGTGCTGGCCGCTTTGGGCGGAGCGGCCTACTGGCTCCGCGGCGCGGCGGTGAGCGAGCGGGGACGAGAGTTCGTCGACCGCTGGAAGCTCAAGATTCCGCTGGTGGGCAAGGTTCTCCTCGGCGCGGCCACGTCGCGATTCTGCCGCGTGCTGGGCACCCTGCTGCGCAACGGCGTGCCGCTGTTGCGGTCGCTGGAGATCAGCAGCGCGTCGACCGGAAACGTCGTCCTGGCCGCGGCCATCCGCGCGTCGGCCGAAAACATCTCGTCCGGCGAAACCCTCGCCCAGCCGCTGGCCGCCTGCGGACTGTTTCCGCGCTCGGTGATGGCCATGATCACGATCGCCGAGGAATCGAACAACCTGGACGAAGTGCTCGTGAACATCGCCGACGGGATCGACCGGAAGACCAGCCGGCAGTTGGACACGATGGTCCGATTGGTCGAGCCGATCATGCTGCTGGTGATGGGCTTGGCGATCGGCTTCGTCATGGTCGCGCTGTTGCTGCCCGTGTTCGACATGAGTTCGGCCATGGGAGGATAGTTGTCAGTGGCCAGTTGTCAGTTGCCAGTGGGAGTAGAACAAACGCCCGCCGACTGCGTCGGCGGGGTGCGTTGCGGCCATGCGAGTGCCACGCTGTCGTGGCAACCAAGAACCATCGAAAACCATTTTGAAACCACCTGGTTTCCCGTCTTAAGGAGAAACACGTCATGAGAAATCTCACGCATCGCCGCCGGCGAGGTTTTACGCTGGTCGAGGTCCTGGTCGTGATGGCCATTCTCGTCCTCCTGGCCGGCTTGGTCGTGCCGAGGATCCTCGGCTCGAAGAAGAAAGCCGACATCAGCGCCACGCAGACGCAGATCGGCGCGTTCAAGGGCGCCCTGGAACGATACGCCCTGGACATGAACGACTTCCCCACGACCGAGCAGGGGCTGGCCGCGCTGGGCCAAGAGCCCGACGCCGCCCAAGAGGGCGAGTCCGGCACCGGCAAATTGGACGGGCCGTATCTGACAGGTGAGGACGTGCCGGCCGATCCCTGGGGAAACGCCTACCAGTACGAGTACCCGCCCACCCACGGTAAGGGCAAGGATCCGGAAATCTGGTCCTATGGCCCCGACGAGCAAGACGACACCGAGGACGACATCGTCAGTTGGAAGAAGGTCGACGAAGGTAGCGGCGAGTCCGTCGAAAACGAGGCGGCGGGAAGCAAGAGCGGCGGCGGAAGCAAGACCGGCAACGGCAACAAGAGCGGAAGCAAGAGCGGCAGCAAGAGCGGTAGCACGAGCGGAATGAGCAGGGAAGCCCCGCCGAACAAGAAATAGGCAACCCGGCCCATGACCACGAGCCGCCAACCACCGCCGAGCGTCCGGCGAGCGGGGGACTGGTCCATTTTTCGGCGGAAAGACGTGTTTTGCGAGAAGACGTCGGCCGAGAACATGGACCTGTCCCCTTCCTCGCCGCGCGGCTACACGTTGGTCGAGATGCTGATCATTCTCGCGGTCCTCGTGCTCATGGCCGGCGTCGCCTGGCCCGTGCTGCGCGCGCCCTGGCGAAGAACCCAGGTCGAGGACGCGGCCAATCATGCCCGGGTCACGCTGGCCCGGGTCCGCGTCAAGGCCATCGAGTCCGGCACGGCCTGGCAGTTTTGTTTTCTGCCCGGCACGGGCCTATTCGCGTACCGACCGGTTGTTCCGGGGCGCGACGCGCGACGGATGGCCGAGGCCGGGCCGTCGCAGGACTCGCTCGACGAAGAGACCGTCGAGGGCGAGCTTCCGCACGGCGTGTTCTTCCGCGACCCCCGGGAGCGCGAGACGTTCAACTCGCTTGACACGTCCGACGCGGCCCCGCTGCCGGCGGAAGAGATCTCGCGGCTGGACGCGGCGGACTGGTCCGAGCCGATCCTGTTCTACCCCAACGGCCGCGCCGCCAACGCCCGACTCGAACTCCAGGGCCCCAAGGGCCTGTCCGTCGACGTGACCTTGCGGGGTCTGACGGGCATGGCGAAGGTCGGGAAGCTCCAACGCCCGCGGCCGCAGGAGGAGCCGCAACAGGAACCGCGCGAATGAAACCGAACCGAGCCGCTTTCTCGTTGCTCGAGGTGCTGCTGGCCACGAGCCTGCTTCTGGCCTGCGCGGTCGTGCTGGCCGAGTTGGCCAACATCGGCCGCGCCCATGCCAAATCGGCCGACGAGCTGGCTTCGGCCCAGTTGGCGTGCCAGACGAAGCTCAACGAGATTCTCTGCGGGGCGACGCCGGCGGCAACGGTCGAAAAACAGCCGCTGGAGGACATGCCCGGCTGGCTGCTGTCGGTCGAAATCACTTCGCTGGAGCAGCCCGGCCTGGCCGCGCTGCGCGTGACGGTGGCGGAGGACGTCGAGGACCTCGATGACAAGGACCAGCAGCGGGGAAAAGCGTTCTCGCTGGTCCGCTGGATTCGCGATCCCTACGGCCAGGCCTCCGGCTCCGGGTTCCTCACGGAACCATGGTCGCGCACGCCGCTGGACGGAGGATCCCCGCCATGACGCGTTCTTCGCGGCACAAACCGAGCCGCGACCGTGAGGGAGCGGTGGTGAAAACTCGCCAATCCCGCCACGTGACACCGCTTCCTGACGGGCGCGGCTCGGTTCCTGCTCGTGCCTTTACCCTGCTGGAAGTCCTCATCGCCTTCCTCCTGGCCACGACGCTGCTCTTGGGCCTGTGGGGCATCATGGGCATCTACAGCCGACTGTTCGAGTCGGGCAAGGCCAAGACCGAGCAGTCGCAGCTCGCCCGGGCATTGCTGGAGCAACTCGCCGACGATCTGCGAAGCACGATCCAGGACGCGCCCGCCGAGGGGCAACTCGCCGGCGCCGCCGCCCCCGCGGGAAGCGACGCCCAGACCGCCGGGGCGTCGTCGGGCTTCGAGACGCCGACCGCCGTGCGGCGGTTCGGGCTGTTCGGCTCCGCCCACGCCATGACGTTCGACGTCCTGCAAGTGACCCCCGAGCAGGCGGTTCCCCCGGCCGAGGACGCGACGAGCCCGAACGCGGACGTGCCGGCGCTGGGCCGGGCGCCCGAGTTGCGGACCGTCCAGTACACGTTTGTCGAGCCGGAAGTCTCCACGGAGAAGGACGTTTCCGCCGCGGTGGAGGTGCAAAGTGACCGCGACAAAGACCGCGTCGAGGCACGCCCCGGCCTGACGCGGCGGGAACTGGACTTCGAGCCGCCCAAGGAGCGTCGTGCCGACTCCAAGTTCGACCGCACGATCGCGAAGGCGACCGCGGAGGCAGCGGGCCGCCGCGACGGCGATCTCGACGACCCCGGATCGGAGGACCGGCCCGACGATCCGTCGATCACGTGGGTGCCGGAAGTCGTCGGTCTGTCGCTGCGCTACTTCGACGGCCGCGGTTGGTCGAGCACGTGGGACAGCCTCCAGCGCAAGTCGCTGCCGGTGGCCGTCGAGGCGCGGATCGAAATCGAGTCGTTCGATCCCCGGGACCGGCGACGGCGTCTGGCCGAGCAGGAAACGCTCGACGACGAGGTGACCGTGGTCGGCGCCGAGGGCCCCGATCCGCTGGAAACCGACCGGCCGAAAGCCGCCGGCGCCGCCGCGGTCCGGGACGACGGGCGACGCGTTTATCGCCTGGTAATCGATCTGCCCACGGCCACGTCCTATCGGGGCGTCCAAGCCGCGTCGAGCCGCTCCGCGCTGCCGGCCGCGCGCTCGATCGTCCCCCGGCCGCTGCCGACGCCGAGCTTGCGCGTGCCCCGGACGAAGAGCGAGGCCAAACCGGCAACGCGGCCCTCGGATCAGTGGATGAGGACCAACTCGCCATGAGAACCATTTGCGGGGGACTGTCCCGATTTTCGCGGCGCAAACCGAGCCGCGACCGTGAGGGAGCGGTGCTGGAGACTCGCCAATCCCGCGGTGTCATACCGCTTCCTAACGGGCGCGGCTCTGTTTCGCGCGGGACTGTCCCCCTTGCGGCGAGGAAGGGGACAGGTCCATGTTTTCGGCCGGCGCTGTTCTCGCGAAACTCGTCTTCCCGCCAAAAAATGGACCAGTCCCCAGCGCGTTCTCGCCCCCCGCGCCGCGGGATCGTCTTGATCCTCGTGATGGTCGTCGTGGTCATGATCAGCCTGGCCGGCATGAGTTTCGTCGTGCTGATGTCGACCGAGAACAAGGCGGTTCACCTCCGGGGCGACGAGTTGGAAGCGCAGTGTCTCTTGGGCTCCGGCGAGGAATCCATCAAGGCCCTGCTGGAATTGGACGACGAGAAGCGCGGGGCGGCGGGCGGAACCTGGGACAATGCCGATCGGTTCCACGGGGTGGTGGTTCTCGGCAAGGAGTCGAAGCGCCGGGGCCGCTTCAGCGTGCTTTCGCCTCGAAGCGAGGACGGCAAGATCACCGGCGTCCGTTGGGGGCTCGACAGCGAGTCCGCCCGGCTGAATCTGGCCGTGCTGCCCGACTGGGAGCGTCGCGTCCCCGGCTCGGCCCGGGCGGCCCTGTTGAACCTGCCCGGCATGACCGAAGCGATCGCCGACGCGATTCTCGACTGGCTCGACGCCGACGGGGCCCAGCGGCAGTTCGGCGCCGAGGCCGATTACTACGCCGGGCTGCAACTGCCGTACGCGCCGCGCAACGCGACGCCGGGCTGCCTCGAAGAGCTGCTGTTGGTCAAGGGCGTCACCCGGGCGCTGTTGTTTGGCGCCGACGCGAACTTCAATTACCAGACGGAGCCGGGCGAGTCGCGGGGGGCCAAGGATGCCGGCGTCGCCGACGGCCCGCCCTGGGCGTCGCTCGTGACGCTCTACAGCGCCGAGCGGAACCTCGCGCCCGACGGCAAGCCCCGGATCAACCTGAACCAGCAAGACCTCCGGAAGCTCCACCAGCAACTCACCGGCGCGCTGGGCGAGGAGCAGGCTCAATTCATGATTCTCTACCGCCAATTCGGCCCCAGCACCGCCCAGCCCGGCGCCGCCCAGCCCAATGTCAACCAGGGACCGGCCGCGCCGAAGCCGTCGGTTCGACTCGATCTCAGCCTGCCCGGCAAGGTCAAGTTCGAGACCGTCTTGGACGCGATCGACGCCCGGGTCGAGGTGCCGGGGCGTGGAACCGAAAAGCCGGTTGTCGTCGCCAGCCCCTTTGCAGACGATTCGACCGCCATGGGCGACTACCTGCCCAAGCTACTTGAGCAAACCACGGTCGTGCCCGGCCCGGTGATTCGCGGCCGGGTGAACGTCGATCTGGCGCCCCGCGAGGTTCTGTTGGGCGTTCCCGGGATGGACGAGGCCACCGTCGGGCGGATCGTCGCCAGCCGCGGTTCGCGGGGCTCTCCCGGCACGGATTCGACCCCCCGCCACGCCACATGGCTCTTGACCGACGGACTGGTCGACCTGGACCAGATGAAGAAGTTGCTGCCGTGCCTGACCGTCGGCGGCGACGTTTACCGCGGGCAGGTGAGCGGTTTCTACGACCGTTCGGGCCCCATCGCCCGGGCCGAATTGGTGGTCGACGCTACCGGCCGCCCTTCGCGGCGAGTATACTGGAAGGACCTGCGTTTGTTTGGGCCGGGCTACTC
>JAPLNP010000567.1 GCA_026401055.1 Planctomycetia bacterium
GAGAATCTTCCTGGCACAACATCTCTACGGTGTGCATCTCTTCCTGCTGACATCGCTGGCGGCCGTACTGTCGCGAATCCGTCCGTGGCAGGTGGGAGCCACTGTCGTATTGCTCCTGACGTGCAACGGCATCGGCGCGCGGGTGGATGAGGTGCTGCGACTGGATATCCCCAATCGGCCCGGCGCACGGGCGGCAGTGGCCTTTCTCGAAGAGCACCGCGATCCCTCGGAGCCGGTCGTAGTCTGCTCGCCGCTTCTCTACTTCTCGCTCCTCTATTATGCAGAAAACCGTGACAACTGGTTCATCTACGATCATCCGCAGTACCCCTTAGCACACTTTCTGGGTGGGCCAATCGTGACCGAACGGCAGCTTCTCTCCGACTCAGCGTATCGGGCAATTCACGCCCCCCGTCTCTGGATCGCCGACATGAACAGCCAGTGGCGCCACGGTCATGTTCCGCCGCCAGCCGACCGTCGCGTTTTCTGTGACGGGTCATTTCGAGAAGTCCACGACTTTCAGGGCACGATTACGATCACCGGCTATGCATGTGGCGCCGAGACAGACCCATGAACGCCAACGCCGATCGGACTTCCGAGGCCGTGTGGCCCTGCACAGAACAGCGAAGCCGTCAGCCGACCACCGACAGTCTGCGCCCGGTCGCGACTTTGTCGCGAGTCCTCTCGCTGCTGGCACGTGTGCCCGGCCTGGCGTGGCTAGTGGTCAGCTCTCAAATCTTGCTGTGGTTCTTCGTGAAGCCGCCGTTCTTCTTCATGGAACGTTGGTCTCTCCCGGCTCGCGTCGCATCGCTGCTGGTGGAAATCGGAACCACGATCTTGTTCTTCTCCTTGGCGACCGTGGTGGCCGGGCAACGTCGACGTGTGGGAGCCCTGCTGCGATACCTCATTGCGGGATGCTACGGAGCCATACTCTTCTTCCGCATGAACGCCGAGACATCCCTCGACTTCTATCTGCTGGCGGAGAACCTCGGAGTTCTGTTCTACCGGGAGTCCCTCGCTCTTCTGGCATCGAGGATCTCGCTGGATTCCTGGCTGATTCTCCTGAATGTCTTTCTGCTCGGCGTCTTGGCCGATCTCTTCCTGCCGGGCAAGGGGATATGCTCCGAGCCGAACGTCGTGTGGCGTCGCGTTGTCATCCGATCAGTGCTGTTGGCCGGTGTGGTGCTCAGTCCCGCATATTACCACAACGACCTGAGCTACATCCTGCGGACGGGACTTGAGTACGGTTTCGGACGGTACACCTATCCTGGAGCAGCCACGGTTACCGGGTATCCCTACGTCCAGGAAGTTGTCGCCTCGACCGACGAGTCTGGAGTGGCGCCGGCTTGCTGCGGGGACTCTCCGCCGATGCCCCACGTATTCATTGTCCAAATGGAGTCCTTCGCGGCAGACTACGTTGGGGCCAAGACGGAATCGGGCCGGGAAATCACCCCAGTCTTCAACGCCCTGATTCGCGAGGGAGTTTACGTCGAGCGGTTCTATGGAAACTCGATCCAGACTTGCCGCGGACAGTTGGCGACGTGGTGCTCGATTCTCCCGAGCATTCAGGACAAGGTCTTCACGAACTACCCGGAACTGCGGGTGAAATCGCTCGCCCATATCTTAGGCTCCGCCGGCTATCGCACCATTTTCTTCCAGGCCCATCGAACGCTCGATTTCGACGAGACCGGTCCTTTCGTGCGCCACATCGGCTTCGACGAGGCGTTTGCGATGGACCAGCGTTTCGTGACGCCGGAGGACGAGGCCGTCATTTGGGGGTGGGGAATCCAGGACGATCGGTTTTATCAAAAGGTCTTCAAGTATCTCGACGAGACGCCCGAAGATCAACTGACCAAACCATGCTTCGTTTGTTTGAACACCATATCCCACCATGTTCCATTCTGCGAAATGCCATCGACGCACCGGGTCCTTTATCCCGAGCCGACGAACCGGCGGCAGCATTTCTGTAATTCGTTGTTCCTCGCTGACCGGTACTTGTCGGAGTTCTTCAAGCAGCTCCGGCGTCGTCCTAGGTTTGCCAACAGCATCGTGATCGTCACTGGAGACCACGGTTTTCCGACAGGGCAACACGACAGCTTCTACAACGAGCAAGGATTCTGGGAGGAGAACTTCCGCACCCCCTTCTTGCTGTTGTGGCCTGGTCACGTGGAACCGAAGGTCATCCGCAAACTCGCGTACAGTCAGATCGACATCGCGCCGACGATTCTCGATCTCGTGGGGATCGAGGCCGACAACAATTTCCTCGGACGGTCTGTTCTTGCGGATTCCGGATGTCGGCCCGTGCATCTGATCCAGCCTTACTGCGGCGGCTATCTTTGCGTAGTGGACTATCCACTAAAATACGTTCGAGCGATGCGGACTCCCGAGGAGTACCTCTTCGACCTGGAAGACGACCCCGCCGAGTCGCGCAACCTCGTCGAGCAGTACCGCGACACGAGTCGCCTGAACGCGCTGCAGCGAGAAGTTGAGACCATCTACCGAAATCAACTCCTGATCGAACATGACCGAATCTGGCCGCCGGACAAACCCGTGGATGACATCGTGCGCCACCGAGCAAGGAAGTGACTCGAATCACTCTCTGTGGGGCGAAGATGGCTGATGCCGACTCCGAGCTGTTCTCGAGATAGGCAAGACGTTGACGGGTTGGACTCCAGCGGATCGGACCTGAATAGAGCGTGATTGACTCGGCGGTGTTGGCATGAATCGGCGGAAGTCGAAAACGGTCCTGGTAGCCCTAGCCGCGATGGTCGTTGCCATCGTCGTCCGAAAACCGGTACTTGTATCAATTGGCACGGTACGCGCTCCCCCGCGCCATCGAGTCAAGAGGGCGCACGCCACCGGCCGATCTCGAACGATGGCTGAGAGAACCCCGCCATCGACTCCAGGTCGCTCAGACCGCCCAGCGGCAGAGGACCGGACGGGTCGTCGCCGACAGCGGCGTCGACTGGATCACTGTGGGGATCGTGGCGTTCGACCTTGTTCTGCTTGCCGGGTTAGGCTACGTGTTCCTCAGGCCCTACGTGGGGAAAGCGAAACGGGCTCCTCTGGCGGAGGATAAAGGATCGCTTCTGCAGAAGCTGGATTGGGAGATCGCCCAGGACCCGAAATCGGCACGGCATCGCGGGATTCGCGCCAAGCTGCTGGTCGAAATGGGCCGCCGGGAAGATGCCCTTGCCGACATCGACTGGATACTTGACAAGGAGCCGTACGGCGCGGACCTGGAGACGTGGCGCCAACTGAGGGACTCGGTCACCCAAGAGGCCGCGGACGAGACATGAGTGTCGGCACATGATGCATAGCCAACCGCCCTCTTCGGCTAAGCACACTCAAGACCGGTCCTTCGCTCACAGCATTACAGCCAACTCGACACCGCAAATCAGTATACATAGACGCTTTGGAGGGTTCCAAAGTTGAAGATTCTGATCGTTACGCCTGAACTGGCAGACTTGGCTCCTGTAGGAGGGATAGCCGAATTCGTACTTGGCCTTGCGACCGCACTTCTAAGGCGTGGCCACGATGTCAAGGTGGCACTCCCCTCCTACGGTTACCTTCGATCCAGAAGCAACCTTCAACGGGTGAATAGCCGTTTGGTGACCCCGCTTGGAGTTGGCGCCTCGGAGGTTTCGACTGTAGATGAAACTCGCATCCATTGCCCTGGGCAGGACCATCTGTCGTTGCCGGTGATTCTCGTTGGAGAACACAGACATTTGCACACGAGATATGCGGCATGGGCAATTGCGGTTTCGGTTTGGAGGGCGTTATGCGTCGACTCACAAATGAGGGGAGGCTGAGAGCTGTTCTGAATGGCATCGACCTGGATCGCTGGAACATTGCAGGTCTCAATTACCATGATAAAGCCGATGCCGTTGAAGGTGTCCTTCGTGCGAAGGAGAGCCTGCGCCGGCAGCTATATGGTGCTTGGCAATGGAACGCCGGCCCCGAACCAGTCATTGCGGTGCGCAGCCGATGGGACGAAGAGAAAGGAGTGGAGTTGATCGGCGAATGTATTGAACGAGTCCTCACGAAGGCTAGAGTGATTATGCGAATGTGGAAGACATCTGAAGCGAGCAGCAATCTGCGTGGTCTCTGGATGTGGTTTCAGACCCTAGCTGAGAAGATGCCGGACCGGTTCCTCTTTAACCCACCGCACATCAACACCATCGTCGACACTGCAGTCCATTACACAATCTGTGACTTCCTTCTCATGCCTTCAAGATGTGAACCCTGCGGGCTTGCGCAGATGGAATGTCAGCGGTATGGCACCATTCCGATTGTCCGGCAGATTGGAGGACTAGCCGATACGGTGTCCGAGAATGGACACCCTGGTCTTCCTTCGCCGAATGGCTTTCCATTCGCAGAGATGACCTCGGAGTCTCTGCTTCGCGCACTCGAACGAGCGATCAAGGCGTTTCATGACATGAGCGTGAGGCGACAGTTGATAGGAAATGCGCTGCGCCAGCAAAACGGTTGGGACAGCCGTGTGGCGGAGTATGAGGCTCTCTTGAGCGGATGACGTGGAACCTGAACTGCTTTCGACCACGGCGGCCCAGGATCGACGGGTTGCCGTCCGTTACTGGCCAAGTTCCCGCTCTGCCTCGTCGATCAACTTTCGTAGATTGAACTTCTGGACCGGATCAGGTGTGATCGCCAGTTCTTTGCGCAAGAACTCCAGATGCTCTCTCTGGATCTCCGAGGCCTCGGAATCGCCGTGTTTCCCTGCGGTGGTGGTCACACTCGCCTTGAATGCTTCTGGTTCCGGCGTGGGGTGAGGCAATGCTTCCACGTCATCCTCGACCGGGAGTCGTGCCTCGACAGGCTCGGGGCGCGTTCCTTGATTGTCCTCGAGGAGGCCAGACTCGTAATCGGGAATGAT
Organism: Planctomycetia bacterium; assembly: GCA_026401055.1. Taxonomy (GTDB): domain Bacteria; phylum Planctomycetota; class Planctomycetia; order Pirellulales; family Thermoguttaceae; genus JAPLNP01. The sequence goes on from JAPLNP010000567.1 coordinate 4,892, forward strand.
GATCCAACCGTTGGGACCGTGTCTTCGTGCTACTCGCGGCCAATGGCGAATCAAACCACACTCCTCCCCGAACTCGATCTGACCGGCTGAGTAGCCATGGCAACGCTCTTCCTTGATGTTTTCGCCAAAGTGCTCGAGCCCGAACAGGGAATGCCCCTGCCATGTCCGCACGATGGGGCCACCGCCAACGGACACAGCGCAATGTGCGCTCTGGTGCATGTGGCCGAAAAGGTGTACGGCAAAACGTCCAGCTGGATTGATCTCGGGATACTCGCGGTCTCGGGACTGCTCGTCCAACCATTCAGGTCCGTGGTGCGTCAGAAGTATGCAACAATGGTGCCGGCTTGTCCAGTCGGGACCGTCGCCACCGCACGCGCTGTGAAACTGCCTGGCGTCCAGGGTGAGTTTGCCCTTGAAGTCGCCGGCCGTCAATTGGAGAAATGCGGTATTCAGGCCAAGAATTCCGATTCTCAACCCGCAACTGTCGATAGTTCCTGAGAAATCACCCGGCAGGATACCATGGCGAATCCCGTTGGCCCCACTGAACCGGCAAGTTGCCAACCAACTGGTATAAGCTTCAAACGCCTTGTCGACGGTCTTACGATAGTTCTACAACATCATTTTCGCGGAACGGGGTTTAGGTGTTTTGCCAGCCATCTTTTGCGATGCGAGGCTTTGGCCTGCTTGTTGTGGGCGAGGTGGTAGTTCACCAGGTCCTCAGCGTCCTTCAGAGACAGTTGCGGGCGG
>JAPLNP010000156.1 GCA_026401055.1 Planctomycetia bacterium
ACCAAACTCATCGAGATCGTGGAAATCGGCAAGCAACTCCTGATGACCCGCGGGGCGCTGACAACGTTCAGCCTGGCCAACGACGTGTCGAAGTATTTTGCGATCATCCCGGCCGCGTTTGTGGGCACCTACCCGGCGCTCGGCAGGCTTAACGTCATGCACCTGGCAACGCCGGCCAGCGCGATTCTGTCGGCGGTGATCTTCAACGCCCTGATTATTGTGGCGCTCATCCCCTTGGCGTTGCGAGGCGTGCGGTATCGTCCCATCGGCGCGGCGGCCCTGTTGCGTAGGAATCTCTTGGTGTTCGGATTGGGCGGCTTGATCGTGCCGTTCATCGGCATCAAACTGATCGACGTGCTCTTGGTGGCATTGCATTTGGTTTAAGAACAAAATGGTCCCCTCTCCCTTTGGGAGAGGGTTAGGGTGAGGGCTATGCTCATGCTCAGACAACTAAGACAAGCGTTCCTGCTTCTCGTAGCCTTTAGCCTTCTGACGGGGATCCTCTATCCGTTGGTGATTACCGGAATTGCCCAAGCTGTCTTTCCGAAGCAGGCAAACGGCAGCCTGATCTATCGGGATGGCAAACCGGTCGCGTCATCGCTCCTTGGCCAACCGTTCACCGATCCCAAATACTTCTGGGGACGACCGTCAGCCACGTCTCCGATGCCCTACAACGCCGAATCGTCGGGCGGTTCCAACCTGGGACCGACGAACGCCGACCTAATGAAAGCCGTCGGGCAGCGAATCGCCGCTCTCCGAACGGCCGACCCCGGCAACGACGCCCCGATTCCCGTGGACCTCGTAACCTCCTCGGCCAGCGGGCTTGACCCGCAGATCAGCCCCGCGGCCGCCGAATACCAAGTCGGACGGGTGGCAAAGGCTCGGGGACTTGACGCCGAGATCGTGCGGCAACTCGTCGCTCGGCACACGGAAGGCCGTACCCTCGGCCTGCTGGGCGAACCCCGGGTCAATGTGGTAGAATTGAATCTCGATCTGGACAGTCAGCAGCGTTAAACTCTCGGAGAACCCAATCATGTCTATCGCGAAGCATCTTCTTTGTGGAACCATCGAGAGCACCCATTGGATCACGCGGGCTTATGTCGAGGACCTTACCGACGCCGAATTGCTCGTGCGCAGCGTGCCGGGGGCGAACCATATGGCGTGGCAACTTGGACACATGATCGGCGCTACTGGGCACTTCTTGGCCGCGGTTGGACGCGAGACGCCCGCTCTGCCCGAAGGATTTGCGGAGGCCCACGCGCCGGAAACGGCGGCCTCGGACGATCCGGCCGCGTTTGCCACGAAGGCCCAGTATCTTGCTTTGATGGATCAGGCGAAGGCCGCGTCGCTTGCCGCGGTCGAAGCGACGCCCGAGGCCGATTTCGACAAACCCAGCCCGGAACCGATGCGTGAATACGCCCCAACCATCGGCGCGGTGCTGATGCTGTTGGCCACGCACTGGTTGATGCACGCCGGTCAATTCGTGCCGATCCGCCGGAAGTTGGGCAAGCAACCGCTTTTTTGAGATCGAAAAGCCATCATGGATGTTATTCCTTTTAGCCCCCTTTCGGGGGCGACAACGGGAGCGGGAGATCCTTGTCGTGGGACACGCTTTCCATCAACTCTATTACCACTTCGCCTGGGCGACCCATTCGCGTGCCGCATTGATTCACCGCGATTACCGATCGGACCTATTGAAGATCGTCAATGAAGAGGCGAAGAAACGCGGCGGTTGGCCGATCCGCCATAACGCCATGCCCGATCACGTGCATCTTCTGGTTCGCCTGCCGCCGACGATCGGCGTGAGCGATTTCATCGGCGAAGTGAAGGGAGCAACCGCCCATCGCGTGAACGATGAGATCAAGCCCCGCGTGAAGTTGAAGTGGCAGGAAGGTTATGGGGTTTTGACATTGCGGAAAGATGAAGTGGAGAAGGTATCACGCTACATCGACAACCAGGAAACGCATCATGGCAACGGCAAATTGTCGGCCCTGCTGGAGAGAACCGCGGGCGAAGACAGCGACCCCGATTCGGAGTGACGGGGGAGAATGACGGGCGAAAGGCGACGTATGAAGATGTTGGCGCGTTTTCCATGAGGTTCCTTTTCTCTAGCCCAGGCGTTTACGCCTGGGGATCGAGGCGCTACCATGGATCGTTCTTTTCCTTTGAAGCCCCCTTCAGGGGGCGATGATTGGTTTGTCGGCGAAAATTGGCGTGGAATCGACCCCTTCGCCCCCTGAAGGGGGCTGATGGAAAAAGGAAATGGTGTCTTGATCCGTGACCCCAGGCGTAAACGCCTGGGCTAGAAAAAAGGCGAGTAGGCAAACGTCTTGTGTGTGCCAATGAGCCGTGGACGGAAAGATGTGTGGTCGACGGTGACGACTACATGGAAGGCGAATAACTCACCCACGGGTTCTTGTACTCTACCCATGTCCGACCAGCGCCCCGATCCCGATGCCCTGTTGGCCCGCGTGCAAGCCGAAGAGGCGAAGCAAGCTCGGGGGAAGCTGAAGATCTTCTTTGGGGCCGCGCCCGGCGTTGGCAAGACGTACTCCATGTTGGAGGCCGCTCGCAAGGCGGCCAAGGAGGGCGCGGATGTCGTCGTCGGATACATCGAACCCCATTGCCGGCCGGAAACCCAGGCGCTCGTTCTCGGCTTGGACATTCTTCCACGGCTGGAAATCCCCTATCGTGGGACAACGCTTTTCGAGTTCAATCTTGATGCGGCGCTGGCGTTGCATCCGCAACTTCTTATCGTGGACGAATTGGCCCACGCCAACGCCCCCGGCGTGGCGCACACGAAGCGTTGGCAGGACGTGATGCAGTTGCTGGATGCCGGCATCGACGTTTACACGACGCTCAACGTCCAGCATCTCGAAAGCCTCAACGACGTGATTGCACAAATCACCGGCGTCGTGGTCCGCGAGACGGTGCCCGATTCGATCCTGGAACAGGCCGACGAGGTGGAGTTGGTGGACTTGCCCCCCAACGACCTCCTGGAGCGGCTGCGGGAAGGCAAGGTTTACATCGCTCGCGAGGCCGAGCGGGCAATGGCCCATTTCTTCACGAAGGGCAACTTGATCGCTCTGCGGGAATTGGCCCTGCGGCGAACGGCGGAACGGGTTGGCGAGCAGATGGACGTCTACCGCGACGAGCACGCGGTGCGCGGAACATGGCCCGCCCGCGAACGCCTGTTGGTGTGCGTCGGTCCGAGTCCCTTCGCCGGCCGGTTGGTTCGCGCGACGCGCCGCATGGCGGCGAGTCTGAAATCGCCGTGGGTCGCCGTTCACATTGAAACGCCCAGCGACGCCAACCTTTCCAGCGCCGACCGAGAACAGCTAACGCAAACACTGCGGTTGGTCGAGCAGCTTGGAGGCGAGACCGCGACGCTCAGCGGTCAGAGCGTCGCCGAGGAATTGATCCAGTACGCGCGCAGCCGAAACGTGACGAAGATCGTCGTGGGCAAACCAAAGCAGCCACGGTGGAAGGAACTGTTTCGCGGCTCGCTGGTGTACGAACTCACTCGCAAGTGCGGCGACATCGACGTTTACGTCATCAGTGGCGATCCACAGCCCGCAACGACTCCCGCCGCGCCGGCGCGCCTGCCGCGAAGCTCTCGCCTCGACTATTTCTGGGCGATGGTTGTGGTGTTGGGCTGCACCGGACTTGGCATTCTCTTGTCGCCCTACCTTGATCCAACCAATCTGGTCATGATCTACATGTTGGGCGTGGTTGCCATCTCGCTTCGGTTGGGGCGCGGCCCGTCGATCATGGCAACCATTTTGGGCGTAGCCGCCTTCGATTTCTTTCTCGTGCCGCCGCAATGGACGCTCGCGGTGAGAGACACGGAATACTTCTTTACGTTTCTGGTGATGCTTGTGACCGGCCTTGTGATTAGCACGCTGACCGCCCGCGTGCAATTTCAGGCTCAAGCAGCCCGGGGTCGAGAACGACGCACCGCGGCATTGTACGCGATAAGCCGCGAGTTGGCGGCCACGCAAAGCCGAGAGCAGATCGCCCAAATCGCGGCGCGACACGTCATGGCGGCCTCCGACGTTCGCGCGGTGGTGCTTCTGCCAGGAGGAAAAGGGGAAAAAGGGGACAGGCACCATTTGTGCGAAGCACCCGGAGGGCCGTCCCGGCCAATGGTGCCTGTCCCCTTTTTCTCCTCGGGAACGGATGGCGACGGCTTCGCCTTGGGTGTCCATGAGGAAGCCGTGGCCCAGTGGGTCCTCGAACACGGCCAGACGGCGGGACGAGGCACCGCCACGCTCCCGGGCTCGGAGGGCACCTATTTCCCGCTTTCCACGTCGCGCGGAGTTGTCGGCGTACTCGGCGTCATTCCTTCTTCCGTCGCGCGATCCGTGGACATCGAGCAGATTCATCTCGTGGAGGCATTCGCCGGCATTATTGCCCTGGCGCTGGAACGGGCCGATCTCGAACGGGAAGCCGATTAGATTCGGTCGGACATGGAGACGGAGCGATTGCGAAGCCGGGTAGCACCGATGAATTCCCGGAGCGGGTCTTCCATTGGAGAAGACAATCTCGGAGAATCGTCAGTGCCACCCACGATCGGAGAACCCCATGAAGTCGATGAGTCCGTGCGTCCTGACACTCGTTGTCTGGGTTGTGGTGATCGGCGTCTTCCCTCGGGAGACGCCGGCGGTCAGTCCCACGGCCGCTGAGATGGAAGCGGCGCGGAGTTGGAGCCGGTCGAGCCTTGGCGCGAATGCGGCGGCGCGGCCGTTTTCGTTCCGCTACGATGGCCGCCCGTCCTCGGAGTTGCTCCCGACGTGGAAAGCATCCGAGTCGATCGAAAAGCGGGCCGGACAGGCAACGAAGCGGACCGTGACCCATGCCGATCCGCTCACCGGCCTGGAGGTTCGTTGCGTGGCGATCGAGTACGACGACTATCCGGCGGTGGACTGGGTGGTTTATCTCAGGAACACCGGGCCCCGGGACACGCCGATCCTGGAGAGCCTCCAGGCCCTCGACGCATCGCTTCCCCACGAGTCCGGAGCCGCATTGATCGTTCACCATGCGAAGGGGAGCGAGTCGGCATACTCCGACTTTGCACCTTTGGCCGACACACTCGCGCCCGGTGATCAACTGAAGCTGCATTCCCATGGAAGCCGCGGCGGCAGCCGGGGCGGAGGACCCTCGATCGAGTCGCTTCCGTTCTTCAACCTTCAGTCGGGCGACCAGGGTATCATCGTGGGCCTGGGCTGGACGGGCCCCTGGACCGCCCGCTTCGCACGCGAGGCCGACGGGACGCTCCGGGTCGAGGCGGGCCTGCCGCGCACGCACCTGCTGCTGCGCCCCGGCGAAGAAATCCGCGGCCCCCGCGTCGTGATGCTCTTCTGGCGGGGCGACCGCCCGCGGGCACAGAATCTCTGGCGAAGGCTGCTGCTGAGCCATTACTCGCCGCGGCCCGGCGGCAATCCGTTTGCCGGTCTGATCGCCGACGCCAACTGGGGGTCGTGGATGAATGCCGAGCAGCACATCAAGGAGATCAACTTCTGGGCAGACCACGACCTGCCGATGGAGTGCTATTGGGTCGACGCGGGGTGGACCGACATGAGTCTTGGCTGGGAGGCCCACCAGTCGCACCAGGTCCCCAATCCGGCCCTGTTCCCCAACGGAATGAGGCCACTGGCCGATGCCGCCCATCGCCGCGGGATGAAGTTCCTGCTGTGGATGGTCCCCCAGAGCGTCCATCCGGCCGTGGGCATCGGCAAAGAGCATCCCGAGTGGCTGGGCGAACCACTCACCCACCCGGACTATGGAAAGATGGTCTTCCACGGCCTCGATCACGGCGATCCGCGCGTGAACCAGTTTATGATCGAGCATTTCTCCAAGGTGGTGAGCGACGATGGCGTGGATGTCTTTCGCCAGGACGGTGGGAATCTGTGGCCGGAAGATACCGATCCCAACCGCGCCGGCATGAGCCAGATCCGGTACATCGAAGGATTCTACGCCTTCTGGGACGGGCTTCTGGAGAAGCACCCCGAATTGCTGATCGACAACTGCGCGGAAGGCGGCCGGAAGATCGATCTGGAAACAGTCCGCCGCGGCATTGTCCTGTGGCGCAGCGATTGCCAGGCGTCGGGCGATTTCGACCCCGTCTCGAATCAGGGCTTCAACTACGGCCTGTTGCAGTGGATTCCGCTGTGCGGCGCGGTGGCGCCGACGCAAAAACTCACGACCTATTCCTTCAGGAGCGCCTATTGCCCGGCCCTTCTGATAGGTTGGCCCATGGCCGGCGTGTCGGACATTCAGGACCGCTGGTCGAAGATGGACTTGGACCTGTTGCGGAAGCTGTTGAAGGAATACGTCGCCGTGAGGCCGTGTCTGTTCGGCGAGTTCTACCCCCTGACCCCTTACAGCATCGAGCACAACGCCTGGATCGCCTGGCAGTTCGACCGGCCGGACCTGGGCGAGGGCCTGGTCCAGGCGTTCCGCCGGCCCGATTGCCCCGAAGCGGTCCAACAGTACCAACTGCACGGCCTCGACCCGGCGGCCACCTACACGGTCACGGACCTCGACGAAAACCGGGAACGAGCAATGAGCGGACAGACGCTGATGGACGCGGGCCTGAGCGTAAACCTTCCGACCCGCCCCGGCGCGGCTGTCATCCGATACAAGAAGGCGCGGTAAGCAGTGCCACATGCCCTTCCGGCTCGCGTAGCCTCGGGTGGCATCGGTTCTCTGAACCCGTCCTCACCAGTAAAGAGCGTTCTCCGGAGAATCGTCCGTGCCACCCGCGCCGTCGATCACCGGGAATACTAATCCATGCCGAGCGGGCGCTGGGTGCCCAGATCGTTCGACAGGTGCTACGTGGGGAAATCACTTCCGGCAACTCGTCAAACGCATAGGGGTGTATCCGTGCCTCCCCAAGAACAACGAACCAGGCTGACGCTGATCATTTCGGTCACGGTCGGTGCCATTCTGGGCATTCTACCGATTCCCGTTTGCCTGAAATTGACGGGAGCTGGTCACGGAACCACGTGGCCTTGTTTCCTGTTCTACGGCCCCGCGGCGCTCTCAATATGGCTAATGGATCTTCTGCCAGGCGACACGGGTCTCGTGTTGCTCGTGCTCTGGCCGGCGCTCTACGCGGGGTATTCGGTGTTCCTCGTCCGCGCCCGGGCGAAAGACCGCGGAACGGCGGCTTTGATAGTTATCGCCGCCGTCCATTACCTTGGCGCGGGAATCGGGATCGCGACGTGCGACTACTCGCTGGCCGACTTTCACAAGACCGTACTGGTGTGTTTGGACGAGAGCTTCATCGCCCTCGTTTTGTTCGTCGGACTGCATGTACTGACGATTTCCTACGGATTGGGCATCGTGCGATGGCCCTTTCACTACAGTCTGCGGACGTTGTTGTGGGCAGTGACGATTGCGGCGATCTTATGTAGTATTTATGCATCGATTCTCGCTCGCCCGCGATAGAAACATCCGGGTGCCGCGTCCACGCTTCTCGCGGACATGCTTCGAAGGTACACTGTTCGAGAATGGCTGGTGCGTGCGAGCACGCACCCTACTCTCTCTGATATGAAAAGGACCATCACGATGCAAAGTCAACCTCGGTTCATCGTTCTATTCGCGGCATGGCTGTGCGCGGGTGTTCTCGGTCCACAGGGGCTCGGGGCGGGCGAACCCGCGGCGGGCGGCGCGGCGATGGCGCGGCCGAAACTGGTGAAGTTGCCCTTCGCCTATCCCGACGGAATGGAGAACACGCCCGTCGTCTTCAACGGGCGGCCGATGATGGTGGGGAACCATCGGCCGGGCGGGCTCTACGCCAAGGGCGCGGATGCCTATCTGCTCGTTGTCGATCTGACCACCGGGCAGGAGGTCGCTCGTTTCGGCAAAGGGCACTCGTTCGTCAGCGCGCTTGCCAACGGCGCGGAACTGAACGTCTTCGCCACCGAGTTCGTCGACTACGGCGCCAAAATGGACATGCGCGGCATCAACCGATTCACCACCACGGACCTCAAGACGTGGAAACAAGAGACGGCGATCCCCCAGACGCCGGGCGAGCAGATCTTCAACTCGTCGGTCTGCCGCGACGAGCGGGGCTATGTGATGGCCTACGAGTTGATGCAACCAGTGCAGTTCTGCTTCAAGTTCGCCCGGAGCAAGGACCTGGCCCAGTGGGAGAAGGTTTCCGGCCTGATTTTCACCGGCGAGAAGAACGAGTACAGCGCGTGTCCGGTGATTCGCTACTTCGCCCCATACTACTACGTGATTTACCTGCACGCGGCGATCCCGGGGCACGACGGCTGGATCTCGTTTCTCGCCAGGTCGAAGGACCTGGAGTCCTGGGACTTGAGTCCGATGAACCCGATCCTAGAAGCCTCGGCGGGCGAGGGAATCAACAACTCGGACGTCGATCTCCTGGAACTGGAGGGCAGCACGTACCTCTTCTACGCGACCGGAGATCAGCAGACCTGGGCGTCGGTCCGAGTGGCTCAGTACGCCGGGCCGATGAAAGAGTTCTTCGAAAAGTGGTTTCCCGCCGGCTCGCCCATGGCTCGGGCGAACGCGAAGCGATTGTAGGCCAGACGCCGGGCTTCATGTCCACGCCTGTCGTGGACATGTTCCGGCGCAATCCTCTCGTTGCTTCGCAACACCGACGATTTTCCGAAGTCGTTGTCTCGCATGGACCGCGTGTTCTGGAAAATCGTCGGTGCCACCCGTGTTTTGCCGGAGGGGTGGCCAAAAGTTCTCTTGAAAATCGCGATGGTTTGGGCTATGTTAACGCCCATGATGACGCCCACGAAAACGCCGGTGAATCAGGAGAAGGTGCTGCAACTTCGCGCGGCGCTGGCCGAGATCCTTGCCGAAACCTTGCAGCGCGGATTCCACGGCACGGCCGGCATCGAGGTGAACATCCAGGACGGGACGATCCAGACCATCCGCCACCGGGTCGAGCGGATTCGCCGGTGAAGCAAACCATTTGATCGGTATCTGAAGAGCCCGCCGCCGGCGGGTATCCGCAAGAGCCCACCACGAACCTTCGGGTTTGCGGCGGGCTTTTTTTGTTCTTGGAAGGAAGGAAACGCGATGAATGAGACGCTTCGGGAATTCGTCGATTCACGCGGCGTGGCGATCCGCGTGGACCGCGAGGCCGGCGTGATCCGGGGAGTGAAGGTGCTGGGCCTGAAGTCCCGCAACGGCCGAACGTATCTGCCCGACGCCTTGGTCCAAGCCGTCGCGCTCTACGAAGGCGCGAAGGTCAACGTCAACCACGCCAAGACGAGCCCCTTCGGACCGCGAGACTACCAGGATCGCATCGGCGTGATCCGCAACGTCCAATCGCGGCGCGACGAGGGCCTCTTTGCCGACTTCCACTTCAATCCCAAGCACGCCCTGAGCGAACAGCTCCTCTGGGACGCCGAGCACGCGCCGGAGAACCTGGGCTTTTCGCACAACGTGCAGGCGCGAACCTCGCGCCGCGGCGAGGAGGTCGTCGTCGAGGCCATCCTCGGCGTCGAGAGCGTCGACCTCGTGGCCGATCCCGCGACCACGCGGGGCCTGTTCGAATCCGCTGGCGACGCCGGTGACGCCGACGCGGCTCCGACGCTCGCCGAGGCCACCGTGGAGCATCTGCGGCGGCACCGCGCCGACCTGGTCGAAGCGATCGTGAGCGAACCGACGGCCGAGATCGAGCGGCTTCGGGCCGAAGTCGAGCGGCTGCGGCTCGCCGAGGCCATGGCCCAGAAGAACCGGCTGGTTCGCCGGCTCTTGAGCGAGGCCGAGTTGCCCGATCCCGATTCCGGCGGCCCCTGGGCGCGGTCGATCGTCAGTCGCCGGTTCATCGAGACGTTGCTGGCCGCGCCGGACGAGGCGGCGATCCTGGAGTTGATCGAGGAGCGTGCCAAGCTGGTGCGCGAGATCGCCAGACGCGGCTTGGCGCGGGGCGCGGGCGAGTGCCGGCCTCAGTGTCGCGAGCAGAACCAGTTCGAGCTCGTTTCGCCGCCCGATGCCGCCGCGTTCGTCCGGGCGATCGTTAAATAACCCCTAATTGGAGAACGAATGATGTCCGACAGAATGCGTTGGAGATACGGGGACACGAACCCCGTGGTCGCGGCGGTGGATGCCGCGACGGTGATCGAGATCGGCGACCTGGTTTATCAGGACACGGACGACGCCAAGCCGGCTTCGGCCCAGACGGATCAAGGCTCGGAGGCGACCAACCAGGGACTGCTGGCCGACAAGTTCCTGGGCGTGGCGATGCAGCGGAGCCCCTCGGGCGACACCGAGGGGATCCGCGTGGCCACCACCGGGGTCTTCGAGTTTGACTGCCCCAGCGGCGCCTTCGAACTCGGAGCGCTGGTCGGTGCCGATGAGAACGCCGCCGGCAACGCCTTGTTGAACCAGCAGGTCGATGCGGTCGCGTCCGCCGCCCGGGCGATCGGCCGCGTGGCGAAGCGGGTCGCGTCGGCGTCGACCAGCGTTCTGGTCGACATCCGCTCGACCGTGATGACCGGCGGCATCGAGGGCAGTATCCCCTCCGGCGTCTAGTGGTCCGCCAACTTGCCTTTGAGGCGTTGGGTGCCAGTGGCGGCTTGCCCGCCACTGCCATCGCAGGGGCAGACAAGCTGCCCCTGGCACCCGCGCGCTAGCCAAACCGACTTTTCACGATTCCAAACCTGATACCCTGGAGGAACCACGCCGTGGCAACCATCCGTTATCGAGAACTCCGGCGCCGCTATGAACTCGACGGCCCGGAGAAAACCGTTCAACACCTTTCCGAGGCCCTGCGCCAGCGCGAGCTTCGGCCGGAGGATTTCAGCCTCCGCGATTTGGCCGAGGGGCTGATTCCCGACGGGCACGAGTGGGTCCACAACCTGGACCCCCGCGGCGCCGGCGCCGTTCGCGTGACGGAATCGGGGGAAGGGGTCGACGTGACGGCGTTCTTGAACGTCACCGGCCAGGTGATCTACTCGAAGATCCTTGAAGGGTACGAGCACGAGGCGTTTGTCGTGTCGAAGCTGGTCGACACGGTGCCGACGCGGCTCGACGGCGAGAAGATCCCGGGCATCGGCCCCCTGCGCGACGACGTGACTGAGGTCCACCCCGGCATGCCCTATCCCAGCGTCGGCTTCGGCGAGGACTACATCGAGACGCCGTCGACGGCGAAGTACGGGCTGATCGTGCCGGTCACGAAGGAGGCGATTTTCTTCGACCGGACGAATCTGGTGCTCGGCCGGGCCGCCGAGGTGGGTGAAATCCTCGGCCTGAACAAGGAGAAGCGACTCATCGACCTCGTGATCGGTCGGACCAACAACTACAAGTGGAAGGGCACCGCGTACAATACGTACTACGATGCGGCCGACAGCCAGCCGTGGATCAACGAGCTCGCCAGCAACGAATTGGTCGATTGGACCCAAGTCGACGCCGCCGAGCAGCTCTTCGCGGACATCCTCGACCCGAACACCGGCGAGCCGGTCCTGCTTCGCGCCACCACGGTGCTGGTCATGCCGGCCTATCGCCACGCGGCCCATCGCGTGTTCAACGCCGCCGAGATCACCTACGCCGCCAGCGGCAGCGCGACGGCCACGACGGCGGCCAATCCGCTGGGCAACTACACGGTCCGCGAAAGCCGCCTGGCCTATCGGCGAATCGTCGCCTCGGGCCAGACCGCGGCCAACGCGAAGAAGTGGTGGTTCCTCGGCGACTTCCGCAAGGCCTTCGCCTACATGGAGAACTGGCCGATCACGGTGACCCAATCGTCGCCCGGCAGCGACGCCGAGTTCGATCAGGACATCGTCGTCCGCTTCAAGGCCAGCGAGCGCGGCGCCGCGGCGGTCATCAATCCGCGCTACGTGGTCAAGAACACGGGAGCCGCGTGACGCCGAACCGCACGCAAAAACACGACCCCGTTCATGCGGTGGCACGTCCCTGAGCAGCGAAGGGCGTGGCCGGACGATTCACCACGCCCTTCGCTGCTCAGGGCGTGCCACCCTTGCCCATCCCTTGGCGCCACGGTGACCTCATGGCATGGCTTTTTGACGGCATCGACGACTACGCGACCCTGGCGCCGGCCGCCGCGCTGGCGCTGGGCGGCGGTGATTGGACCCTCGGCGGTTGGGTCCGCGTCACGAGCAGCGCCGGGAGTGCCTTCATGTACTTCCTGTCGTGGAACAACCTGTCGGCCGTCAATAGCTGCAACTGGTACTTCAACGAGGCCGGAATCGTCGACGCCAACAAGCTGCAGTTCGCGGTCAGAGACACCCAAGGCGCGCCCATCTCCGCAAGATCGACGAGCACGCCGGGCGCCTCGACCGCGTGGCAGCACCTGCTCCTGCGGCGATCCGGCGGCACGATCGCGCAATACGTCAACGGCGCGGCCGACGGCAACGGGTACTACGCTTCCTTCGGCGCGATCAACTTCGCCCAGGCGCTACATCTCGGCGGTCGCAGCAATCACGATCCGAACCGCTTCTTCAACGGCGAGATGGCCGAGTGGGCGAAGTGGGATCGGGCACTCTCGACCGGCGAAATGGCCGCCTTGGTGGCCGGCGCCGCGCCGGGAAACATCCCCGGCGGCCTGGCCTGGCACCTGCCGATGCTCGACTACCAGGAACGCGTCGCCGGGCTGACGGTCACGAATCACGGCAGCACGCTGGTCGGTCACCCGCCCGGGATCGTGAGTCTCGCGTCGCATCGCGTGGCCGAGACCGAACTGTTCGTTCCCGGAGCCGCCGCCGCCGAACTGTTCACCACCGGAATCGCGGCAGGACAAGCCCATGAACACTGAACCCTTCGGAACCGTCTTCAAGAACGGCTCGGCGACCTGCCTGGCGCGAATCGTCGGCCACGACGCCCAGCCGATCGACGCCGGCGACGTCGCCCAGATCGAATACAGCGTCTACTTGTTGGACGCACGCGACCCCGACAGCCGTTCGGCGGTGGCGGGGCACGACGGCGAGACGCTCCTGCCGGCCGACGTGCTCTTCGACACGCTGGTGACCGACGACCTCTGGACCCGCGACGACGTCGGCTACAACTTCCGGCACGCGATGGACGTCTCGACCGACCATGCGTTCGCGATCGCCGGACGCGATTACCTGGTCGAGTACCGGCTTTCGCCTTACGCGGGCCAGGTCATCCTTGCCCGCTTCCGTCTCCACGCGATTTGAGGCAATTCCATGCCGAGCGACCTCGAACAACTCCAGACCATCCGGAGCCAAGCCCTGGCGATCCTCGCCGACGTGACCGCCAACCCGAAACCGAGCTACTCGCTCGACGGGCAAACCGTGTCGTGGGGCGACTACCTGGCCAAGCTCCGCGAGACGATCGACTGGTGCGAACGCAAACTCGCCGGATGCGAGCCCTTTGAAATCCATTCGCGGGGGACCACCTGATGAGCCTCTCGTTCGATCCGGGCGACGATTTCGCCAATGTGGCCGACGGACTCGAGCCGCTCACGCTGCTGCGGCCGGGCAGCGCGGCGACGAGCGTCGGCGGCGCCCTTCGCGCGGCGGTGAATACGGCCGAGGCGCGAGCGTCCGACGGCAAAGTCACCGCGGGCGACGTCGTCTGGCATCTGCCGGCCGGGGAAGTGAGCAGCCCGCCCGTGCCCGGCGACGTCATCGTCGACGCCGCGGGCGGACGGTGGAACGTGCTTGCCGTTGGTGAGGCGACCGCGGGGAGCCGCTGGCGGTGCGTGTCGCGCAACCTGGCGGTCGTTCACGGATTGGACCAGCACGTGGACATCGAGCAAGCCACCTACGCCAAGGGCGAGCACGGCGCCGAACAGGCCGCGTGGCGCCCGTGGCGAACCGGCGTGGCCGCCAGAATCCAGCCGGTCCAATCGACGGCAACCGAGGAACATCAACGGCGCGTCACGACGGCCGCGTTCGTCGTCTATCTCGCCGAATCGCTGGCGGTCGATCACACGCATCGGATCAAGTCGCCCGACGGCACGGTCTACCGCGTCGTCGGCAGCCGCCGCGCCGAGCGGATCGACGCACTCATGGAGGTCGACGTCGTTCGGGTTGAGTAGCTGTCGGTTGTCGGTTGCCATTGGTCATTGGTGCTTGGTCCCTGGACAATCTCCGCTTTGGAGGGACGTTGCCGTGAATCTCGAACAGGCGATCCATCAACACTGGGCGGACACGGCGGCGCTGGAGACGCTGCTGCCGGCCGCGAAGGTGACGACCGGCCGCTCGTCGAGCGCCGCCGCGCCGTACGCCACGATCGAGCGAACCGAGAGCCGCCCGACGCTGCCGACCAACCGCGGCGACGCCGTGGAGGACGTAGCGTTGCGGGTGACGGTCTGGCACGACGACCACGACGCCGGCCATGCGATCGCCGAGCAGGTCGAGATCGCGATGGACCGCGCGACGCTCACCCTTGCCGGCGGCGGCCAGACGGCGCGCCTCCGCCGCACCGGCTCCGCGGCGACCCAACACGCCGACGGCCTCTGGCAGTGGACCATCGAACTGCGCGCGAGAGTGTATCTCGACTAGAGAATCATGAGGTAGCCGCTGGGCAAACCGCAACCAACCCCGCCGACGCGGTCGGCGAGCATTGCTCCAATCCCCAATCCCTAACCCCCAATCCCTGACCCCTGACCCCTGACATGACCACGAGTTTACGAAGCACGATTCACGCCGAGTTGGGTTGGACGTGGCGGGACGTCGCCGGTTCGGGCCTGGTGACCAACAGCAACCGGCTGCGGCTCGTTCAGGACCTCGACGACGGCCACGACGAAAACCAGGCCGAGGCCGTTTGGGACGCCGCCGACCAAACGCTCGCCGTCGGCGGCTCGGTCACTCTTGAGCTGGACTCGCTCGAGCGCCCGATCTTCGGCGATACGATCTACGTCTCGCTGTTGAAGGTCAAGGCGATTCTGATCGTGAACAAGAGCAGCGGCGGATCCGGCTACCTCCTGGTGGGCGGCGCGGCGGCCGACGAGTGGCACGCTCCGTTCGGCGCCGCCGGCGACACGGTCAAGGTCATGCCCGGCGCGGGGCTCCTTTTGAGCCATCCGCGCGACGGCTGGAGCGTCGAAGCCGACGCGAATCAGCTCAAGATCGCCGCCGTCGGCGACGCCGTTCTGTTCGACATCGCCATCCTCGGCACCACATCGGCCGACTCGTCGTAAGCAGGGGACAGGGGACAGGGGGCAGGGAAGAGGGGACACGAGAGGCAACAAACCGCAGGCTTCCGCCTCGCGGCTACCGGCCATGGACCGCTAACCCCCGACCCCCAACCCCCGACCCCCAACCCCCGACCCCCAACCCCCGACCCCCAACCCCCGACCCCCAACCCCCGACCCCCAACCCCCGACCCCCAACCCCTGACCCCCGACCCCTAACCCCCAACCATGACCGTCGCC
>JAPLNP010000165.1 GCA_026401055.1 Planctomycetia bacterium
TATACGCACTGTCAAGCCGTTGTCAAGGGGCGTCTGTGCGCTTTTAGTGGCTACATAATGCAATTCATTCCAAGCACGCAACCCCTTGCAGCCAAGCCACTTAACGGCGAAAAGCAGCTCGCAAACGAGGAAAAGTCTGGACTAATCTGTGCCCTTCCTCGGCAGAGAATGCTCGTGGCGTACTCCCAGCCCCGCAAAATCAGTGATCCCCTTTTTCCATCCGGCCCGTTTTTCCGGCCCTGTGGTTCTAATGGGATCGGAGCTTTCTTGCGAACGTTACGCATGAGACTTGAGGGTGCCACCGCAGCACCCGAGTAGCCTCAATGCGCCGGTTCGGCGATCTGCTCTCCGTTGTCGCGTTTGTTGAATCAGGTCTTGGCAATGTACTGGTCGCGCCCGATGCTCAGAATGTAGAATCGCCATTCTTGTATCAGAGAGGCAAAGTCCGCAGTGCTTTCCACCAGAATCCGACGAACAACATCCAACTCATGGTCGTTGACATCAACTGGTTCCCAGGCCACTGACGGTCGCAATCCGTCTCGAACTTCGATGATCTCCTGATTGCATTGCTCGATTTGGTAACTAGCCGCAAGAGCGCTACTGGGCCGATACGGCAACAACGGGTCGTGTTTGTCTTCTTTTCCGCAACACGAAATGCGCCGCTTTCTGAAATTCGCGATTGCGTCATACTTGCCTTGCGGCAGATGCAGTGCCAAGTCTGCGAACTCCATGAAAAAGGCGGAGAAGACGTTCCAGTCAATTGGTTCGGGCCACTCGGCATAACGCAACTTCATGGCGCGCTTGACAGCCCACTTCGGTGCTGGAAGAACCGAGGCTGGTTTCCAGCACTCATACCGCTCGTTATTCTCGGGCCACTGATCAGAATAGTCATTCCAGATCGCCCTCAACTCATGTGGGGCGGAGTAGTCAGAGTGGCCGGAGCCCCAACTCAGCAACTGGTTCAGAATACCCATGTGTCCCTTCTCTCCATTGTATAGCAGACATTTCATGCTTCTCTGTCGCCACCTGTTCCGCCGAACTTGCTTATGGGCCGGCAAGAGCGGACATCACTGATTTGTGGTTCTTCCGCGCAGGAAACGCCCGCGGCCGCGATCCCAGCCCTGCAAGACCCGTGACGGGGGCGAAAAAGGGGGCATTACTGATTTTCGGCATTCTCCGCGGAGAATGCTCGTGGCCGCATCCGCAGCCTTGCGAGATCCGTGACGTGCCCTTCGCAATCCTTCGGCCGCGAGGATTGATGTACTTGGTGCGACTCGCTGCGCTCGGCCCTCCATCTCTTCCCTACCGTCAGTCCAACCAGTCCTTCGCCTTCAGACGCGACGGGGTGTACTCCTCGGTGACGTAGCTGATGTCCTTGCTGATGAGGGCTTCGACTTCGAGCTTGAAGCCGTTTTCGAGCATCTGCTTGATCTCGGCCTGCCAGGGCTTCTTGTGCTCGAACCAGGGGTATTTGGCGATCTGTTTCGCCCGTTTGCGGTCGGTGTCGTTCAGGTCGATCTTCACGCTGTCGGAAAGCTTGCAGCGCTCGAAATCCTTGCTCCGCAGGCCGAGGAATCGCGCGCCGGGAATGGCCATCCGCTTCGACTCGTAGGCCAGGTTGATCGAGCCCTGCTTGATCACGCTGTAGATGTAATACCCCCAGGGGTCGTTGTCCAACAGGCAGACGACGGGCAGCTTGAGCTCGTCGTGCAATCGGTAGAGCATCCGGCGGACGCCCCGGGGCGGCTGGCCGGCGCCGTGCGTCAAGATGCACTTGTACTTGCGCCAGAACTTGTCCTCGTTGAACCGCTGCCAGACCGTGTCTTTTTCGACGTGGAGGACGAACCGGGCGTTGCACTTCTTGAATTTAATCACCTCGGGCTCGACGATCGACGGGATGCCGTATCCGCCCGAGCCCATCCGCGCGCAGTCGATCTCGTCGCCGCTGTCTTCCAGCACCAGATCGCCGACCATGTCGCCGCGCTTTTGGGCGTACAGGTGCAACTCCTCGCGGAGGCTGTTCAACAGGACCTCGACGTCCTCGATCACCGGGTCGCACTCCGACTGATCGCTGAACGTCTCTTCCTTGGTGCCCTCGATCGTATGCTTCAGCAGGTAGTACAGACCTCGGATGCTGGTGGTCTTGCCTTCTTCGATCAATTGCCGGGAGCCGTTGCCAACGAGCAGGGTCTGCATGAAGCTCTTGGCCTGCGACAGGTTAAAGAGTTGTCGCCGGGTGGTGTTCTTGCCCATCTCGATGAACTTCTTCGCCCGATTGTACCGGACGTTCGAGAGCGCTCGGGCGGGGATGTCCAGGAACGGATCGCGCCGGCGGTCGGCCGCCTCGACGACCCGATCGGCAAGGCCGACGATCTGTTCGAGGGTGTGCTTATCGCGGAGGGAGGGTTTCGCTTTGGTACTGGTTTTCGCCATGGGAGAGTCTTGGGTTTCGGGTCGGAAACCGCTCCTTTATCCTTCGGATTTCACTTCGTTGCCGTTATCCTTTTTCGCGAAGCGTTCCCGCGGGTCGACGATCAGGACGTTGTCGCCGAGGTCGAGGTCTTCGGCGATCGCGCGGCCGCGATCGTCGAGTTCGACGTCGGCTTCGGCCGTCTTCTTCCTCGCCACGGCAAGGAGTTGCTCGTAGAGCTTGTCGCCGTCGGTCTGGTTGATCGCGCTGGTGGCGGTGGCGACTTCGCGCAGGTAACGCAGGAAGATGCTCCGCCGCTCGCCCTCGTGCTTGACCTTGCGCCGGCGCCGCAGGTACATGCCCAGTTTGCGGCCAACCGCCTGCAAGGCCAGCCGCAGTTCTTTCTGAATCTCCGGATACGACGCGACGGCCTCCTACGACTCGCTGGTGAACGGCACCCAAACGCTGGCCATGTGGACCATGACGGTCACCGGACCGCGAGGCAGCGAGCCGCGCGACTGGCTCAGCCCGTACGCCCGCCAGTTCGTCCCGAGCACCATCTGCGTGATCGCGCACGCGCCGGCCTGGAACTGCAAGGGCACGCGGTTGGCGTAGCGCAGGACGTTCATCGCCTGGCCTTCGTAGAGGTTGATGCTCCCCATGGCGCGGTGGAGCCGCTCGAAATCGTTTTCCTTGAGGTTGCCGGGCGAGACCCGAGTGGGCGTGCCGGCCTCTTGCAGGATCTTGTCGGCCGCATCTGTCCCCAGGCCCTCGAACGCGGTGGCGAGGAACTGCCGCAGCGTCCGCGCGTCGCTTTCGCTCAACAGTTCGCGGAGTTCCTCGCGACTGACGTGATGGGCGGTCGAACCGCCGCCGTAGGCCAGCCCGACCTCGATCTGGAACGGGTTGCCGCGATAGACGGCCGGCGGTCGCGTGGCCGCGGCGTAGAACTCGCCCGGCACAACCTGGTGCAAACCCTTGAGGATCAGCTCCTCGCCGATCGGCGAGATGCAATCGGTCGAGGGCGGGCGGATTTTCGTTTCTTGAATCGCGCGATACAGAAGGTCGGCCTCGTGCCGGCCCGCCTTGTGCGGGTTGGTGCGAGGGCGGACCTTGGCCGTCTCGCAAATCCGCCGCGCCACGGCCGGAGTGACTTTCGAGAACGATTCGGCCAGGAACTGCGCCACGGTCGACGCCTTGGTCTCCTTGAGCATGCCGACCAGCCGACCCAATTCGACGCCGTAGGGATGCGGCTTGATCTCGGCCGGTTCGGGCGGCAGAACCTCCGCCACCCGGGGATACTCCCGCGGGTTGCCCTCGGGGTCCATGTAGTGGATCGCGACGTGCGGGTTGGCGATGGCCGTCTGTTCGAGATACTCGTCGACGCTGCCGCGGCCGCGCTGGAACTTGGCCTCGAGCTCGATGGTCACCCGAGTGCCATGGTCGGACTCGGTCCATTCGATGCCGTTTTTCTCGATGGCCTTCGCGCCGGCCTGGCCGGGCGGGATCACGACGCCTTCGCCCCGCCCGTTGACGATCTCCGGCTGATTGCGCCGCGTGTCGATCTGGATTTCGTAGTAATGGGCGGGCGCGCGGACCGAGACCTTCGACATGATCTTGACCGGCTTGCCGGTGGTCAACAGGCCGTACATTCCCGCGGCGCTGATGCCGATGCCCTGCTGGCCGCGACTCATCCGCAGCCGGTGGAACTTCGAGCCGTAGAGAAGTTTTCCGAAGATCAGCGGGATCTGTTTTTTTAGGATGCCCGGCCCGTTGTCCTGGACGCCCACGCGGTATCGCCCGGGCGAGGTGGCTTCCATGTGGACCCGGATTTCCGGCAGGATGCCCGCTTCTTCGCAGGCGTCCAGAGCGTTGTCGACGGCCTCCTTGACGGTGGTCAGCAGGGCCCGTCGCGGGCTGTCGAACCCGAGCAGGTGCCGGTTCTTGGCAAAGAACTCGCTGACGGAGATGTCGCGTTGGCTGGCCGCCATCGACTCGGCGGTGGCCCGGCGTCGGCGTCGGCCCGGCGTGCCATTGGTTGGGGATAACGCCCGGCCGTTGGACGGGGCCGCTTCGCCGTCGGCGTTCTTCTGGGCGGTGAGTTCTACTTCAAGGCGGTTCGTGTCTGACAACCTTCGGGATCCCTCCTGGTCCGAGAGGCCTGGGAAATGTGGCCCAGCCACCCCCGGCTGGGCGACGGTTCGGCTGGTTCGCGCCGCCGGGGGGCGGCGCCACAGAGTATGAATTTGCCGATTATAGCGATTCTCGCGGCTCGATCCAGGCGGTCTTGCGTGCCGCGGCCGCTAGATCGCGATTCTCTGGCGTATCCGGCACATAAAGACTCACCAGCACGACCGCCACAAGCCGAGATTTCATAGAGAACCCAGTCCACAAGGCGGGGTTTCCCACCGCGACGGCGCCCGGCCGTCCGCTCGCCCGCTAAATGGTTGTCCCTCGAAATATTTCAAGGAGTACCCCAATGGTCCTTCGAAACTCGCGACTGTTGCTGGTCGCCGGCGCGCTGGCGGCGACCTGGACATTTGCCACGACTCCGGCCGAGGCCGGACATCCTGCCGCCGCCCCGCTGTTCGCGAACTACTACGCGCAGGGCGATGGCGCGACCGCCGAGATGTATCTCTGCCCGCGTCCCACGCCACCCCTGGTCGGCCACACGTGGATCACCTACCAGCCGCTGATGCCGCACGAGTTCCTGTACACCCACCACCGCAAGTACGTCACCGTCAACCCGGGCGCCCGCCGTACCGTGACGTATGTCCGCTGGGGCCATGACCCCATACAGGGGTTGATTCCCTACTATGTCGACGGGCACGTCCTCGAAAATCTGCTTAACCACGGGAACTAGAACCATGAAACGCACGTGGATATTGACGTTTGCCCTGGTGCTTTTGGCATCACTCGGACTGGCCGAGTCCGCCAGGGCATTCGAACGCCCCCTGTTTGACGGAATTATCAACCGCCGATCCCCGGTGCAACCATGGCACGGCGACTACTACCACACTGGCTGGGGGGCACCGGTTGCCCTGGTCGTTCCGCCGACCGCCGAGCGACAGACCAACTGGGGTTGGGGGGTTGGCAGCACTCGAGTGACGCCAATCTACCACCAATTCGAGCTAAACTACCCCAGCTCGGGCTACTACAACCGCGCCGCGTTCCGGCCCACGCCGCAATGGCCCAGCGACACCACGCAGTTCGGCGTCTACTACGTCCGCGGTCCGTGGTGACGCCGCAAGATCCGAGCTGCGGCTGTCAGGCTGGCCAGGTGAAAGGTTGCGGCTGGGAGGGTGCCACTGCTGGCTTGTTGCGCCAGCAGTGCCGGGATAGGTAATGGGAATGCCATGAGCCGACGCACGCTTTGGTCCGTGGTCGTGATGGCGATCGGCCTTGTCGCCATGCTGGTGGGAGCGATCGACCCCCTGGAGGGCTCGTTCGTCATCCTGCCCGGCAGTGGCGTCGTCCTGCTCGGCGCGCTTCTCGGCAAAAGTCGCCACAGGCTATTGCTGCTTTGGGCATTTGTCCTGATCGCCTTCGGCGTCGCCGCAATGGTCGTCTTCACCATGTGGGGTGGCATCGGCGGCAGCTCGGGCAATTCCCTCTGGTGGGGACTGTGCGTCCTTCCCTACCCAGCAGGCTGGATCGCCGGCCTCATCGGCGCGATCCTCGCGCTGATCGAGCCGCTGCGCCACCGACATCCGACAACCGGCAACTGACAACGGCCTCTGGCCACTGCCCCCTCACCGCTCGGCCGGCGGAAGCGGGACGAGTGTCTCGATCACGCCGGCTAGGAACTTGGCCAGACGGTCGGAGCCGACCAGGGCGGTTTCCTTCAGCGTCATCATGTCCTTGAGGCTCGACGGACGACGCCAGATTGCCCCGGCCGCCGCGCCGAGTCGGGCGGCCGTGTTGGGTTGGTCCGACAGACGCTGAATGTCCGCCGGAAGCTGCTCGTCCATCGCATCGGTCAGAATGCGGATCGCCAGCAGTCGCGTCCCACGCCGCTGACAGACTTCCGCCGTCGCAAAACTCTCCAGGTCGACCCCCAGGGCGCCGTGCCGCTGGCCCAGGGTCTGCTTCTCGCCCGGCAGACGAACCACTTCGTCGACCGACAGGAGCCGCCCGACGTGGACGCCCGGGGGCAGCGAAGCCGGATCGACCGTGAGGTCGATCGCAAGCCGGTGGTCGTCGCGATCGCTTACCGCGTCGGCCATGAGGATGTCATAACGCTTGAGCATCGGCTGCAATCCGCCGGCGAACCCCGCCGAAATGACCCACCCGGGCCGATGGCCGTCGATGAGGGCTTCGGTAGCCCGGGCGGCTCGCGCCGGCCCCACGCCGGATTCGACGAGGATGATCCTTCGACCTCGCAGGGTTCCCCGCCGGGCGACGAACCCTTTCGCCCGGGCGGTGACGACCGAATCCAAGAGATCGACCAGCCCGCCGGCTTCGATCCCCAGGGCGAAGACGACGCCGACGTCGCACGAGGGGTCTTCGTCCTCGGCGTTTTGGGGTTCGCCCATTTCGGCGAGCTTCTCGCGCGCGGCGTCGACCACGGTGTCGCGGATCTTCTGTTTGGCCGTGGTTTGCAGCCAGTTGTGAAGGATGTGGCGAAAGACCATGGGTCACTTACGTCATCTGTCAGACGGCCATCTTGGGCATCTCGCGTCGGGTGACGCTGGCGTCTGGCCAGTGTCGTCCAAAGCGCGGGCAGGATACCCGTGCCACCTGAGATTATAGTGTTCGCTCAGCCTGAAACGCAACACTACGTCATTTGCCAGACGGCCATCTTGAGCATGTCGCGGAGGCGGCGGTTGGCGGCGAAGACGGCGGCGGGCTCGAAACCGCAATGGACCAGGCAGTGTTCACAGCGGGGGTCCCCGCCGGGACCGAGACGCTCCCAGTCCGTCGCGGCCAACAGTTCGGCGTAGCCGCGGTAATGGGCGTCGGTCATCAGGTAACACGGGCCCTTCCAGCCGCGGATGTTGTACGTCGGGTTGGCCCAGGCCGCGCAGGTCAACTCGCGCCGGCCGCAGAGAAAATCGAAATACACCGGCGACGTGACCAGGCGGTGGCGCGAGAGCAGCCCTCGGGCTTCGCGGAACTTCGCGTGGATTTCGTCCCGAGTCATGAAAAGTGCCGCCGCCCGGTCGCCGCACTTGTCATAAACCGCCTCGTACCCGTAGGCCGGCGAGAGCATGAAGCCGTCGACGTCGAACTCCGAGAGGTACTCGAACAGCACGGCGATTTCGTGGACGTCGGTCTCGCGGTAGACGGTCGTGTTCGTGCAGACCATGAAGCCGGCGTCCTTGGCCGCGCGGAGCCCGGCGACCGCCTCGGCGAACACGCCCGGCCGCTGGACGATCGCGTCGTGCGTCGCCTCCATGCCGTCGAGATGGACGTTGATGAACAGCCGATCGCTCGGCTCGAACAGGGGGAGCTTCCGCCGCAACTCGAGGCCGTTGGTGCAGAGGTAGATGTGTTTGCCCCGCGCAAGGATCCGCTGGACGAGCTGCTGGATTTCGGGGTAGATAAGCGGTTCGCCGCCGCAGATGCTCACGATCGGCGCCCCGCAGTCCTCCAGCGCGGCCAGGCACTCATCGACCGAGAGACGATGCTTGGCCCAATCGGCGTACTCGCGAATCCGCCCACAGCCCACGCAGCGAAGGTTACAGGCGTGCAGCGGTTCGAGCATGAGCACCAGCGGGAACCTTTTCTGCCCGGCCAGCTTCTTCCGCAGCAGGTAGCCGGTCATCGAGCGGGTGAGCGAGAAGGGAAATCGCATGGCAGCTACCCACTCACCCGCATCCGGGCGCGGGGCTCCTCTTCGGCGTGGACGACGCGCAGCGGCGGGGCGGTCACGTCCGACAGCGACGCGTCGGCGGCCACGGCCCAACTCGACAGCGCCAAGAGCGGGAAGTAGATCCGGTAGTAATGGTAGCGGAGGTAGAAGACTCGAGGGAAGCCGGTGCCGGTGAACTCGGGCTCGTCCCAGGTGCCGTCCTCGCGTTGCCCCTCGATGAGGAACTGGACCGCCCGGGCGAGTGCCGGATGGTCCGCCAGCCCGGCGGCCAAAAGACCCATCATCGCCCAGGCGGTTTGCGAGGCGGTGGGCGCGGCGTCGGCCGCCAGGGACGGGTCGGCGTAGCTGTCGGCCGATTCGCCCCAACCGCCGCACGGCTGCTGGCAGGCGAGGAGCCAATTCGCGCCGGCCACCATTGCCGGGTCGTCGGGCGGCACGCCCACTCCGGCCAGTCCGGTCATGGCCTCGCCGGTGCCGTAGATGTAGTTGACGCCCCAACGTCCGAACCAGCTTCCGTTGGGCTCCTGGTTGTGGCGAAGGAACGCGACCGCCCGATCCACCGCCGGGTCGCCCACGCGGCGTCCCAGTTCGCCCAACGCGCCGAGCACGTGGCCGGTCAGGTCGGCGGTGCTCGGGTCGATCATGGCGTTGTGGTCGGCGAAGGGCACGTAGCAGAGGAACCGCCGGTTGTTGTTGCGATCGAAGGCGCCCCAGCCGCCGTCGTCGTTCTGCATGGCCAGCATCCAATCGAGTCCCCGGCGGATCGCCGCAGTCGTCCGATTCATCCGCTCAGCCCGGTCATCAACGTCCATCTCGTCGTCATCGACGACGTGCAAGTCCGGCGGCAGGGCGTCGCCGGGCGAGGGGGACGCGGCGAACTGCGACTCGAGCGCCATCAGGACCATCGCCGTGTCGTCCAAGTCCGGGTAGAAATCGTTGGCGTACTCGAAGGCCCAACCCCCCGGTTCCGCGTCGACCGTCTCCGACCAATCGCCCGGCCGGAGGATCTGCTTGTCCAACAGCCAGTCAACCGCCCGGCCCATCTCGGGCCGCTCGGGCCGCAAGCCGCAAGCCGCCAGCGCCCGCGCCGCCAGCGCCGTGTCCCAGACCGGCGACTTGCAGGGCTGCAACCGGACCGTGTCGTTCTCGTCATTCTCGATGACCAGGTTGTCCAACTGCTTGTGACACTCCAGCACCTCGGGGCTATCGTCGGCATAACCCAGACAACGCAGGGCCACGATGCTCCAGATGATCGGCGGGAAGATCGCTCCGAGACCGTCGCTGTGCTCGAACCGGCGGAGCATCCACGCCTGGGCCTTGGCCAGGGCCCGGCGCCGCAGCGGCGTGACGCGGTGGCGCTGGCACCACTTCAGTCCGCGATCGACGACGCGGAAAAACCGGTCCCAGCTCACGAGTCCGGTGCCGCCGGGCAAGTCGGGACACCGCAGCGGCGGCCAGTCCTTGGGCTCGCGAACGAACAACTCGCGGATCCCGCGACCGGGTTCCAGCTTCCGCGCCGGCTGATGCGCCCACATGATCGACAAGGGCACGATGATCGTCCGCGACCACGCGCTGACGGCGTAGAGATTCACCGGCCACCACTTCGGCGCGAGCATGAACTCGGGCGGAACGGCCGGACACTGCTCGTAGGAAATCTGGCCCAGCATCGCCAGGTAGAACCGCGTGTAGCTGTTCACGGCGTCGGCGCCGCCGTGGGCGAGGATGGCGCGGCGGGCACGCTGCATCGGCTCCTCGCCCGGGTCGTGACCCGTCAACTTCAACGCAAAGTACGCCTTGACGCTGCCGCTGATCTCGACGCCGCCGCCGGGATAGAGTTCCCAGCCGCCGTCGGGCAACTGCTTGTCGAGGAGGTACTCGGCGGCGCCGCGTGCCCGATCCGACTCCTCCCGGCCAAGGTAGGCCAGCAGCAGGATGTACTCGCTTTCGAGGATCGTGTCGCCTTCGAGCTCGGCGACCCAATGGCCGTCGTCGTGCTGCTCCTGGAGCAACCACTGGCGGGTGCGGGCGATGGCGAGTCTCGCGGGCGAGGCCAACTGGCGCGTGGCCAGCGGATCGATTCGAGACGCCGGTGCCCCGGATCGCTGCGCGTGGTGCCTCTCGCGGGACACGACGCGGTCGTTTGCCAACGTTTCCATAAGCAAGCCTGCCTGGCTTTTCAGGTCATCCATGACGTGCCACCCCGGTCGTGGGGGAGGCAACTCCATTGCCGACTGGCACACCCCCTCCGGTCCGTCTGCCCCGGTAGCTTATGCGATCCTCAGACGCTAGACAAGGTCACTGACCTGCAAATCCGGCACAGCCAGGCGGGCCGGCGGTTGCTGGTGAAGCTGGCGAGTGTTAAAGTTTATCTCGCTTACACATGCCACGAGCTATGCTTGCACGGCGGCGTCTCCGCGCGGGTGGATTATTCCGATTGCGGCGAGTTTGCGGGGGAAATGGGAGAGAACACGAGAGATGGCAAGTCAGGGTAAATTGCGGGGCATATTCACCCCCAATATGGTCCCTCTGGACGAACGGGGACAAATCAACGAGCCCGAGTACCGACGCTACATCGACTGGCTCGTGGCCGGCGGCGTCCACGGCCTGTATCCCAACGGTTCGACCGGCGAGTTCCTGCGGTTTACCGCCGTCGAGCGGCGCCGGATCGTCGAAATCATGGCCGACCAGGTCGCCGGCCGGGTGCCGATCCTGGCCGGAGCCGCCGAGGCCAACGTCCGCGAAACGATCGCCGCGTGCGAGTACTACCACGGTCTGGGGGTCCGCGCGGTCGCCATCGTCTCGCCGTTCTACTACAAGCTCAGCCCCGACAACGTCTACGCCTACTTCCGCGAGATCGGCCGCAACACGCCGATCGACGTGACGCTCTACAACATACCGATGTTCGCCTCGCCGATCGACGTGCCGACGATCCGGCGGCTCAGCGAGGAGTGCGAGAGGATCGTCGCGATCAAGGATTCCTCCGGCGACCTCGCCCAGATGATGCGGATGATCGACGCCGTGCGCCCCAACCGGCCGGAGTTCAGCTTCCTGACGGGCTGGGACCCGTGCCTCGTGTCGATGATGATGATCGGCTGCGACGGCGGAACCAACGCCATCAGCGGGATTGTCCCGACGATCACGCGGGCTCTCTACGACCGGTTCACCGCGGGCCAGTGGGACGAAGCCCGGCGGCTGCAATACCACGTTTTGAGGCTGTTCGACGCCATCCTGTACTCGGCCGATTTCCCCGAGGCGGTTCGCGCGGCGATCGAGGTGCAGGGGTTCCGGATGGGTCACGGCCGGCAGCCATTGTCCGACGTACACGTGGCCAAGATCGAGGCCCTGCGACCGACGCTCCGCAAGCTGATCTCGGACATGGGCGCAATGAACTGGCCGCTCAGCGGCGCAGGCGGCACCACGACGATCGACACGCTGCAACTCGGCCGCATCATCGAGGGCGTCGTTTCGGTACTGCAAGAGCGCGGAATGGTCTGAGCGGTTGTCAGTTGTCGGTTGCCGGTTGTCAGTGGTCAGTGGCCAGCAGAGAGTTGAGGAGTCGACCGCCACAAACCGCGGGCTTCCGCCGCGCGGCTGATCCCCCCGAACTGACAACCCTATACCGACAACCGGCAACCGGCAACCGGCAACCGGCAACCGGCAACCGACAACCGACAACCGACAACCGACAACCGGCAACCGGCAACCGACAACCGACAACCGGCAACCGACAACCGGCAACCGACAACCGACAACCGACAACCGTGCCCCCCACCCAACCCAGCCTCGCCTTCATCGGGATCTCCGGCTTGACGCCGTCGCTGGTCGTGGCCGATCGCTGCAGCAAGGCGGC
>JAPLNP010000053.1 GCA_026401055.1 Planctomycetia bacterium
GCACACGCAATGAGATTGCTTTCGTAAACCGTGAAGCCGATTACCTGTGGATCAAGTTCACCGACAAAATGCCGGAATTGGGCCATTGTGGGGTTTGCCGATGGGAGGTACTGAAACGAAGGTATTCCCGCAAGGTGGAGCCCTCACGGGGTACGTGCCCGATCGCATTGCCCATCCGGGATTTCTTCACTCGATCCGCGACGGGGGCCGCGAAAGGACGAAACCGCGAAAACGTGACATGCGGAACAAGAACAATCGCGAGGGGTTGGATAGCCCCCTGTTCTTCGTGCTTTCAGTCAGGTCGAGCTATACTTGACGGTGGCAACCGTGACGTCTTCAGCGCCGTCCGTTCCTCGATGTTCGCGCCGAGGCTAGCGCAGTGTTTGAGAACCTTTCCGCACCGTCCGACCCCGCGGACGAACTACCCCACCCGAGTGGGGACTCGTCTGATTCGGCCGAGCGGCATCTCGGCGGGAGCGAGAGCGAGGCGGAACATCGCCCATCGGCGGCGGAATCGAAGCGTCGGTGGGCGAAACCACCGCCGGTCGCGCCACCCCGGCACAGCCCGTTCGACCGTCTGGCCTCACTGGAAGACGCTGCCGAAGGGACGGGACGCGGACGCAGGTGGACCGTTTTCGACAGGCGGAAGACGTCGAGCTTCCTGGCCAGCGCGGTCTTTCACGCCGCGTTGCTGGTGGGCCTGGGGCTGGCGTTTCAGACCGCCCGGTCGCTGGGCACGTTCCGCGGCCTGACGATCGATCCCAATCCGCCGGTCGCGCTGCAAACCACCGACCTGGCGGACCACCGCCGGCTTTCACAGCGAGACCGTTTGGAGGGCGAGACGGTCATCATGCCGCGAGAGCACGAAGTGCCCGACGTGGTGGGCTTGCCGCCCGGCCCGGCCGGCTCGGACCTTGGAGTGCGTCACCCCTTGGGCGTCGACCCGGCGCAACTCTGGCAGCGCACCGACGCGGGAGCCGGCGGCGGGCTCGATGGCCGCAATCCCCAGGCACGCGCGGCGCTCGTGCGCGATCGCGGCGGAACGCCCCAAAGCGAGGCCGCCGTCGGGCGCGGTCTGCGGTGGCTGATGGCCCAGCAGCACGAAGACGGAAGCTGGAGCTTCGATCATCGCGGGGGATCGCCGGGGACGCAATACCGCAATCCGGGCACGGAGCCGAGCACGACCGCCGCGACGGGCCTGGCCCTGCTGCCGTTCCTCGGCGCCGGCCACACGCACGTCGAGGGCGAGTATCAGGACGTTGTCGCCCGCGGACTCTATTATCTGAACAATCGAGCCCTGATGACGCCGCAAGGGGCCGACCTGCGGGAAGGGACGATGTACGCCCAGGGTATCGGCGCGCTGGCGGTCTGCGAGGCGCACTTGATGAGCGGCGATCCCGGCCTGAAGGGACTTGCCCAGCGGGCGATGGATTTTATCGTGTACGCCCAGGACAAGACGGGCGGCGGCTGGCGGTACACGCCGGGCGAGCCGGGCGACACGACGGTGACCGGCTGGCAGTTGATGGCCCTGCGAAGCGGCCGGGCCGCGGGGCTCAACGTCCCCTCGACCACCCTCGTCTTCGCCCAACGGTTTCTCGACAGCGTTGCCGTCGACCAGGGCGCCAGGTACGGTTACATGACCCCGACGCCCAAGCCGTCGACGACGTCGATCGGGCTGCTGTGCCGGATGTACAGCGGCTGGGGCCGCGAGAATCCGGCCCTGCAACGCGGGATCGACTACCTCGGTCAGTGGGGGCCCTCGAAGTCCGACCTCTACTACGACTATTACGCCACCCAGGTGATGAACCACTTCGGCGGCCCGAAGTGGAACCGCTGGAACACCGCCATGCGCGACTACCTGGTCGAAACCCAGGACAGCGAGGGACTCGAAAACGGCAGTTGGTACTTCCCCGACCGAAACGGCGACAAGGGGGGACGACTCTATAACACCGCCATGGCCGTGATGATCCTGGAAGTCTATTACCGGTACATGCCGCTGTACCGACAGGACCCGCCGTAGCCCTCCAGCGCGTCCTTGCGGGAGTTGAAACGGGGGGCGGGCGCCGTCGCCGCTGGGTGTTCTTGCCATATCCGGCCGTGTCGGAGCGACGGAGCCCGTCCCCTTTTCCCACGCCTTCCGCGCCAAGCCATTGACCGTTTTGAGACAATGGCTGACTATAAGGATATGCGCAATGCTGTGGTTTGGTACAAATTTGGCTGTTGAAGTAGACTGAGGGTATTGGGGTCAACAGTGAGAGTTGTGAAGCATGGTCCAATGATTCGGCAACGCGACGTTTCCGGCGAGTTGGGCGTTGCGTAAGAGCAACGTGTCCGCGGGCTGGGGGGAGACTTGCTTGGCGAGAGGCGTCGTAAAGCTTTACTTATCGGCAACTTAGATCATGCCACGACGGTCGGCGGCGGTTTGGCATCCAAACTGCATCGTCTGCGCCCGACCGGATGTCTCTCTTCCCGTCTCGTCTTGGCCCCGCCCTATGCTCCTCGAGGAACGCACCGTGAGCCGAACCAGCCGCAAGTCCGTCACCGAGAAGTCCGTCGCCCGAAAGCGATCCGCGACGGCGACGAAGAAGCCGGCGGGGTTTGGCCGCCAGAACCGTGACGATCTTGAGACCCATGACGATGACCTCGGCTCGGAGGTCGAACAGCCGGTTGATGCCCACGAGTTGGATGCCCACGAGTTGGACGACGAGGAGGAGGTACCGGTCGGGCAAGAGACGAAATCGGCGGCCGGCACCGAGCACATCGACGATCCGGTGCGGATCTACCTGATGCAGATGGGCGAGATTCCGCTGTTGAGTCGGGGCGAAGAGATCGGCGCGGCCCGGCAAATCGAACAATCGCGCCGACGGTTCCGCCACGACATGTTGCGGACCGATTACATGCTTCAGGCGGCAATGGGATTGCTCGAGCAGATTGGCGACGGGAAGCTCCGACTGGACCGCACGGTCGAGGTCTCGGTCACGAACATTCGGCAGAAGCGGCGGATCCTGCGGCTCTTGGGACCCAACCTCGAGACGTTGCGAAACCTGCTGGTTCGCAATCAGGAGGATTTCAGCATCGCCACGAGCAAGGGCCGCCCCCGGAGCGAGCGACGCGCCGCCTGGCGCCGGATGGTCCGGCGCCGCAACAAGGCCACTCGGCTCATCGAGGAGTTCGGCCTTCGCACGGGGCGTCTGCTGCCGCTGTTGGACAAGATCCGGCAGATTTCCGAGCGGATGGACGCGTTGGTCCGGCAGTTGGCCGAGTGGAAACGCGTGCCGGGCGCCGACGCCGAGTCGGCGGAAGTCCGCGGCGAACTGCGCTACCTGATGCGAATCACGCTGGAGAGTCCCGCGACGCTGCGACGCCGCGTCGACGTTACCCGCCAACGGCAGCGGGATTACGAGGCCGCCCGGCGTCGCCTCTCGGCCGGCAACCTCCGCCTGGTCGTCTCGATCGCGAAACGTTACCGTAACCGGGGTCTGAGTTTCCTCGATCTGATCCAGGAGGGCAATACGGGGTTGATGCGGGCGGTCGAGAAGTTCGAGTACCAGCGGGGGTACAAGTTCTCGACCTACGCGACCTGGTGGATCCGGCAGGCGATCACCCGGGCGATCGCCGATCAGAGCCGCACGATCCGCGTTCCCGTCCACATGATCGAGACCATGAGCAAGGTTCGCGCCGTGACGCGGGAACTGGTGCAGCGCAACGGCACCGAGCCCAGCTTGGAGGAAACCGCCGCCGTGGCCGGCGTGTCGTTGGAGGAGGCCAGTTGCGCCGTGCAGATGTCGCACCAGCCGCTGTCGCTGGACCAGCCGGTCGGCGAGCACGAAGACAGCTACTTCGGCGAATTCCTTGAAGACAACCGGGAAGAGGACCCGCTGGGCGAAATGAATCGCGAGCTGCTCAAATCCCGGATCGCGGGCGTGCTCGGGGCCTTGAACTATCGAGAACGCGAGATCATCCGCTTGCGATACGGCTTGGCCGACGGCTACGCCTACACGCTCGAGGAGGTCGGCAAGATCTTCTCGGTCACGCGGGAACGGGTTCGCCAGATTGAGGCCAAAGCGGTCCGCAAACTGCAACACCCCATCCGTTCGAAGCGGCTGGCCAGCTTCCTGGATCGAGCCTTCCTCGCGCCGATCCACACTTCCCCTTCCGACGGGGGCCCGCTGGAGCCCGTCTGAACCCGCACTGTGTCTTGGCGATGCGGACAAGAGGGCCCCTTCGTTGTAGGAGGCGACTCCGTCGCCGACCGTCCACACCAAGACCCGGGAACCGTCGGCGACGGAGTCGCCTCCTGCAAACGGTGATGGCATCGCCTCCCCTGAGCCGAACCCGGGCGCTTGACAGCCGCGAGCTGCTCGACTATCCTCACACTTGTTGGTGTCCCTCTCTTTGTCTGCCCGCGGGTCGTGCCGGGATGCCAATGCCAAGGTCGGCTGAATGAGCACGGAACACTCATGCCGAAGAGGACATTCCATGGATAAATCGGTCTTGGTCCGCGCAATGCCGATAGGGTTTGCGTTTGCTCTGACGCTCTGCGCGGTCTGGGCCGCGGCGGCCGGCGCGCGGGCCTACACGACCACAAGTCCGCTCGTGGTGCGGTTGGTGGACCGGGCGGTTGCCTACCTCGAAACGGCCGAGGAAGACAGAGTCGGAGGCAAGGCGGTCATCGCGCTGGCGCTGTTGAAAAACAAGGCGTCTCCGGACCACCCCAGAATCGTCGAGGCGGCCAAGGCAATCCAGGGCAGTGCCAAGGGGGGCGGCACCGACATGGACATCTACGGCACCGGCGTGTCGATCATCTTCTTGGTCACCTACGACCCCGACAAGTACCGCCCGGAAATCGAAGCCCTCCTGAAGTCGCTCCGGAACCGTCAGAAGCCGCACGGCGGCTGGGGATACCCCAGCAACGAGCAGGGCGACACGTCGATGACGCAGTACGGCGTGCTCGGCTACTGGGAGGCCAAGCAGGTCGGTTTCGAGCCGCCGCTCGAATCGGTCGAGGCGATGACCCGCTGGCTCCTGAAGACGCAGGATCCCAGTGGCGCGTGGGGCTATCAGGGGAACCTTTCCCCCAGCTACCAGCCGGTGGAGCAGCAGAGCATCAGGCAGTCGCTGTCCGCGGCCGGACTGGGGAGCGTGTACATTTGCGCCGACCTGTTGGGCCTGACGCCGGCGGTGGCGCCGCGGGACGAGAGTCTTCCGGCCGCCTTGAGGGAAAGCGCCCCCCAGCAAGCCCACGCCGCGCCCGGCCAGCAGATTCGCACCAGCATCGATCCCAACCTCATCCGCGCCGCTCAGAAGAGAGGCAACGACTGGATTGCCAAGGAGTACAAGGTCGACCCGGGTCTGGAGGCATACTATTACCTGTACGCCCTGGAGCGCTATTGCAGCTTCCGCGAGTTGGCCGAAGGCAAGGCTGGCGTCGACCTGGCCGAAGTCGAAGGCCCCAAGTGGTACAACGAGGGCGTCGAGTTCCTGCGCGACTCGCAGAAAGAGGACGGCGGCTGGGACGTCGTGATCGGGCAGTGCGGCAAGCCGGTCAACACCGCCTTCGGCGTCCTGTTTCTGCTTCGCTCCATGCAGAAAAGCATCCAGCGCGCCCGGGGCTTCGGCGAGGGGATGCTCGTCGGCGGCCGGGGATTGCCCAAGGACGGCAGCGACATCGTCGTCCAAGGCGGCAACGTGGTCCCCAAGCCGCTTCTGGCGCCGTTCGAGGCCCTCAAGGCCGCGATGGAGCGGGAAGAGGCCGGCGCCGAGGACCTGACGGCGGCCGTCGAACGGATGGAGAAACTGCCGCCCAAGCAAAGCCAGCTCCTGGTGAGCGAGTATCAGAAGAGACTCGATAAGCTCTTGAGCAATCCGTCGCCCGAGAAACGCGTCGCGGCGGTGAAAATGCTCGGCCGCAGCGGCGATCTGGACAACGTCCCGATGCTCATTCGGGCGCTGGACGATCGCGACCCGGAGGTCATGCTCGCGGCCCGGGACGGCCTGCGGCGGTTGAGCCGGAAGTTCGACGGGTTTGGCCCGCCCGACGAGCCGACCGACGAACAGCGCGGCCAGGCCATCGAGAAGTGGAAGGCCTGGTATTTGTCGATCCGGCCGGATACGGAGTTTTGAGGTAATGGTTGGCGGTACGCGGTCGAGCGTGAACAGCGGCGCGGCGGAAGCTCGCGGTTGGCGGCCGTGGACGGCGAGTGGTGCGTGATTCATCACGAGGTTTTCGGTGAGCGGATCGGATACGAAACTGCATTTGCTGAGGGTGTCGCGATATGAGCACGTCGCCAGCGTGTTGCTTGCGATGTTGATCTCGCTCGGCAGTTTCGTGTTGGTGACGTTGATCGCGTGGCTGGCCAGCCGGAACTACACCAGCCAGGTGGCCGTGCCGGTGAAGATGGAGCAGATCGGCGACCAGGAAGAGGCCCCGTGGGGCCCCGGCAACGACATCGAGCCGCCGCCCGGGGGCGGAGGCGACACGACGGAGGAAGAGCCCGAGCAAGTGTTGAACGCCGTGGCCGATTCCGTGACCAGCCGTGCGGCGATGCTCGAGGAGACCGTCTTGGGTGGCGCCGGCCAAGGCGGCCCCGACGAGGGCGGCATCGGCCCGGGCGGCGGCAAGGGCCGGGGTGGGGGCGGCACGGGCCGCGGCCGCCAGGGCAAGCCCCGACGCTGGGAAGTCATGTTCGACAAGGGCTTGACCCTCGAAGCCTACGCACAGCAACTCGACTACTTCGGGATCGAGCTGGGTGTGCTTCGGCCGAACAATCAGGTCGAGTACGCCTTCAACCTGGCTCGAACCCGACCCAGCAGTCGCAAGGGGGCGGCCGATCAGGAGAAACGTTACTACCTGACGTGGAAGAAGGGCGATTTGCAGCAGGCCGATCGAACGCTGTTGAGCCGCGCCGGAGTCCAGGTCGGCCGGAGCCTGATCCTGAAGTTCCTGAAGCCGGAGACGGAGCAAGAGATCTACGCCCTGGAGCAGGCCCACGCCAACGGTCGCAAAGTCCGCGCCACGGTGTTCGGCGTCCGCAAAGGCAACAAGAAACCGTATGAGTTCTATGTTATCCGACAGACGAATGAGTAGGGTGGGAAGAGGTGGGGCGGGAAAATGTGTCAGGAACCGTTCTGGAATGGTCTTGGATTCCGTGGTGCGTCCAGACGCTACCGCTCCGGCGGCCCGAACGTCGCCGGAGGACGAAAGAACGAAAGAAGAAGGCAGGGGACATTCGGCGTCTTGCGGAAACGTGAACGTGAGCGACAAGCCGTGACGACGGACCACAAGAAGCGGAGTGCCCCCTTGGTTCGACCGCAGAACAGCGAGGAGGACGCATGAACGTCAACGCATTGGCAAGCCAACTCGGGGACGCTTGCTACGTTTTCTTGGTGATGAACTTCCTATGGGGGCTCTATTGCGCCATCCTGGCGTGGCGGAGGGCTGCCCAGTTGAAGTTCCCCAACGAACGCATGCAGAGCGAGTTTCTGGACGACGTGAAACAGTGTCTCGAAAGGAAGGACTTCAGCAAAGCCGCGCAAGCGTGCGAAGGACACGAATACGCCCTTCCGCGGCTCGTGTCGGCCGTTGTGGGCAACATCAACCTCAGCTACAGCCAACTCCGGCAATTGGCAAGCGAGTTGGTGCAGCAGGAAGTCCTGGCCGACCTCGAACACCGTTTGAGTTGGATCGCAACCGTGATCAAGAGCGGCCCCCTCTTGGGCCTCTTTGGCACGGTCCTCGGCATGATGGCGGCCTTCGGGCGGATTGGCACGGGCGAAAAAGTTCAACCGTCGCAAATCGCCCACGAGATCAGTATCGCCCTGATATGCACCGCCATGGGGCTGCTCACGGCGATTCCCTTCAGCTATATACTGGCGACGCTCAGCATCCGGGTGCGCGCGCTTCAGGATTCGGTGACGATGGGATTGAATCGTGTTCTGGAGCAAGTCCGGGCCGTCACGGGGAAAGGCTGACCATGGACACGACATTTGCCTCTTCAGGACCCGACGACGCTCCGTTGATGCCCACTCGCCGGCAGGCGGACGATGCTCACTTCGACGTCACTCCGATGGTCGACCTGGTGTTCATGATGAACATTTTCTTCATGGTCACCTGGGTGACCGCAACGCTGGCGGAGGTGGATCTGCCGGCGGCAAGCCATTGCGTGGCGGCCGACCCGGATACCTCGGTCATCTTCACGGCCGTCGCCGGACGCGGTCGGCAGGCAACCGTTTATTTGGGAGAGGTCCGTCAAGGCGAGCTTCTGGCCAACGACGACCTGTTGGAAGAGCGGATTCAGCAGGCCGTGGAAGCGGGAAAGAGCCAAGGCCGGGATACGGTCCTGATCAAGGCCGAGAAGGACATTTGTTTGCGGGACGTCGCGCGTCTTGCATCGGCCGCGATGACGGTCGAGGGGATGAGTCTCAAGCTGGCCGTGCTCGAGAAGGAGTGAGCCATGACGATTCGTTTCCGCTGCCCGAAGTGCCGCCGCGTGCTCGAGACACCCGACCGATTCGTCGGCCGCGTGGCGCGTTGCGCCGCATGTGGAACCAACGTCAGGGTGCCGAAGTCGCCCGAGCCGCGTGCGATCCTCCCGGAGCTCGACCAAGAGGAACCGACGCAAGCGTTGCCTTCCTCGACCACGTACCGCGCCGAGGACCTCGTCGACATGACGGCCATGGTCGACATCGTCTTCTTTCTGTTGATCTTCTTCATGGTGACGTCGCTGCAGGGCATCTGCGCTTCCATCGGGATGCCTGCTCCCGATCCGCAAAAGGTCTCCAGCAAGGGACATCGCACCGTGGCGGACTTCGAGAGCGATGCGGACTACTTGATCGTGCGGATCGACCAGGACGATGCCGTTTGGGTCGAAGACCAGGAGATGCCCAGCGAGCAGGACTTGCTCGTGAAGCTGCGAGAGACCCTCGACAAAGCGCAGGCCCCGCGCCGGATGCTGGTCCTGGGCAACGGCGACGCCCGCCACGCCACCGTGGTCCGCGTCCTCGACGCGGGAAACGAAGTGGGACTGGAGGACGTGCGACTGGCGATCGAGGACGAACCGTGAGGTGAAACGGGAGGTTGAAACGCGGACGCAACGAGTGTTGGTGGGAAGGCGAAGACGGCTGGAGACTGGCGGCGTCCGCAATTCGCCGTTCCTGAGAACGAAGGTGCGAAGATGATTACGGATTGGGGGTTAGGAATTGAAGCGCGTTGAAAAGGTGAACGCCCCCCGACTGCGTCGGGGGGGTGTTGGCTGCAATCCGCGGCACCCGGGCGCAAACGACGGCCGCATGGACGCCGAGGATCGACTGCGTGTTTTTGCTGGAGGTTCCTGTCACGGTCACCGTCTGCTTCACCTTGCAAGAGTCGTTCGAAATCCTGCCGCCGGAGGAGGGCAATGCCGTGGCGCCTCCCGCGAGAAATGTGACGGGTACTCATGATTTCCGCTGAAGAATTCCTGAAACTCCTGGCCGAGAAGGACCTGCTCTCCTCCGACGTGCTTGGGAAGCTCCGCAAGCAGGTGGCCGAATCGAGCAAGTCGATTCCCGCCGCGGCCGTGGCCAAGCGGCTGGTCGACAAGGGCTACCTGACGCCCGCCCTGGTCAAACGCCTTCTGAAGGAGTCTGACACGGCCGCTCTGCCCCAGAAGAAGACCGCGCCGGCTCCCGAGCCGGAAGAGGAGGAACTCGGCTTCGCCCCCACGGAAGAAGAAAAGGAAAAAGAAAGACAAGAAGTCGAGCGACGCAGCCAGGCGGCCAAACGAGAGGCAGCCGCCAATCGCGAAGCGGCAAAGCAGGAAGCGGCAAAGCAGGAAGCCGCCAAGCGCGAAGCGGCAAAGTCGATTCCGCCGAAACCGACGCCGCCCGAGAAGCCGGCTGCCAAGCCAACGTCGACGCCGCCAGCGGCGAAGCCTGCGGCCGCGCCGCCGGCAGCCAAGCCCGCCGCCGACAAAGTCATCCCCTACGAAGTCGTGCCCACCGAAGTCGTCCCCGGCGAAGTGCTCGTCGGCGAGGTGGTAACCGGTGACGTGGTTGTCGGCGAGGTGGTCGTGGACGCCGAGCCGGTCGAGGTCGTGTCTGCGGGCGCCGCCTTCGATGCCGGGGCGGTCGTCGAGGGCGGCCCTTTGGCCCCCGTTCGACCGAGACTGACCCCGAGGAACTTCTTCCGCGTGTTTCTGCCGAAGGGGGGTCGACGTCGGAGGGAGAACGTCTGGGATTCCCCTTTGATATTGTTTGGCGGCGGGCTGCTGTTGCTGCTCGTGCTCCTCGGTGGAGGGCTGGTTTGGTCGCTTCTCTCGCAAAGCGGCGACGAGATGATCGAGGCGGCCAACCAACTCTACCGGGACGGCTCCTACACCCAAGCGAGCGACATGTACGACCAGTTCCTCGCCACGTACTCGAAACACGAGGCGGCCAGTCTCGCCCGGGTTCGAATGGGTCTGTGCCTCATGCGCCAGGCGACCGACGTGACCACCGATTACGGCAAGGCGCTCGACACGTCCAAGGAGGTCTTGGACGAAATCGACGAGGAGACCGCCTTCCGCGAAGCCAAGCCCGAACTGCAAGGGATGCTGACCAAGATCGCCGAGGGCCTGGCCAAGCAGGCCAAGGAGAAAACCGACCCCGTCCTGGTCGAGCAGACCCGCGAGGCGCTGGGGCTGATCGGGAAGTACGTTTCCAAGTCGGCCCAGAACAAGCCGCTGATGGACGACATCGAGGCCGGGCTCGCCCTGACCGAGCGCCAGATCGCCCGCCAGGCCGAACTCACCAAGGCCGTCGCCGCGATTCAAAAGGCGGTCGACGAGCACAAGACCGAGGACGGCTATCGGATCCGCAAGTCGCTGTTGAAGGACTATCCCGATCTGTTGGACGACGCCCGGCTGCGCGAGGCGATCTTGAAGGTGTCCGTGGCCGAGAAGACGTCGGTCAAGACGGTCGTCGAGGCCCAGGCGGCCCAGAAGTCCGATCCCGCCGCGGCGGAGCCAACCGAGATGACTCTGGCGTGCCGGGCACTGGCGCGCGAGGCGCCCGGCGCCCAGGGCCAGGTGATCTACGTCCTGGCCGAGGGAGCCGCCTACGGCCTGGACGCGGCCACGGGCAAGGTCCTTTGGCGCCGCTTCGTCGGCTACCAGACCAACGGCTCGAGCCTCGGCTTCCCGCCGACGCCCGTGGCCGGCGAGCCCGGCAGCGACGCCCTGCTGGTCGACGCCGCCGCCAGCGCGCTGGCGCGGGTCGAGGCGAAGACCGGCAAGCTCCGCTGGCGGCACGCGGTCGGCGGGCGGTTCGACGCCCATCCGGTGATCGACGGCAATCGCGTCCTGGTGGCCACCGCCGCCGGACGTTTGGTCTCGATCGATCTGGCCTCGGGCAACTCGCCCGGCTTCAACCAACTGCCGCAGCCGCTGGCCGTGGCGCCCACGGTCGACGCCAAACGGTCGAAGATCTACCAGATCGCCGAACACTCGAATCTCTACGTCCTCGCGGCCGACGGCACGTGCGAGCAGGTGGTCTACCTATCGCACGAGCCGGGCAGCATCACCGCAGCGCCGGTCATCCTCAGCCGGCTATTGGTCGTGGCGGAGAATCGCGGCGTCGACAACGCCGTCCTGCGGCTCTTCTCGCTCGATGCGGAAGAGAAACAGCCGGCGTTCACGCCCGTGCAGGAAATCGAATTGCCCGGTCACGTCGACGCCTCGCCGCTGGTGGCCGGCGCGCAACTGCTCGTGACGACGGACCAGGGTTGGGTCACGGCGTTTCGGCTCAGCGGCACCGACACCAAGAAGCCCCTGGAAAAGGTCGCCCAAATCCAGGCCGGCAACGAGCGGGACCTCGTCCGCTTCCCCTTGTTGGTCCGCGACGCCTTCTGGATCGCCGGCAATAGCCTGACGAAGTACGAGGTCCAGTCCTCGTTGGGCAATTTCCGCACCGAGTGGGTCGCCTGCAAGGACAGCCTCTTTCGCCAGCCGGTGACCGCCGTGGGCGAAACGCTGTTTCTCGCGCGGCGACGGCTGAACCTGCCGGGCATGTTTGTCTCGGCCATGGCCATGGACAAACCCGACGTTTTTTGGGAGACCACGCTTGCCGCCCCTCTGGTGAGCGAGCCCGTCGTCCAGCCCTCCGGCCGGATCGAGGCCGTCACTGCCCTGGGCGCCGTGATCGACGTGCCCTCGGCCGACGTGAAAGGGCAGTCGGTCGTCGATCAGCCCGCCGTCGCCATGAAAACGGACGATCTCCAGCGGCCCATCGAAACCGTGCTTC
>JAPLNP010000662.1 GCA_026401055.1 Planctomycetia bacterium
TCCTTCTTTTCGGTAGGGGAGGATCGACGCCGCCCGACCCCAACCCGTGCCCTGGATTCTATCATACGCAAGGCCGAGGGGGAATCGGCTTTCATGGACAACCCGCCCGCCATCGGGTAACAAAGACCTTTCGGTTTCGCCACCAATAACCAGCCAAGACCAGCAGACCCGTGCCGGACAGGATCAGCGTTGAGGGCTCGGGCGTTTGAACGAACTCGTCGGCAAAACGGATACCCAGCTCGATCTGCCCTTGCGTTCCGTAGTGTCCGGCATAACTGCCGATTTGCAGGAGGTCGGTGTCGATGCACGAAGCGTTGCCGACCACCGCCGGAACTGTCTCCTGGGCAGCCCGGACCAAGGCATTGCCGCCGGCCGGATGGGTGTCAAAGCAAGTCGTGATGCGGCCGATAACGAACCGCATGTCGGATGCGTTGAATTGGTCCCGCACAGTGTCAATGAAATGTTCGAGATTCGCGCCGTATGCCGTCGCCAGGGAGAGTGATTCCGCATGTTCTTCGCCTTGCATCCAAATCATGCCACTGATGGTGGGAGAAAGTTCCTTGCTGCGGAGATCATCGAGGGCAGCGTTGACCGTCGATTGGAAGGCGTTGTAGGTCGTACCGGTCCCATCCGGGTTCCAATTGACGGCCAAGTTCGTGGCGCCGGCCGCATATTTGACCAAGTAGATGTCATCCGTTGGAAAGAGGGTTTTGAGCGTGGCTCCGAAGCTCATCTCGGGTCCGAAATAGGCGGCCGTCTTGCCAAAGCCGCCTCGCAGCGCGGTCCACTGATTGCTTCCACTATCCCAAAAGTTCACGTTGGGCTGGGATTCACTGTAGGGCGGCGCGAGCTCCGCGACGACGCCATACCCCACCATATTGGACTGGCCGCCCAGCAAGAAGACCTTGGTTGCCGCCGCCACCGGTCCGGCCAGCAAGACAACTGTCATCCCGACAGCAACCGTGCAACTGGCGATCCTTATCACTGTGTGCACTCCCATTAGGGTGTTGGAGAACTACACTGAACGCGGAAGGCTCTTGTGCCGCGAAAGCCGAGGGCCGCAAGTCGTGCTTGGGCCGCCTGCGGGAGCGGCAGCTTAGCGCGAGCCGCTCCCACAAGCTGCAAAACCCAAATTACAGATCCTCAATCACCCGTCACTTGCGCTTCCGCCAGGCATAGGCCAACAAGCCCAGCAGCGCGGTCCCTAGCAGGGCCAACGTGCCCGGCTCAGGAACGTTGAAGTTGTCGACCGTGCCACCATTATTCAAACGCACGACGTAACCGGCTGTCTCATAGTCGCCGATATGTCCCGGCGTCGTACTGGCGGCGTAGTACATGGCAACGTCTTGCAGACCAGCGCCGCCGGAGGTCCACTCGCCGCCCGTCGTCAGGTCCTTGTAAGACAGGGATGCCGTATTGGCGGCAAAATTCATGGTAAGCTTAACGTCGTACCAGTCGCCGACCGTTATGGCATCGCCATAGGATTTGACATCCGTTGCGGATCTGACATAGAACTTGCCGCCAACTACTCCGAATACTGGGCCTCCGCCTCCCCAGCCGTCAGGCCCGCCAGGCAGGGGAACGCCGACCATGGCGCCGCCATAGATCGTACTAGTGCTGGTGGTGGCTTGCGCCCAAAAGTCCTGTTCAACGGCCGTCTCGGTGGCAGCGAAATAGATCGAACCGCCGGTAAAGAGTCGTTGAGCGCAAACCTCAGTGGCGCCAACGCCGAGGACCTTTGTGGTGTCGTAACCCGTACCGTCCGCGATGCTGGCGATGGGAGATTGGGGGGTAAATGAGTATGCCCAACCGTCCTGTCCGACCACGTTGCCGTAGTTGTAGGTGTCGAAGTCCACCGGCTCAATGGTCGAAGCCCAGGCAGGGCACGCCCCGGCCAGCCAACCGGTGGCCGCCAACACGATCAGAAACACACAGATTCGACTCACAGTTCGACACAACATGACACATCTCCTGAAATAGAAGGTTTAGCTCATTCCATGCCGGCGGTACGCCTGCCGACACAACACGAGTTTTGGGTCAGGCCGTGCCTGACCCAATCCGCCACAATCCGTCAGGCCTAGCCTGACCTATTGCCTGCCTTTCCACTGGATCCCCTGTCGTCTCAAGGGAGGGAAACCTTCAGTCGCCACGGTTTCCCCTTCAGGGGCTGTTAGAGTCCGTAGTCGCCGGGTCGAGAACCGTTACCCGATCGAGCCGGACGTTGTCGCTGCCTTCAATGATCGATGAGTCTGCCGAAAACGCACTCCCGTTTCACTCTCTCATCACGGCATTTTTCATCGTAGTTGTTCTTTGCAGGAGTCACTAGTTAATATTTGCGCAATCCGCAACAGCCGTGCGAATAGCACTCCCGGGGGGCGATGACGTTGGTGGGATCAGGGGAAAAGAGAGACGAGGAGACGTGTTGATCTCCGGGCTCCATCTATGCTAGGCTTTGTCGGAAAATGCCGGGAGCCGCCGGTAGTCATTCTGAGCGAAGCGAAGAATCTGCGGCAAGGGAAGAGATCCTTCGCTCCGCTCAGGATGACCGACAGCCTTTTCCGACAAAGCCTAGTGGTCCGTCAAGGCTAATTGTGTGAGTCAGTTGGGGTGACAGTTGTACTGTCGCCCCGGGATGGCAGTACAACTGCCACCCCAACATCCACAATATAAGGACTGACGGACCACTGGCTTGGGGCGGAAGCAAGAGCGACGACAAGCCTGCTACCGCGGCGACGCGGAGTTCTTGGCCGTACCGGCCGCCCTGCGGTGAAGGGTTCGACAGAATTCTTGCGGGGTCATGCCGGTAAGGCGAGAAAACACCAACCGCATTTGCTGGGCTGTGGGAAAACCGCAGGCGGCGGCGATCTTCTGCATCTTGACGTGCTCCGGTCCAGCCAGCAACTGCTTGGCCCGTTGCACCCGCAGACGGCAGAGATACTCGTGCGGCGAACACTGCAACAGCCGGTGAAACTGCATTTCCAGCCGCCGGCGCGAGACCGGAACGTGCTCGATCAACTGGTCGATGCCGAACGCCTCGCCGAGATGATCGTGCATGAAGCGCACTGCGACCGTAACGTGCGGGTCGTCGACCGCCAGGGTGTCTGTCGACCGTCGGGCGACAACGCCGTCCGGCGCGATGGGGATCATGGATTCCGGGTCGTGCCGGCCCGCGATCAGGCGGTCCAGCAATTTGGCCGCCTCGTAGCCGACCTGCCAGCCGTTGCGCGACACGCTGCTGAGCGTGGGTTGGCAGAACTCGCAGACGGTCACATTATCGTCGACGCCCAGCACGGCCACGTCGTGCGGCACATCTAGCCCGAGTTGTGCACACGCGTCGATGATCACCTGCGCTCGATAGTCGTGCATGGCCATGACGCCTACCGGCGGCCGCAGCGTCTTGAGCCATCGGCTGAGCGGGGCCGTTCGCCGACGCCAGGAGGCGCGGGGATTCTCGCAGGCGGGCATCTCAAACACGTCACAAGCCACGCCGGCCTCGCGGGCCCGCTCGACAAAGCCCCGCTGCCGCTCCTGGGAGTACCAGGTCCCCAGCAGTCCGTGGTAGGCCAGCCGCCGCAGTCCGTGCGCCAGCAGGTGCTCCGCGCCCAGACGGCCGATCGCGTAATCATCGCACGTCACCTGGGGCAACCCGCAATTGTGGAGGCATCCGGAAAAGTTAACCACCGGAAATCGCAGTCCTCGCGCGATGCGGGCCTCGCTGCGGTCGCTGATCGCCGCGATGGCGCCGTCGGCTGCCATGCCTTGGAGCGCGTAGGCATCCAGCGCCAGCTCCTTGGTCCCGATCAGCGTCGACGGACTGCTGGTGAAGTTCCAGCCGCCATGCTCCCGCGCA
This sequence comes from Planctomycetia bacterium, assembly GCA_026401055.1. GTDB lineage: Bacteria > Planctomycetota > Planctomycetia > Pirellulales > Thermoguttaceae > JAPLNP01. The sequence goes on from JAPLNP010000662.1 coordinate 3,851, forward strand.
TAGTCGGTCGCGCCACGAAAGACCAGCGCCATCCACGGCACCGATACCGGAAAAGCCAACACCACGTGCTTGCGGCGGAGGTTGCGGGCCATGACACATGGTCTCCCGAACGCCAAGTCAACTCAGTACCTTTGTGCGACGTGATTCTTTCTAAGGATAGCATGAAACCACCGCGGAATGGAATCGCTGGTTCCGCTGTGGACACGGAAATGGAAGACGGCAGCAGAAGACTGCCCGGTTCCTGGGTATTATGCCTTCCTGAGAGCTATTCGCAAAATGACGGCGGATTGCGCAAATCTCGCCTAAGAGCAAGTCACGCCTCCTCTGAGTTTCTCGGCAACCCCATGATCGACGACTGGGCGCAACGCCACGATTTCCCGTAAAAACGGCAGCGAAAGCGTTTTTCGTCACGTGGTTTGTGAGAAGCTACGCGCGCTTCAAGGTGGTCGCGATTCTTGAGAAAGGTTACGGACCGTGATCGTGCCAAAGCGTTGACCGAGGAAATGAAGTCTGCTAGGGTCACATGTAGCCGTTCACAGCCCGGTAAGATACCTGTCATCCTGAGCGCAGCGAAGGATCTCGGACCGATGTACACAGCGGACGAGATCCTTCGCTGCGCTCAGGATGACAGTTGCCCCGTGAACGGTTACAGGTCACATTTGTCCATCGAGGTGGCCGAGTCCATTTCAGCGGTTGTTCAAGAATGACTTTGGACTTCATTGATCCTCAGAAAGCTAATGCGAGATGGCTGTTTAGCGGCCGCCGGCACGGCGGCCCCGTTTCGGCCGCGAGCCGCCGTTCCGGCGGCTGCTAAACGTGTCGCATGGACTTTCTGAGCGGCTGCTAAACGTGTCACATGGACTTTCTGAGGATCAGTAGCGGGCAGCCCGCCTTGGTTGGAGCACATGAGTGGGGAGTGCATGCGTGGAGAACTACGGCAACGGCAAGTCGACCGGCCTGAACCAGACTGCCTCGGGAAGAATCTCGACTGGATTCACGCGTGAAGATCTGGTCATAACGCCCGACGACCGAGGCGTGCTTCGCAAGTTGGCCGAAAGAGTCGCAGCCATCGCCGCCTCTCCCAGGCAGGCCGCCATACGCCGCTTGTGGACCAGCCTGAACCAACTGGAGCGCGTGCGGCCCGTGATCTTGTGCGACCCGGAAAACGGCTGGAACGAGATCATCACCGAAGCCCAGATGGAGTGCCGGGACAACCTCGCCCGCCGCTGGGAGATGGATCTCCGCAAAGAAATCTTCTGGGGCGAGGTGATGGGCGACGACAAGCCGGTCGAGCCCTTTTTCGACATCCCCTACACGGCTTCGCCGGACGATTGGGGACTTCGGCCAAGCTACCATAGAACCGACGCGGCGGGCTCCTTTGTCTGGGAAGGTGCGATCAAGGATTATGCCGCCGATCTGAAGAAGCTGCACCGTCCGCAATTCGAAATCGACTGGGAAACCACCCACGGCTGTCTCGCCATTGCCAAGGACGTCTTGGGCGATCTGCTTACGGTCCGCCTCAAGGGCACGTGGTGGTGGTCGCTGGGACCGACCCGGCTGGCGACCGTCTTGCGGGGCCTGGAAAACGTGCTCTGCGATTTCATCGAAAATCCCGACGAGTTGAAGGAATTGCTGCACCGTGTGTCGCAAGGCTACCTCGACAAGCTCGATTACCTCGAGGCCAACGGTCTGCTGAGCCTCAACAACGACGGCGCCTACGTGGGCTCCGGGGGATTCGGCTTTACCGACGAGCTGCCGCGAAAGGATTTTCAGGGTCACGTGCGGACGCGGGACTTGTGGGGCTTCACCGAAAGCCAGGAAACGCTTCACGTCTCTCCCGCAATGTACGAGGAGTTCATCTTTCCCTGCGAGCAGCCGATCATGGAGCGGTTCGGGCTGACCTGCTACGGCTGTTGCGAGCCTCTCGAAGGGCGATGGCACGTCGTGCGCCGGCATCACGGACTACGGCGCGTCTCCTGCTCCCCCTGGGCGGACGTGGAGAGGATGGCCGCCGGCCTTGGCAACAAATACGTTTTGTCTTTGAAGCCCAATCCGGCCAGCCTCGCCGTGCCACGCGTCGATTTCGAATCTCTGCGCAAATCGCTCCACGAAACCCTGGCGAAAACCCGTGGCTGCGTCGTAGAAGTGCTGATGAAAGACAATCACACTCTGGCATACCGGCCGGAGAACGTTATTACCTGGTGTCGCATTGCCAGAGAGGAAGCCGAACGGCTTGAACTATAAGGGCCTTTCTTATGGAACATCAAGAAACGCTGGCGGAATTTGAAACGCGTTACCAGTGGCTGCGTCCCGCACAGTTGGTGGAGCGGCGGAACGCCTGTCCGTTGATCTTCGTGCCGGTGGGACCGCTGGAATACCACGGCCCCCACCTGCCGCTGGGAACGGACGCGATCAACTGCACCCGGGTAGCACACGCCTGTTGCCGAAAGCTGCGGAAGGGCGTCGTGTTGCCAACCCTGATGATGGGCACCGAGCGGGAGCGATGTCCCGCCCAAGTCGAGTCGTTCGGCTTCGAGCCGGGGACGCGCATCGTGGGCATGGACTTTCCCGGCCGGTTGTGGGACAGCCATTACCTGCCGGAAGAAGTTTTTGCGATCCACCTGGCGGCCGAGCTGCGGATCCTCATCGGCCAGGGCTATCGGTACATTTGCATCGCCAATGGGCACGGTGCGGTCAATCACATGGAAGTGATCAACCGGCTCTGCGTCGAATTGAGCAACACGAGTCCGGCCAAGCTGGTCTGGCGTCTGACACTCCCCCAAGAGGTTCTGGACGGCAGGGCCGGGCATGCCGACTCGGTGGAAACGTCGTTAATGATGCACTACAACCGTCATTCGGTTGACCTCGGCACGCTGCCTGGCCGTGACGTCCCCATCCGCACTTGGGAGTTCTCGATCGTCGACGGTCCCGGGTTTACCCCGCAGTACCATCGCGATCATGTGGTGCGGGACGACCCGCGCAACAGCACCGTGGAACAAGGAAAACGGTCTTTCAACCTGTGTGTCGACGAACTAGCGGCAGACGTAGAAAGACTGATCGGCTGACTTCGTCCTATCAATTGAAGGAGAGACGCGCCATGCCGGGGCCCGGATTCTATTGGATCGGTGAAGAAGAGAAGCGGGAGGTCCTCGAAGTCATCGAGTCGGGCCATCTCTTTCGCTATGGCAGCGCCGACAATCCGAAGTTCCTGCACAAGACCCACACCTTCGAGCGGGAGTTCGCGGAGTACTGCGGCGTGAAGCACGCTTTGCTGATCAATTCCGGCACCAGCGCGTTATGGATCAGTCTGCTGGCGATGGGGTTGATTTCGGGCGACGAGGTCATCGTGCCGGCCTACACGTTCGTGGCGTCCTACGCGGCGATCATTTTCGCGGGCGGCGTGCCCGTGCTCACCGAGATCGATGACAGCCTCACGATCGATCCCGAAGACATCGAACGTCGCATTACCCCCAAAACCCGGGCAATCATGCCGGTCCACATGCTGGGCAACCCCTGTGACATGGATGCCATCATGTCCCTTGCGCGAAAGCACGAACTGCTGGTGCTGGAAGACGCCTGCCAAGCGGCGGGCGGCTCGTACCACGGCCGCAAGCTCGGCAGCATCGGCCGCGCCGGCGCGCTTTCCTTGAACGTCTTCAAGACCATCACGACTGGCGACGGCGGCATTCTTATTACCGGCGATGAGGACCTGTACGAGCGCGCCTTCGCCCTTCACGATCAGGGACACGCGCCCTTGCGAAGGGGCATGGAAGTTGGCCACCGCACAATCCTCGGCATGAATTTCCGCGTCAACGAGTTGCTGGCCGCCGTGGCGCTGGCCCAATTCCGCAAGCTCGACGCGCTGGTCGCTACGATGCACGCCAAGAAGCGGCGATTCAAGGAGCTGATTGCCGACGCCAAAGGTTTCACATTTCGCACTCTAAACGACCCCGAGGGGGAGTGTGCCACGTTGTGCACTGTGATTTTTGACGATGCCGAAAACGCCGCGCGGGTGAGCCGCGCCCTGAACAGCAAAACCGTCGACCAGAGCGGCTGGCACGTCTACGCCAACATCGAACACGTCAACCGCCACCTCGAGGCAATTGGCCGGCCTTACGGCAAAGGCGCTTATCCGCGGTCCGACGACCTCCTGAGCCGCGCCATGACTATCAGCATCGGGGTGGTCGATCCGGGATTGGGCGCGGGATTTGGTGTCTCGATCCTGTCGACCGAGGAAGAAATGCGCCACACTGCAGAACAGTTTTGCCGGGCGTGCGCCGGATAGGTGAACGAGGATGCTCAAGACCATCACACGCAAGAAACGCCCGGCGTCGGCCGATGTAGGCGGCTGCTCCCCAGCGAAACGCGGCCATTACCGCTGGGTCGTCTGTGCGCTATTATTTTGCGCCACCACGTTGAACTACGTCGACCGCCAGGTCTTCGGGATTCTGGGACCAAGACTGACCGAAGAGTTTCATTGGACGGAGAGCAACTTCAGCCTCATCGTGAGCGCCTTCACGTTGGCCTATGCCTTCGGCTATGCGGCGGCTGGAAGGATCATGGATCGGATCGGCGTGCGAAAAGGCCTTGCCGTGGCGGTCGGCCTGTGGAGCTTGGTCGCGATGGCGCATGGACTAATAGGCCCTCTGGTTGATTTCGGGTTGCCGTGGCTGAATGCCGTATTGGCCGGAACTTTCTTGGGCGGCCTGACGCCGGCCATGCTATCGGTGGCCGGATTCAGCGCGGCCCGCTTTGCCCTAGGGCTGGCCGAAAGCGGCAATTTCCCCGGCGCGATCAAGGCCGTCGGCCAGTGGCATCCCAAGCGCGAACGGGCGTTGTCGACCGGACTGTTCAACAGCGGCAGCAATGTGGGCGTTATCGCCGCCGCCTACGCCGTCCCCTTTGTGGTCGAACAGATGGGGTGGGGTTGGCCCGCCGCGTTCTACGTGACCGGTGCGATGGGGTTTGTGTGGCTCTTCTTCTGGCTGATGATGTACGACAGCCCCGAACGGCATCCGCGGGTTGCGGCGGCGGAACTGGCTTACATTCGCAGCGATCCGCCCGATCCGCCCGGACAGATCGCTTGGCTCAGCCTCCTACGATACCGCCAGACTTGGGCGTATGCAGTGCCAATGTTCCTGATTGGCCCAGTGTGGTGGTTCTATCTGTACTGGATGCCAAAGTTTCTCAAGAACAACTACGGCATCGACCTGCAACACGTGTTCTGGCCGCTGCTGCTGGTGTATTTGATGTCCGGCGTGGGCAGCATTGGCGGGGGTGGGCTCTCCTCGTGGCTGATTACCCGGGGCGCTAGCATCAATGTCGCACGCAAGACCGCTTTCGTGGTATGCACCCTGTGTACGATCCCGGTCGCCTGTGTCTCGCAGGTGACGAACATGTGGGCAGCCATGTTCCTGGTTGGGATCGCCGCCGCCGCGCACGCCGGTTATGCCGCAAACCTCTTTACCATCGTTTCCGACACGGTACCGCGCAAGGCGGTCAGTTCGGTCGTCGGCATCGGCGGATCGGCCTCTTGCGTGGGAATGTTGTTTTTCTCCACGATGGTTGGTTACATTCTCGATTGGACGGAGACCGTATACGGCGAAAAGAGCTACCTGATCCCATTCCTGATCGTAGGGACGGTATACTTGGTGGCCACCGCCGTCATTCATTTGCTGCTTCCGCGACTTGAGCCGATGACGTTCGAGACGGCACAAGGGCCTGACCCGAAATAGGAGCATGACATGATGAGAGCCGCATCCGTCCTTTTGGGCCTCCTCCTGGCGGGCAGCCTGTATGCCGGCGTGCGTTCGGCGATGACGCAGAACGGTGAACGGCCCAAGGACAAGTTCGCCGAAATCGGCGCCTGGCAACAGTCGGACTATCACGATCGCCGGTTGGTGCCCATCGAGCCCCCGAAGTTGTCCGAGCACGTGTTGCCGCTCGATGCGGCCGGCATCGCTTCGGCATTTCAGCCGGGCGCAAAAATGACGACGGCGGAACAACTCCGCGAGGAGCTGAAGCGCCAGCGAGACCTTCATGCCCCGTACTTGCAGGATCTGAGCCCCGCCCTGGAAGACAGCCGCATCCGCATCGGGCTGAAAGCGTTCGACTGGCGGGTAGAGACCGAGGCCGACCGGGCCGATTTTGCCGGCGTTACGTTGGCCGGCAAAGGAGAGTGGCAGCGGGTCAATATCCCACACTATGGCTTGCCGATGGGCCGGGCGGCGACCTACTATCGCACCGAGTTCGACGTCACGCCGGCGATGATGGAAAAGGGTGCGGTTTTCGTCCACTTCAAGGGCGTCGACTACAAGGCACAGGTCTTCGTCAACGGCGCTCTGCTCGGTTGCCACGAAGGCTTTTTTGCACCCTTTGAGTTCGAGTGTACCCCGCATGTCCGTGTCGGCAAGAACGTTCTGACGATCAGGGTCCTCAACGATTATGTTACGTCGGGCAACTCGGGAAGCGACCCGAAGACCGGACGTCTTGGTGCTTATCTTTTCGGCAATAAGATTGCCGTCGTCGGTCCGGGCTGGGACGATCCGCAAGTGGGCTGGCATGTCTGCCCACCGGGGATGGGAATCTATCAGGACGTGTCGATCGAGGCTCGCCCGCGGATCTTCGTCCACGACATCTTCGTTCGGCCCTTGCTTGAGGAGGGCAAGGCCGAGGCCTGGATCGAACTTTTTGGCTGCGACGCCAAGCCGCAGCAGGTGGCAATCCAATTGTCGCTGTTCGGACAAAACTTTCCCGCTGCGGTCTTTATCGGCAAGACGTACGCGCCCAAGGGCACACAGATTCCAGGCACCGAGCAAAACCGGCAACCCATGGATCTGAGCGTGTGCCCGGGCGTCAACCGCTACAAAATTCCGCTGGTGATCCCACAAGTCCGTCTTTGGGAACCGGAGACCCCGTGGCTGTATCAACTTCAGGTGAAAATGTTCAATAGCAAGGGCAAGCTGCTGGACACCGGCAAACGCCAGTTCGGAATGCGATTGGTTCGCATGGAACGCGTTAAGGAGCCCAAGGGGCGGATGTACCTGAACGGCCGGCCCATCAAGCTCCGCGGGGCCGACATCCACGGTGCTCTTGTGCAACGAGTCCTACGGAAGGATTGGAACGGATTGATCGACGATATCCTGTTGGCCAAGATCACGCGCATGAACTTCATCCGTCTCACCCAGTACATTCCCCCGAGTGAGATCTACGACTACTGCGATCGGTTGGGGTTGATGCTACAGACCGACATGCCGCTGCATTATGCCATCCCCAGAAGTCAGTTCTGCGAGGCGGTGCGCCAAGCCGAAGAGATGGAGCGGCTGATTCGGTCTCACCCGTCGGCTATCCTGGTAACCTATTTCAACGAGCCGTTCAATGCGGCCAACCCGTTCACCCTCGGCGAGGGCCAAGGGCAACGGAACCTTGTCCGTCCGGAATTGACCCACCTGTTCGAAGCGGCCGACATGGTGGTGCACATGGCCAATCCGGATCGGGTGAGCAAGGCGGTCGACGGCGACTTCGACCCGCCCGGCCCGGGACTGCCCGATAACCATTGCTATACGGCCTGGTACAACGGGCAAGGCGTCGAAATGGGCGCGCTCCACAAAGGTTACTGGCAGCCGGTCAAGCCCGGTTGGGTCTACGGCTGCGGCGAGTTTGGCGCCGAGGGGCTCGACCCGGTGGAATTGATGCGCAAGTACTATCCCAAGCCATGGCTGCCTCAGACGGCTGATGAGGAAAGACATTGGTCGCCCGACAAAATCCCCTTCGCTCAGACCGGAACGATGCACCCCAATTTTTTCGAGACGCCAAACACGCTTGCCGAATGGGTGGCGCGGAGCCAAGCCCACCAAGCCTGGGCCACACGGTTAGTGGCGGAGGCATTTCGCCGCGATTGCCGCATGCACAGTTTCGCCATTCACTTGTTCATCGATACCTTTCCCGACGGTTGGATGAAGGCCATCGTCGACTGTGATCGCCAGCCCAAGCCGGCCTGGTTTGTTTATCGTGACGTGCTGACGCCGTTGGCGGTGAATCTGCGGACGGATCGCCGGGCTTTCTTTGCGGGCGAAACGATGGGCCTGGAAGCCTGGGTCTGCAACGATCGCAGCGACGCGCCCGCCGGGGCCACGCTGCACTATCAACTCGAATTGGACGGCAAGGTGCTCCAGGCCGGATCCACCGCTGCCGACGTGCCCGCGTTTGACTCCGCCTATCGGGGCACTGTGCGTTTTGAGGCCCCCGAGGTTCAGCGCCGGGCCGCGGTCACGGTTCGCTTGGGCCTGCTGGACGCCGGCGGCAAGCTGCTGCACGATACGTCGCTTGTGCTCGACGTTTTCCCGCGGCCGAACGACTTGAAGTTGCGGCGGCTGTTTGTGATCGGCCCGCCTGATGGGAAGGCGGCCCAATTGGCCAAAGAATTGGGCTCACAACCGGTCGTTGCCGGCCCGATGGAGGCCGACGACGCCATCTTGGTCGACGACCTAAAGGCCTTCGCCAAGGTCGAGAAGGAGGTTGCCGAGGCGGTCCGGAAGGGCGCCAGGGCGGTATTCCTCGAGTTGCCGGCGGGCAAACATCGCATCGGGCAAGACGAGGTGGTCGTCGCGGCTGAGAAGACGGGAGCGCATTTCGTCTCCCGGGCGACCGGGCATCGGCTCGTCGAGGGTTTCCTGCCGGAGGATTTCAAGTTCTGGTACAATGCCAAACTCAATCGGCCCTCGCCACTGTTGAACGCGCCGACGTTCGAGGCAACGGGCTGGGAGCCCATCCTGTTGAGCTTCAAGCACATGGCTGCCGGCTGGAAGCCCGACGGCAAGGGCCACTGGTGCGTCTGTCAGGTCGCCTTGAGCGGTCGGACGGCAGGCAACCCGGTGGCGGAGATTTTCGCCCGGCGGCTGCTGGCCAAGTAGCAACCTGCCACCAAATTGCTCCCCGCTCCCGACCAACCCTCGATCGGTGCCTGGAGCGGGAACTTTTGCGGGACTCCTGACAATTGCTGGGAGCAATCACACGATGAATCGAAGCCTCTCATGGAACGCCGCAGTGGCGTCACTGCCGATCGTCTCCGACCAACAGCCGCAAGGTCCAAAGGAGATCATCCTCGGCGACAACGCCCACCTGCGGAAACTGGGCGTGGCGATCGATTTTGCCGCCCTTGGCCAGGAAGGGTACGTGATCCGTACCGTGGGCGAATGCCTGCTCATCGCCGGCGGGCAATTGCGGGGCAACATGTATGGCGTGTACGGGCTTCTGGAGGACCATTTGGGGTGCCGCTGGTTCACGCCCGGGCTCAGCCGCATTCCGAAATCCACGCGATTGGCCGTCGGCCCGATCGATGACCGGCAGGTGCCTGTGCTCAAATACCGCGAGCCCAATGTATATGACTGTCACGACGGCGACTGGTTCGCCCGGAACCGTGTGAACCCCATCAACGGCTGGATGGAAGCAAAACACGGCGGCAAGGTCCTGTTCGGCCAAGGATTGGGTTGCCATACGTTTGCGCGGTTGGTGCCGCCGGATAAGTATTACCGGGAGCATCCGGAGTACTTCTCCTTGGTCAAAGGCCAACGCAAGGACGGGTATGCGCAGCTTTGCTGCACCAACCCGGATGTGATCCGCATCTGCACCGAGGGCATCCGCGAAGCGATGCGGGCCCAGCCGGACGCCACGATGTTCTCGGTTTCGCAGAACGATTGCGACAATCACTGCGAGTGCCCAGCCTGCCAAGAGTTGGCCAGACGAGAAGATTCGCAGATGGCGCCCGTGCTGCAACTGGTCAATCGCGTGGCCGAGGCGGTGGAGAAGGAGTTTCCCGATAAGATCGTCGAGACGCTGGCCTATGAGTGGACCCGCCGCCCGCCCAAAGACCTTCGACCCCGCCCCAACGTTTTGATCCGGATTTGCTCGGCCTGGTGCTGCTTCGCTCACCCCTTGGACAAGTGCGACTATCCGAACAATCGGTCGTTCTGTGCCGACCTGGCGGGTTGGGCGAAAATCGCCCCGCGACTCTGGGTATTTGACTACACTACCGATTTTCACCATTATCTGTTGCCTTTCCCCAACCTGAGGGTCCGCGGCCCGAACATCCGCTTCTTCGTCGCCCACAACGTCCAGGGCGTCTACGAGGCCGATACGCCCGACACGGCCGATAGCGAGTTGGCGGCGTTGGGCGGATACATGACCGCCAAGCTTCTCTGGAACCCGAACTACGACGCCAACCTTGCCATCAACGAGTTCCTCAGCGCCTACTACGGCAAGGCGGCCGCGCCGATCCGCACGTACATCGACCTGCTCCACGACCGCGTCGAGCGGGAAAATATTCACGTCGGCGAATACGCGGAGGTCGATAGCCCCCACCTGAACGATCCCTTGCTCATCCAGGCCAACGAACTATGGCAACAGGCCGAGGGCCTCGTGGCTGGCGAGCCGGCGGTACTCGATCGAGTGAAGGTATCGCGGATGAGCGTCGATTATGCCATCTTGGAGCGCGCCCGGTTGCAGGCGCAGGAGAAGCTGCCGAAAAACGATGCGTCTATGTCGCTCGCTGCCGCTCGCCTTAAGCCGTTTTGTGAAGTGTTTCAGCATAGCGCTCTCACCCGTTTGCGTGCGGGGTACCCTGTCGACAAAAAAGCGTACTGCCGCGACCTGGCGCGCGACCTGCGGATAAAGATGGAATGAATCGCTGTAAAGGTGCGCTAAAGTCAATGGGCTTGTCTTGTCGATCGGTGCGCGTCATCGGTCGCGCCATCTGAAAGACGGTCCGTACCGTCTTTCACCGCTCCGTACCGCTTTTCCTCGCAGGAACATGCATGTCTACGCGCACCCTTGAAACTTGGGCGAAACCGTCGTAAACTAGGGAAGAATAGGAACGTTGTTGCTACTCGGCCGGTGGTCACGTAATGGTTCCCAAGCTGGTCGTCGTGGGTTCGATCCCCGTCTCCCGCTCTAGTAGGCGGCCAATCCTTTTATTGTGGATGTTGGGGTGGCAGTTGTACTGCCACCCCGGGGCGACAGTACAACTGTCGCCCCAACTGAACTCACAGGATTAGCTCTGGCCGCCTACTAGGACAGATTCCACCTCTAGCAGATCTCGATCGTGAAGATGCGGCATGTCGCGCTAATCTACGACGCCACGTTGCCTTATGACTTGAAGATCATCGAGGGCGTGGCGGCCTACGTGCAGGAAGTGCGCAACTGGAGCGTGTACATCGAAGAATACGCCCTCCGGGATCAGCAACTGCCCGATCTTCGCACATGGCATGGCGACGGAGTCATCGCGGATTTCGACCACCCCCGAGTCCCGGAGGCGGTGCACGGGATAAAGATTCCCGTGGTCGGCTTCGGTGGCGGCTACGGCTGGTACGATCCGGCCAGCGGCATCCCCTATTTCGCCACCGACAACGAGGCCATCGCCCAACTAGCCGCACAGCACTTGTTGGACCGCGGCTTTCGGCGGTTCGCCTTCTGCGGCTATCCCCGCACGCCCATCAACGGTTGGTCGGAGGAGCGCGCCCGGGCGTTCCAGCAATATGTGAACAAGGCGGGGTTTCCCTGTTCCATTTATACGGGCCGCCACAAAACGGCTCGCAAATGGGGACCCCAGCAAGCGGCCATGTGCCGATGGTTAGAGTCGCTCGAGAGACCGTTGGGCTTGATGGCCGCCAGCGACAAGCGGGCAAGGCACGTCCTTGAGGCCTGCAAGACGCTTGGCCTGCGGGTGCCGGAAGAAGTCGCGGTGGTCGGCGTCGACAACGACGAGATGCTCTGCCAGCTTGCCACGCCGCCGCTTTCCAGCATCAGCCAAGGCACCCGACATTTGGGCTACCAAGCAGCCGCCTTGCTGGATCGGATGATGGTCGGGAAGAAGTGGGACAGGTGTTTTCGCCTGCCAGTTCAGGGACAGACAAGAATGTCTGCCCCACGAAAGTATGTCACGGCGCCCGAGGGCGTCGTCTGCCGCCGCTCGACAGACGTGTTGGCGATCGAGGACGCCGAGCTGGCCGGCGTCGTCCGCTTCATCTACGACCATGCGTGCGACGGCATCAAGGTGCGCGACGTGGTCGACATGGCCGGCGTTTCCCGCTCGACTCTGGAGACGCGGTTTGAGGCGCTGTTGGGCCGCTCGGTCCACCTGGAAATCCGCCGCGTGCAGATCGAGCGGGCGACGGAACTGATCCGATCCGGCGATCTGCCGTTGAAGCAAATCGCTCAGCTTTCGGGTTTTCATTCGGTCCAGTACATGACCTATCTCTTTCGTCGGGCCACCGGCCGCACGCCCGCCGAGTTCCGCCGCTCGTTCCAGCAACAGTGGTCTGCCGGACGCGCGGCTTTACGACAGATCGCAAAAGATTTGTGATCTTTCGTAAAGACTTCGCTTTGACTCTCGCCCGCCCTTCAGACTAGATTGCACAGAGAGAATCATACACTGGGCTTTTCTTCTTGCTACGTACCGAGGTAGCGCTGGCGCCCGTGGGCATGCAGTCGTCCTTTCATCGCAATGGGGGCGCTGTCGGGTGCCGTCTTTGGCTGGCTTAGTCTCCCGGAAGCGGTCTGGCATCGTTCTGCGCAGCCGCGAAATGCTCTCTGCTGATTCCGGCGCGAGCCGGGCTCCGCAGGTTCGGGAGAACACAAATAGATGACGCTGCTGGATGTTCCGGCAGTGTGTGGAGTTCGGTAAGAAACTTTGATAAGGAGTATATGACATGTTGATTCGACGATTGAGCATGGTTGTGTTTGTGGCAGTGGCAGTCGCCTTGTTGGCGGGCAACACCGCCTTGGCGACGATAATTGACGATTTCTCCGCCGACACCAGCAGCGATTACAACGTTTATACGATTTGGGCGGCCGACCCGCCGGCCACTGCAACTTATGCCCGCAACGCCAGCGAGCAGTTCGTGCCAACCTTCGGTGAAACGGGCGCGGTATTCGGGTTCCTCCGTAACACGGGCGAAACCTTGGCGGCAGGACAGCGCGTATCGATCGAGGTGGATGCAGGCACGCTGTCGCCAGCTAACAGCCACGTTGGAGGGCTGACCCTCAACACAAGCTTGGATGGCACGGGCACAAACATCCGGTTGGGACTCTTCAAGTACTGGTATTCGCCCACGTATCGGCTTGAGTATGCCAACTCCTCGACAGAATACATTAACATCGGGGACGACCTCAGTGGGATGGTTACACTCACGTTGACCCGCGAAGCAGCGGACCCAACCAAGTTCGACTACTCCGTAAGCGGCGGCGGCTTGGCCACGCCGGTCACCGGCACCAAGACCGAGAGTGCGGTGGGCAGCGGCTCCGTCTACTTCGGAATGATGGCGCAGAGCGGTACGTCGTTGGCCGATCCGCAGGTGGCCATGGACAACCTGACGCTTGTCCCGGAGCCGGGCACGCTGGCGTTGCTGGTCAGCGGCTTGATCGGAATGTTGCTGTACGCTCGGCGGAAACGAGCGTAAGCCAAAGAGGTTGGAACATGGAACGGCATGCTTGGTGATCACAAGGCGACTGGCGGCGACTGCTGGGGCGAGCATGAAGGCGATCCGTATTCACGGGCCCAAGACGGCGCGGTGCGACGACGTGCCGATGCCTCGCGTCGGGCCGGACGACGTGCTGGTTCGGGTGCGTGCGGCGGCCATCTGCGCCACCGATATCGAACTCTACGACGGCACCATGTTTTATCTCACCAGCGGCATGGCCAAACCGCCTTCTTGCCCGCGGCCTCGATCACCACGTCCACCATGTGGCCGTTGGTGGCCGCGGAGACCTTTTCGACCAGGTTCTCCGTGCAGACGTTCACGGTCTCGTCAGCACCGAGCTGTTTGCCGACGGCGAGCCGGGCGTCATTGCAGCCCGAGAGGATCACCTTTTTCGCTCCGTAGGCCCGGGCGGTCTGCACGGCGAACAGCCCGATTGTCCCTGGCCCCATCACGGCGACGTAGTCCTCGGGACAGACTCTAGCGGTCTTGGTCGGATTCAGCGCCACGCCGGTCGGCTCGATGCAGGCTGCCGACTCATGACTTAGCTCGTTGACTTTGTGCAAGAAGAACCGCGGGAAGGAGATGTACTCAGCGAAGGCGCCGGGCTGTTTCAGCAGGCCCGTTTCGCTACGATTGCGGCAGAGATGATACCAGCCGCGGCGGCAAGAATCACATTGGCGGCAGCCAATCGAGCATTCGCCCGCCACGCGATCGCCGACAGCGAAGTCGGTTGCGTTGCTGCCCACATCCACCACGTCGCCCGACCACTCATGGCCGGGGATCAACGGCAGTTGGGCCATGCCGCTGGTGAGATAAAACATGGTGCCGTCGTAGAGTTCGATATCGGTGGCGCAGATGGCCGCCGCACGCACCCGAACCAGCACGTCGTCCGGCCCGACG
>JAPLNP010000148.1 GCA_026401055.1 Planctomycetia bacterium
GGTTGCTCCTGGGCAGCCTCGGGGCCGAGACCGCCATCCGAACGCCCGCCTGGTACATGCGTCTGACCGATCCGCCCGAGTTGTTCGTCAAGCCGGACGACCGTTGGGAGGTGAACGACGTGGCGGATCGCTGCCGCGACGTGGCCGACCGCCTGCGCGACGCCGCGGCCGCGTACGACGAGCACCTGCAGGCGGACCGCCTCGACGAACTGAAGCCGCTGGACGAGGTCCTGGCGACCGGCCTGGATTGAGATGATTTGGACAGGATTGACAGGATTAACAAGATAGGTGTCAGCGATCGGGCCTGCAAGAACGAGCAACCGTGCTCTGCTGCAACCCCTTTCTCTTACATCCTGTAAATCGTGTGAATCCTGTCCAGAGACATCGTCGCGTTGCGGCTGCGACGGGAGGGCGAGCTCCCGTCGAGCCGAACGAGCAGCCGATGAGCAAGGTGGGCCGGAAACCTCGCATTTCCGACGTCACCCCTGGCTGATGTGGATGAGGGTGCGGATGGTAATGGCGCGCGGCGAGAGCGTCAAGGCCGAATTTTTCACGCTCCTCCTCTCGGTTCTGTCGCCCCGTGCGCGAATCGGGTACGGCACAGACGCCCGCCGCCTGCGTCGGCGGGGCTGGTTGCGGCCGGTAAGCCGCGTTGGCGGGAAGCGGAGAAGCGAAAGCGGGAAGAACGCGACGAGGCGGATCACCGTCAAGCCAGTCTACCCCGACTGCCTATAACTCGCGTTTTCGCTCATTCTCTGGATTCTGGCGGAGAAATCGCCGTTTCCGCCAAGAAATCGGGCGAATCCGGCATGGATGGTAAACCGGGTTTCTCGTTATAATCCGGCCCCGGACTGCCCGTCGGACGGCCGGGAATGTGTTGACCTGTTCTTTGTTGTGACACGGGGCGACGATGATCGGACAAGGAAGTCCGAGGACGCTGCACGCGACGCTTGCGCGCCGAGGCCGGCGACGGCTCGGCCGGGTGTGGTTCCCCGCGCTGGTGGTCGTGCTGCTGTTCGCGACAACCGCCGTCGGCGGGGAGAATTCCCTCCGTGTTCGCATCGCCTGGGGCGGCAACGTCGCCCGACTGTGGCAAGGAACCATCTCGATCGACGACGGGTCGCTCTCGGGGGTCGAGCCGCTGGGGATCGAGGCCGATGAACCGGGCACGATGTGGCTCGACGGCGGCTGCGTCCAGGTCCGCCAGCGAAGCCCCCGGCTCTACGACGGCCTGGACCTGTTGGTCGACGCCCAGGCCGACACCGCCAGGCTGCGGGTCAGTCTCGCGGCATCGGATCGCCCTGAATCGCCCACTGTCGTCGACGTCCCCTTACGCGACATCCTCGAGGAATCGGTCAGTGCCGAGCTGGACAACCAGGGAACGCGGATTCTGGTCCGCCGCTCGCCGGGCGATCATCTTCGCGTCCACTTCGACCGCCGGGCGCTCGTGTTTTCGCCGGGCGAGGAGTTCGCCTTTGACGTCACGCCCCACCTCTTGGCGGAAACGAAGAACACACGCCGCGAACTTAAGGCACATCTGCTCGCCGCGCGTGGTGACCAGGTGCTCTGGGAGCAAGAATCCATCCCGCTCGCCGACGAGCCGGCGACGGTGCCGCTGAGGGTTCCGCTTCGCGTCGCCGAGGGCGCGTACGACGTCGTGCTCACGGTGATCCAGACACCGGCCTTGCGTCTGCCGCAGGTCGGCCAGGTGCCCGTCGGACTGAAGAAGGTCTTGGCCCAGCGGAGGATCCAGTTGCTGGTGCTGGGTCCGCAATCGCCGGCGGGGTCGACCGGCCCGGAGCCTGGCTTAACGGTAGTCGAGGAGATCGACCCGGCGAATCCGCGGTGGTGGGAGCGTTTCGCCAAGGTGTCGCCACCCTTGACGAAGCTGTCGCTTCCCAAGCTGCCCCGGTTCTGGCAGGGGCCGCTGGGTTCCGAAGACCTTCAAACCCGCCAACATCCCCTCGGCCCGTTGGCGGAGCTGAAACCGGGCGCCGCGGCCGAGCACGTGAGTTGGGAGGCGTACACGCTGCCGATCAAGCGGCCGGGCACGCCGCACGTTCTCGAGGTCGACTATCCCAGCGACGTCGCGCAGACGATGGGCATCAGCGTCATGGAACCCAACGCCGCCGGGACGATGATGCCGATCCAGTTGGACTCGGGCGTCGACGTGGCCGAGGAGGTCACCGGCCGCGGCAGCGAACCGCCGCGAATGCTCCGCCACCGCGTGATTTTCTGGCCCAGGACCGAAGCGCCCATGGTGTTGATCACCAATCGGAGCCAGAACCGCTCGGCCGTCTACGGCAAGATCCGTGTGTTGGCCGGGTGGAATCACCTCCCGCGGGCGTTTCCCGCCGGCGACAAACCGCCCGAACGCCTCATGGCCGCCTACCTGGACCGGCCGCTGTTTCCCGAGTCGTTCTGCGCCAGCGAGGCGTTGGACGCCTGGAGCCGCCGTAACGCGGACGGCCGCAGCCTGGAAGATTGGGTGACGTTCCACGAGGGCGGGACGCGGCTGGTCGAGTATCTGCGCCACGTCGGCATGGACGGCCTGATGATCTCGGTGTCGGCCGACGGCGCGACGATCTATCCCAGCGCGATCGTGGAACCGACGCCCCGCTACGACAAGGGCGTCTTCTTCGCCGCCGGCCAGGACCCCGTCCGCACGGACGTCCTGGAAATGCTCTTTCGCCTGTTCGATCGCGAGAAGCTGCAATTGATCCCGGCGATGGAATTCGCCACGCCCTTGCCGGCGCTCGAGGAGGCGCTGCGGCGCGGCGGGCCGGAGAGCGTCGGGATCGAGTGGGTCGGACCCGATGGCCTCACCTGGCAGCAGGCCTACCGGCCGAATCGAAAGATGGCCCCCGTCTACAACCTCCTCCACCCAAGCGTTCAGCAAGCCATGCTCGACGCGGCCGGGGAGGTCATCGAAAACTACGCCGCGAAGCATGAATCGTTCTCGGGCCTGGCGATCCAACTCACCGGCCAAGGCTACGCGCAGTTGCCCGGCCAGGAGTGGGGCATGGACGACGTGACGATCGCCCGGTTTGCGCGTGAGAAGGGCGTTGCGGTTCCCGAGTTCTCGGGGCCCGAGCGATTCGCCAAGCGATGGGAGTTCCTCCTTGACCGTCCCGAATCGCGTGACCGTCCCGAATCGTCGCGGCGGAAGTGGCTCGAATGGCGGGCGGATTGCGTGAGCCGGTTCTACCAGCGACTGCAAGCCGAAGTGACCGCGTCGCGCAAAGGCGCGCGGGTGTACCTGGCCACGGCCAATTTGCTTTCCGGCCCCGAGTGGCAGCAGCGGCTGCGGCCCAGCTTGCCGCGCCGCATGACGATGGCCGATGCGATGCTGGAAGCCGGCTTGGACGCCGCCGCCTACCAGCAGCCCGACGGACCCGTCCTCATGCACTCCGAACGCGTCGCTCCGCTGGACTCGCTCGCCGCCGGGGCGATGGAGATGGAAATGGATCAGATGGCCGACGCGGCGGGCCGGCTACAGCGGCTCACCGACGCCAGCAGTCTGTTCTACCAGACGCCGCGGGAACTCCGCGTCGAATCGTTCGATCGCAAGAGCCCGTATCGGGGGAGTTACACGCAACTCAGTTCGCAGTTGGTGCCCTCCGCCGGGCGCAATCGACGGCGATTCGTCCACGCCCTGGCCTTGTTGGACTCGCGAACGATGTTCGACGGCGGTGGGCTGATGCCGCTGGGCCAGGAGGACGCGATTCGAGACCTGGTGGCCGTCTATCGCCAGTTGCCGGCGATCCCGCTGCGCCGCGTCCCCGACGAGGGCACGCAGCCGGTCACCATCCGCTACGGCACGCACGAGTCCAAAACCTATGCCTACCTCGTCAACGACAGTCCAACCGCGGCCACGGTCACGCTCCGCGTCGGCGCGCCGGCCGACTGCCGCGTCGAGACGCTCGCCGAGGCGAAACCGGTTCCCTCGCTGGCGCGAAGCGGCGGAGAAACGACCTGGACGGTCACTCTCAAGCCCTACGACCTCGTCGGCGCGAGGCTGTCTTCCCCCGACGTAACGTTCTCCGAGCCGAAGGTCGCCTTGCCCGGCGAAGTCCAGACCGCTTTGACCTCGCGGATCCGGGAGTTGGGTGAGCGGGCCGCGGCGTTGCGCAATCGCCTGCCGCTGGACGTGCTGGTCAACCCCGCCTTCGAGCAAGGCTCTCGCGAGAACAACCGCATTCCCGGATGGATCGTCGCGCCGTCCGAAGGAACCAGCGCGGGGCTCGAAGTGACCCCCGACGCCGGCCAGACGGACAAACCCGCCGGAAGTCGATCGCTACGGCTGCAAAGCGCCGGCTCACCCATCGTGTTGATGAGCGAGCCGTTTCGCCCGCCGACCACCGGGCGGCTGTCGATGTTCGTCTGGCTGCGCGTGCCCGACGCCGCGAAGCAGCCGACGCTCGAGCTGCGTTTGACGGGCAAGGTCGCGGGGCGCGAATTCCTGCCCCGGTCGGCCGTGCTTGGCCGAAACGGCGATGTCCCAGCCGAAAAGCCCATCCCCGAGCGGTGGAGCTTCTACGTGTTTCCCGTCGACGATCTGCCGCTGGATGGCCTCTCGGAGTTGCAGGTCGGATTCCGGTTGACGGGTCCGGGCGAGGTGTGGATCGACGACGTGCAGCTTTGCCACCTCGAGTTCAACGAGAACGAGTTGACGCAGCTTTCCCGAATGATCCAGCTCGCGCAGGTAAAGCTGCAAAAGAACCAGGTGGGCGACTGCATCCGCCTGCTGGAGGGCTACTGGCCGCGATTCCTCGAGGACAACGTGCCGGTCTCCGCCGTGGCCAGCCGCCCCGCCCCCGAGCCCGCCCGACCGCGAAAATCCGCCGACGCGGACGCCGCGCCGGGGCTGATGGACCGCATGCGAGCCATGGTGCCCAAGAAGCTCTGGTAGACGCCCGGAAATGACCTATACTCGTGAGGGGGCTCCCCCTCACGCCGATTCACTCCCCTCATGGGTCATTCGTGCTTGGTCATTCGTCACTATGGAACTCTCCTGGCCCATCGTGATCGTCGGCACCGCGCTGGGCATCCTCCAACTGGGCGTGGGCGTGGTCTTGGGCCGCGCGCTGCCCTGGGGTAGCTCGAAACCGCAAACGCCGGAACCGGTCGGCGACGACGGACCCGAGGCCGACGTCCCCGAGATGCAGCCGTTGCGAACACAGGCCGCCCGGCTCGGACGCCTCGTCGCCAATCTCGCCAACGTCGTCGACCGCCACCAGATCCGCATCGAGCAGATCACCCGAGAAGTCGGCTTGCTCGAGCAGGACCGCGCGAAGGCGACCAGCGACTGCGTGCTGCACCGGCTTTCCGAAATCGAGCAGGCCAACCGCCAGTTTCGCCAAAGACTCCACGAGGCGGAAGACGCCCTGCGCGAACACGCCCGGCAAATCAACCGCGCCGCCCCCGACGTCGCCGGGGACGATTCCGATCTGGAGTCCGTCTGTCGCGACGTCCGTTCGCGACTGGCGGAACTGTAGGTCCCGTCAGTCTACGCCGCGCCGGATGCATTAGCCGCGGCGGACGCGGCAGACGCGGCCGGTCGCTGGCCGAGTTGCTGATCGAGCATGAACAAGCCGCCGGGCGCGTCAGCCATGAGTCTGAGCTTCTGAAGCACCGCTTCGGCGTTGGCTTCCTCCTCGACCTGCTCGTTGACGAACCATTGCAGGAAGGCGTTGGTGGCGTGGTCGCTCCCGGCGATCGCCAGGTCGACCAGCTTGTTGATGCGGTCGGTGACGTAGCGCTCGTGCTCGAGCGTGGCCTCGAAAATGGCCGTCGGCGACGCCCACTCGGTGGGCGGGCCCTCCAACGCGGTCAGACTCACCCGGCCGCCGCGCTCCAGAACGAAGTCGTACATCTTCATCGCGTGGATCATCTCTTCCTGGGCTTGAATCCGCAGCCAGGCGGCGAAACCGTCGAGATTGATCGCCCGCACGTGGGCCGCCATCGACAGATACAGATACGACGAATAGTACTCCGCGTTGATTTGGGCGTTTAGCGCCTCTTGCATTTTCTTGCTTATCATGACAGACTCCCTTGACTGGCTTGACTGGCTTGACTGGCTTGGAATCGACCGGTCCTTAACCGCACCTTCGCGGTAATTATTGCACCTCTCCGTGGTCCGGCAAGCCCTAACGCAGATTATTCATCGTCCGTAGGGTGGTCGAGCACGGCGAGTCGCACCATCACCCCTCACAACGTCCTTGACGGCACGGAGACGCGCACATGGCCGGCGATAGCAGCGGCAGCGAACTCATTGGGAGCGTAGTTGATCTGGCGGGGCTCATTGACTACCAAGACGGGGCCATTGTCAGCAGAACACTGATAAAAAAGCCCACCGGCACGGTCACCCTGTTTGCCTTCGACCAGGGCCAGGAACTCAGCGAGCACACCGCGCCCTACGACGCGATGGTCCAGGTGCTCGATGGAGAGGCCGAAGTGACGATCGGCGGCAAGCCGTGGAGGCTCACGGGCGGCCAGATGGTCATCATGCCGACCGACGTGCCCCACGCCGTCAAGGCCGTCGGACGCTTCAAGATGCTGTTGACGATGGTCCGGTCGTGACGATTAGACGCATTGTCGGCAGCGCCGGACGCATTGTCCGGAGCGACGTCCGTCTCGGCCGCGATCCGAGGGACGTCGATAGGATCCTCACGCGTCGCCCAGTGAAGGAGTCGCGATAGCCGGCTCGCCGGGACCGCTGGCCTCCTCTTTCCTCTTCTGACGGCGCAACCGCTTCTCGTCCGCCTTTCGCCTCTTCTCCATCTCTCGCTGCCGCTTGAGAAACGTGTTCTGCTCTTTTGCCATGGCTTCTCTCTCGGGCTCGGCCCGGTCGGGTCAAAGATGCAGGCCTCGGCCGCGATCGCGGGGAGGCGAAATACCGAGGACGCCCACGGGCTGGCCGTTCGGCGTCCTCGGCAAGTAGTTGTCCGGCAGACTCAGACGACGGTGACGGCTTCCGCGCGCGGTCCCTTGGGACCACGGCCTTCCGTATAGTTCACCCTCTGGCCTTCGCGAAGGGCCTCGAACGCCGTGCCCTCGACGGCCGAGTGGTGGAAGAACAGTTCCCCCCGCTCACCCTCGATGAACCCAAAACCCTTCTCCGAAATCAGCTTCTTGATCGTGCCTTGTGACATACTCTCCATACTCCTTGAAACAAAACGAAAAACGGAAACAAACCGTCGCGGCGGCCGCGCATCGCGCGGCAATCCGGCGCAACGGTCACACGGGAGGGGCAGTCAAGTCAACCGCGATCACAGAGACATCCGCGGCGAGTCGCAGGAAAGCGATCGGAGAGGAAGAATCCAGAAAGAAGCTGAAGGGGCTAAAGCCTTTGCACCCCCACACATCCACAGTATAGCACTCCGAGTCCGCAAGGGAAGGGCACATCGCGCGTTTTCGGCAAAATGCCGCGTTTTCTTCCGGCTGGTCGCTAGAGAGGGGGCCTGTTGACGGGGGGGCGGCGCGGCGGGTATGCTGGCGGGCGTCGACCGCGGCGGCAAGCGGTGTTGGCGGGGAGACTCGGTCTCGAATCCACTTGCCGCTCCCGCGGGAGGCCGAGGAGTTTTACTGATTGGCCACTTGACAATATGTCGAATCTGACATATACTCCATGAATGAACGGCGACGACAAGCCTCTGGTGTGGCTGAAAGGGCAGATCAAAACGCCGCCATTTTCCGAGGTGGCCCGGATTGAAGTAGGCATGCTATTGCGGCGACTACAGCGGGGCGATAGTCTTGGACTGCCGCATTCACGTCCGATGCCAAGCATTGGTCGCCGTTGCCACGAACTGAGGATTCTGGATGAACACGTCGCGTGGCGGATCATCTATCGCGTCGATTCGGATGCGATCGTGATCGGCGAAGTCTTTCCGAAGAAGAGCGGCAAAACGCCCCACAAAGTCATCGACATTTGCAGACAACGGTTCAAAGCGTACGATCAGGCGGTGCAATGAAAGACTCCAAACGTCAGAAACTCCACGCAGCCGGCTGGAAGGTCGGGTCCACGGCGGATTTCCTTGGGCTTAGCAGGGAGGAGGAATCCCTTATCGACATGAAGCTGGCGCTGGCAAACAAGCTGAAGGCGCGTCGTCAACAGCGGAAGCTGACCCAGTTGGAGATCGCCAAACGGATCGGGTCGAGCCAGTCCCGAATTGCGAAAATGGAAGTCGCGGACAAGTCGGTGTCGCTGGATTTGCTCGTGCGTTCGCTACTATCCCTGGGCGTGACCCGTCAAGATATTGCCGGCGCGATCGGCGCGCCCGTCGCGAAGAAGAGCAATCGCTCCGCGCCAAAGAGACATCTCGTGGCGCGTTAGTTGGGTCGAATTTTGGGGAGTTCTTTCTTCGACTCGACCGTCCACGGGGAAACGAGGGCATGAACGCCGCTTGGTAGCCAATGGGAGCCGGTTGACGGGGGGGCGGCGCGGCGGGTATGCTGGCGGGCGTACGCGATGGGAACCAGTGAACCAGTGCACGGACCGCCCTGAAAAAAATGCCTGACAAAACTCTCTTCCCCATCGATTCTCCGGTTGCGCTGCGTCAGCCCAAGACGGACCCCCTCATCTTGCCGCGTTTTCTGAGGGAGGAGGCCGGAGACATGCGGCTCAAGGAGAACGAGCTAAGAGCCGCCCACGCCGTGCTCGTAAAATGGGCCGACTTGGAGACTTCGGGCCGGCTGGCGAAATACAACGAAACCCAAATGCAGGGCGATTTCCTGGCCGAGGTGTTTGGCGACGCGCTCGGGTACGCTGGATTTGCCGAGGGAGAAGAAATCTGGCACCGCGTGCCGCAGTATCCGATTAACGGTGGAACGGCGGATGCCGTGCTCGGCTTCTTCCGACAGACGGAGGCCCCCAAGCCCCTGGCGGTCGTGGAACTCAAGGGCCCGAGAGTCCATCTCGACCGCGACCGCAGCGGCGGACGCACCGCCGTGGCCCAATGCTGGGATTATCTGGTGAACACGCCGCCCGAGTGCCGCTGGGGCATCGTGTCGAACATCGTCAGCTTCCGACTCTATGAACGTTCCTCGACGAAACGCTCTTACGAGCATTTCACGCTGCAGTCGCTGCGCGCCTTCGACGTGTTCAAGCAGTTCTACGTGCTCTTTCACCGCCAGGGTTTGATCGACAAGTGGTTCTCCGACCTGCCGCGCGCCGTCGCCCTGCTGAGAAGATCGGCCGAACGCCAACGGGCGGTCGGCGATGAGCTCTACGACGCCTACTCGTCCCACCGCCTCGCGCTCGTTGACGAACTGCACAACCATCAAAAGCGTCCGCTGGACGAGGCGGTCGAAATTGCCCAACGCCTGTTCGACCGCGTCATCTTCATTGCTTTCTGCCAAAACCGACATCTGCTGCCCGAGGGGACCATCCGGGACGCCTGCAAGGTGGCCGGCTTTCACGCCGTCACCAACCCCCGCTGGCAGAGCTTCAAGAGTCTGTTTCGCTTTCTCGACACGGGTAAGAACGCGGAGGCCATCCCCAGGTACAACGGCGGGCTGTTCGCGCCGCACGCGGCCGATGAGCTGGAATTGCCCGACGAGCCCTGGACGAACTTCTTCAATAGCATTGGCGGCTACGACTTCGCCGGCGAAGTCAACCTCGACGTGCTCGGGCATCTCTTCGAGCGGTCGATCACCGAGTTGGAGAAGCTCAAGGAGTCGGGCCTGTTCGGCGACAAAGAGAAGGCGGACCGCTACGCCGCCATGCCGCAGTCGGCCAAGCGCAAGCAACTCGGCGTCTACTACACGCCGCCGGAACTGACCAGCCGGATCGTCGAGTACACCGTCGAAGAGTTGATCGCCGAGCGATTCGCGGCCACGGCCGTCGCGTTCGGCATCTCCAAGAAGGACACGAGCCTGGGCGCGACCCCCGACGACGCCGAGTACTGGCGCCGGTGCCTTGGCATCTTGCGGAATCTCAAGATCGTCGATCCGGCGTGCGGCAGCGGGGCGTTTCTCTTCCAAGCCTACGACGTGCTCGAATCGCGCTACCATGAAGTCATCGGCCACCTCGAACAGTTGGACCAGCGCGACGCGGACAAACTCGCCGGTCAGATCCCGACGTTCATTCTGCGGGAGAACCTCTACGGAGTGGATCTCTCGCGCGAGGCGGTCGAGATCACGCAACTGGCCCTGTGGATCCGCTCGGCGAGTCCGGGCCAACTGCTCGAAAACCTCTCGGACAACATCGTCCACGGCAACTCGCTGGTTCACGACCCGGCGGTCCACCCGGCCGGTTTCGATTGGCGCGAGCGGTTCCCCGACGTCTTCCCCTCTCCCTCCGGGAGAGGGCAGGGTGAGGGCGAGCGCGAAGCCGGGTTCGATTGCGTGATCGGCAATCCGCCCTGGGAACGGATGAAGTTGCAGGAACGGGAGTTCTTCTCGTTGCCCGCCCCGGAAATCGCCACCGCCACGAACGCGGCCAAACGCCGGCAGCTTGTCGCCAAGCTCGAGGCCGACGAGCCGGCTTTGTACGAACGTTATCAACAGGCATTGGCCGCGGCGGATTCCATGCTGACCTATTGCCGAACGAGCGACGAATATCCGCTCACCGGAAAGGGCGACATCAACACCTACGCGGTTTTCGCCGAACTCGCTTACCGACTGGTCGCCCCGCACGGCCGCGTGGGATTGCTCGTTCCCTCGGGCATTGCGTCCGACATGACGACCAAGGATTTCTTCGCGGCGGTCGCCGAATCGAACCGACTGATCCGATTGTATGATTTCGAGAACAAGAGGAACTTTTTCCCAGAGGTTCATGCGTCCTTCAAGTTCTCCATCCTCAACTTTGGCGGCGAACAGGCGGCGGCTTCACACGCCGATTTCGTCTTCTTTGCTCACCAGGTCGAAGAGTTGGAGGATCGGACTCGGCACATTACCTTGACAGCCGCTGACATCCGGCTGCTGAACCCCAACACGCGGACGTGCCCGATCTTCCGCTCGCGGCGCGACGCGGAAATCACGAAGGCCATTTACCGCCGCGTACCCATCTTGATCGATCAGAACCGAAAGGGACCGACGGGCAACGCTTGGGGTATTCAGTTCAAGACGATGTTCCATCAAACGAACGACGCCGAACTGTTCCGCGAAGCCGACACGCTCAAAGCGGACGGTTTCAAGCTCAAAGGCAATCGGTGGATCAAGGGCAAGAAGGCTTTTCTGCCGGTTTACGAAGCCAAGGTGCTTCAGGACTACGACCATCGAGCGGCCGACGTCGTTACCGACAAGTCCAATTGGGTGCGGCAGGGGCAAACCGAAAAGACGTCCCTCGTCAACTGCCAAAACCCCGAGCACTTGGCGATGCCGAGGTTCTGGGTTGATGCGCACGAAGTCGAGCTACCAGACTGGGGGAGCGTCGGTTTTAAGGACATCACGAGCCCAACGAATCAGCGAACCATGATCGCCGCGTGTGCGCCGATGGCTGGGTTCACAAATCACTTCATAATCGTTCGCAGTGAACTGCCGCCTGTTCGCCAAATGTGTCTGTTAGCTAATCTCAACGCATTCGCCTATGACTATTGCACTCGCCAGAAAATTGGCGGCGTGACTCTCAACTTCTTCATCGTCGAACAAGTCCCGACGCTGCCGCCCGACGCCTATGACAAACGCTGTCCGTGGGACCGACGCGCGACGCTGGAATCGTGGATCAGCCAGCGGGTGCTCAAGCTCACCTGCACCGCCGAAGACATGCTGCCGCTGGCCGACGCCTGCGGCTTCACCGGCGGCAGTTTCCAGGCGGAGTACGGCGGCCGGCTCAACAAATGGGATGAAGCCGAGCGGGCCGAACTCATGGCCGAACTCGACGCCGCCTTCTTCCACCTCTACGGCATCGCCCGCGACGACGTCGAGTACATCCTTTCGACGTTCAAGGGCATCCACGACCGGCAAACCCTCTTGCCGGGCGCTTCGAGCATCGCCGAGCGCATCGTACAGAAGTACGCCGAAATGTCCGCCACGACGTAGGACCCGGGCCGAAGGCCTCGCGTGAAGGTTGTCACGCTTTTGGAGTGCGGCGATTTATCGCCGCTTTCCGTTCGGGGTCGCGGACATCGCGCCACGCATTGCGGCGGGAAGAAAGCGGCGATAAATCGCCGCACTCCAAAATGACGACTCGCGAGCGCAATGGAATCGTCGCAGGTCAGCGGTCACGGAGCAGCGACTCCAAAGCGGCGGGCGTCAGCCCTCGCGCGGCGGCGTTCTTACCGATCTCGTCCATGAAGAGGGGGATCACTTCTTTCCCGGCTGCGGCTTCGTTGTCAGATCGAAGTTGATCGTGCCGCCGCCTTCGGGCACTTTCGCCCGGAGCTCCGAGCCTTCCGGATTGCTGTAGCGCGCGGGCAGGACTTGCCGGACCGGGGTGGTCATCGGGTCGAAGTCTTTGCTGTCCGGCAAGGGCGAGCCGTCGGGCAAGGTGAGCTTGCCGATGATCACGCGGTACTCGCCCACCGGCGTCCCTTCGCCAAGGTGGCGCGACGTGAGCGCGTAGCGGCCGCTGGCATCCGTCCGGCCGAATGCCTCGGTTCCCCGCGTCGTGCCGATCGGATGAAAACAGACCACCGCGCCCTCCAGCGGCTGGCCGTCGAAGGTGACGACGCCGTCGACCCCGAGCAGTTCCGGCGCGTTCGGGTCCTTCTTCGAGCAGCCGACGGCCAGGGCCGCGACGAGCACCAACACAACGAGCCGCGTGAGTGGCGATGGCATGGGATTCCTTTCTCCTTCGAGACGGATGTGTGGCACAAAGCCTCATGTGGCACAGCCGCCCTCGGCTGTGTTGGACGTTGGACAATTCCGCGCGGCCGAGGGCGGCCGTGCCACGTGACAAAGCACTACGGATACGACACGGTCTCTCCGCCGGCCATGGTGGAAATATACTCCAGCACGATCGTGTCGGTGGTCTCGGACAGGAACTGGGCCGAGCCGTCGCCCAACAGCACGTGGCAGCCGCCCGGGTGCATGCTGCCGGCGGAGCCCCAGGTGCCCAACTGGCCAAAACGAGTCGTGTTGTAGGTCATGGTCCAGTCGGAAATCCAGGCGTTGACGCCCTTGGTGCCGACGTCGGCGCCGACCTGGACCCAGCCGCGATAGCCCCACGGGGCACACCTGCCGTTGAAGACATCGTAGAGGGTCTCGGCCATGGCGATGGTGTGGGCGGTGCCGTCGGTCACGTCGCGGACCTGCGTCGTGCTGTTTTCGCCGAACATCCGCCGGACGTTTCGCGGCTGTCGCGACCAACCCTGGCACTCGTAGCCCGTGCTCATCGTCGCCTCGACTGAGAAATCGTAGTTCGTCTTCGGCCCATAATAGGGCTGTCCGGCGGCGATGCCGTACCACTGATCGTTGCCCAACAGCGGCGCGCCGCTGTCGGTCGGGCAGGTGAAGATCGACAATTTCTGCGCGAGGATCGCCGCGTTGCCGCTGGTCACCGGGTCACCCGCCAGCTTGGACGTCGACGCGCAGCCGCTGGCAGCGCCGGTCATGATGCTCGACGCGGCGGCATTGTGATCGTACTGTTCGTAGAGCGGCGTCTGGTCCAGATACGGCAGCATCAGCAGCAGCCCGTTGACGTTCTGCACCGTCGCGCCGGCGTTGTACTGCGGATACCGGCACCAGCCGTAGCCAAGGCCCGAGGGCGGGAACCGGCCCACCGCGGCGTGATAATTGTGCAACGCCACGCCCAGTTGCCGGAAGTTGCTGAGGCACTGGGCCCTTCGCGCGGCCTCCCGCGCGGCTTGGACCGCCGGCAGCAACAGCGCGATCAGAATGCCGATGATCGCAATGACCACGAGCAGTTCGACGAGCGTAAACCCACTTTCCAGCCGGATTCGGAGGTTCCTCCTCATTGACGAGTCTCCTTGTGATACACAACACTCGGCGGAGCACCGTTTCCGCCTAAAGAACGCGGGAATGAACTCGCCCGGCAAAGCATCGGCGCGACCCCCGATTACTAACAGACGTCCTACCACCGATTGCGAAAAGCACGGGGTACGACCGCGCGGCTTTCACGGTAATCCCGCTCACGGCGTTCGCCGGGGCGCGTTCACGGCCTTCGCCCCCATGCTATCCTGTATATCGTCGACACCCGCGCGATGTCAATGGTTGATTTCGTCAGCAGAGTTGGCATTTTGCGTCAGCAGGTGCCTGGTCGAGCGGCTGGTGTGCGACCCCCGCCTGTCGCCCATGACCCAAGGACGCCCGGTCCGGTGGGCTACGGGGGGCCTTCGGCGATGACCGCTCCGAGAATCTCGACCGCGCGGTCGACGTCCTCGGGGCGGATGTCGAGATGGAGACTGGCACGGACGGTCCGCGGACCGGTGGCGATCATCCGCACGCCCCGCCCGGCAAGCCTCTCGACCAACGCCGCAGCCGTGCCCCACGACGGATCGACGCGGAAGAAAACCAGGTTGGTGTCGAACCGCTCGGCCGTCGGTTCCAGAGCCTCGATTCCGCCGAGCGCGTCGGCCAGACGCCGGGCGTTGGCGTGGTCCTCCGCCAGACGCGGGATGTTGTGCTCCAGGGCCCAGAGCGCCGCGGCGGCGATCACGCCGGCCTGACGCATCCCGCCGCCGAGCACCTTGCGATGACGCCTGGCTTCCTCGATGTCCGCGCGGCTTCCGGCCAGAGCCGAGCCGACCGGCGCGCCCAAGCCCTTGCTGAAGCAGACGTTGACCGTGTCGAAATGCCGCGTCCAGCGAGGCGCCTCGATGCCCGAGGCCACCACGGCGTTGAACAGCCGGGCGCCGTCGAGGTGCGTTTTGAGGCCGTGCTCGCGTGCCCAGCCGCAGATGCTCTCGACCGTCTCGTAAGGCAGCACTTTTCCGCCGCCGCGGTTGTGGGTGTTTTCGAGCCAGACGAGCCGTGTGCGGGCGAAATGGACGTCGCCGGGGCGGATCATGCCCTCGATCTGCCCCAGCCGCATGACGCCCCGGTCGCCCGGCACGGTCCTCGCGGCCAGGCCGCTGAGTTGGGCGTAGCCGGCCTGCTCGTAATGGCAGAGGTGGCTGTCGGCCTCGACAATGATCTCCTCGCCGGGCCGGCAGTGCAGCCGCGCGGCGATCACGTTGGCCATCGTGCCCGAGGGAACGTAGAGCGCCGCCTCCATGCCGAGCATCTCGGCGAGCCGCTCTTGCAGGCGGATCACGGTGGGGTCTTCGCCAAACACGTCGTCGCCGACCGGCGCCTCGGCCATTGCCGCGCGCATCTCGGCCGACGGCCAAGCCGCCGTGTCGCTTCGGAAATCGAGGTGATGGTCGAACATCATGCTCAGCCCACAATCCGCCTCCAGCGTTGGATATTCCACTGGGCCTTCTCGGCGGGCGTCATCTTGCTGAAGTCGGGATCGCCGTTGCTCGGGGGCGAC
>JAPLNP010000245.1 GCA_026401055.1 Planctomycetia bacterium
GTGCTGCGAGCCAAATCATCGAGCGTCGCTCCAAACGCCGCTTGCATTGCCACCGCCGTCTGCGATACGATCTGCATTGGGAAGCTCCTTCTTCCAGCCGTGTTTTGTTCCAAACAGTGCTGGTTTAACGACTTCCCGCTTGTAGTGGAAGATCAAATACCTTAACTTCGTGCGTATGGGGACTCGCTCCACTCGGCCCACCCTGCTTGACTTGATTGTGATACCTGTGGGAACACCGCGGAGACTCTGTCAACGTGAAACGCCTGCTGATCGTCATCCTGTTTCTCGCGAGCCTGCCGGCGAGCGCCGCGCGCGCGACGGACGACGCGCGGCACCTGCTGCGGACCGGCAAGTATGCCGAGGCGGCGGCGCTGTTTGCCGAAAAGGCGAAGGACAATCCAGCGGCGGCGGTGGGCTTGGCCCGGTGTCTTGCCGCCCAGGGCAAGACGGCCGAAGCGGATCGGGCTCTGGTGGCCTGCCCCGCCGCGGACGCCTCGCTCGAGGCCGAGCGTGCCCGGCTGGCCGTGGCCCGGGGCGATTACGCCGCGGCCGACGCCCGGGTGGCGGCGGCGCTGAAGTTGGACACCAACGAGTTGTTGGCCCGATGGCTTCAGGGCGAGTTGCACCGCACGGCCGGCCGGCTCGACGAGGCCGAGGCGTCCTACCGGTGGCTGGTCGAGCACTACAACGCCAACGACGTGACCGACGCCGAGTCGCTCCGCTGGATCGGCCTGGCGGCGGCCCATTACGCCCGGTGGAACCGCCTCGGAGAGCAGTTCAGCTTCCTGGTCAACGAACTTTATCCGGATGCCTTGAAGCGGGAGGCGGACTATTGGCCGGCTCATTACGAGGCCGGCTTGCTCTTCCTCGAAAAATACAACACGGCCGACGCCGCGCGGGAGCTCAAAGCGGCGTTGGCCATCAACCCCAACGCGGCCGAGGTCCACGCGGCGCTGGGGCAACTGTATCTTGCCGAACACGACGTCGCCGCGGCGCAGGCGTCGATCGACCGGGCGGTGGAACTCGATCCCGCCCTGCCCGCCGCGTGGCACGGCAAGGCCGACCTGCTCTGGGCGAATTTCCAGCCCGAGGAAACGGCCGCGCTCTTGGAAAAAACCGTGCTTCCGCTCAATCCCCTCGACGAGGAAACTCTGGGCCGGCTGGCCGCGTGCCGTGTGCTGTCGCGGGGGCTGCCCAAGCCCGGCGACGACGGCCCTTTGAGCCGGATGCTCGATGAAGTCAACCGGCGCAACCCCCATGCGGGCGTGTTCTACTTGACGCTCGGCGGCCTGTTGGACGAGCGAAACAAGATCGCCGAGGCCGAGCGGTTCTACGTCGAGGCCCGGCGGCGGATGCCGAAGCTGCTCGGTCCGCAGTCGCGATTGGGGATGCTGTGGATGCGTGCCGGCCGCGAGGAAGAGGCCAGAAAACTGCTCGACGAGGCCTTCGACGCCGATCCGTTCAACGTCCGCGTGAGCAATACGCTCTCGCTCTTCAAGGTGCTCGACGCGATGGCCACCGTCGACGCGGGCGGACTCGTCCTGAAGTTCGACGCGAAGCGAGATCGCCTCCTCGGCCGCTACGTGGCCAACCGGATGGGGCTGATCTACCGCGAGTTGTGCCGCCAGTTCGGCTACACGCCGCCCGAAAAGCCGATGATCGAAATCTTCAACGAGGCCCAAGGCGCGCCGGGCCATGCGTGGTTCAGCACGCGGATGACGGGCTTGCCCTATTTGGGCACGGTCGCCGCCTGCTCGGGCCGCGTCGTCGCGATGACCTCGCCCGGCGACAAGGCCGTCGCCGGCAAGTTCAACTGGGCCCGCGTGCTCAAGCACGAACTGGTCCACGTGATCACGCTCGACCAGACGAAGTTCAACATCCCGCACTGGTACACCGAAGGGCTGGCCGTCCACGCCGAGGACACGCCCCGGCCGGCGTCGTGGAACGAACTGCTTCGCCGCCGCGTGCCCAAGGGCGAACTCTTCACCCTGGACACAATCAATTTCGGTTTCACCCGGCCCGATTCGAGCGACGAGTGGCAGATGGCCTATTGCCAGGCCGAACTGTACGTCGACTACATCCTCGATCGCCATTCGCCCGAGGCGCTCGGCAAGCTGCTGGCCGCCTACGCCGACGGACTGACCACGCGGCAAGCGATTCCCCGGGCATTGGGCACGTCGCAGGAGGAGTTCGAGCGGGGATACGTCGCCTACTTGCAGCAACTCGTCTCGCGGTACTCCGGCGCGGAGGAGTTCGGCCAACGGTGGTCGTTCGACGAGTTGCTCAAGCAGCATCGCGCCAAGCCCGAGGACGTCGAAGTCGCGGCTGAGTTGGCGTATGCGTACCTGCAGCGGGGAGCGTACGACGAGAGCCGCGGTTTGGCCGAGGAGGTGGCCAAGCGTCAGCCCAAGCACGCCCTGGCCGGCTACGTCCTGGCGAGGCTGCACCTGCGGGCGGCGGAGACGGACCGGGCGGTCGCGTTGCTGGAGGGCTGCCTGGACGCCGAGCGTCCGCAGCCGGACGTGGTGGAGCTTCTCGCGGGTCTGAAAGTCCGGGCGAAGAACTACGATGAGGCGGCCCGGCTGTATCTGCTCGCCAAGCGGCACGACCCGGAGAACGTCAAGTGGGCGCAGTCGCTTGCCCGGGTGTACCTCTTGACGGGGGACGAGGCGAAGCTGGCTTCCGAGCTAACTCAAATAGCCCAAAATGACGCCGACGACCTGATTGCCCGGAAGAAGCTGGCCCAGATGGCGCTGGCTGGGGGGGATTATCCGGCGGCGTGCCGTTGGGCGGGGGAGTGTTTGGACATCGACGTGAGCGACCCAGCCTTGCACGGGGTATTTGCCGAAGCGCTGTTGGGGTGTCATAATCACGCTAAGGCGGTCGAGGAGTTCGACGCGGCGATCGAGCTCGCCCCCGACGAGCCCCGTTTCCGCCTCGGCTTGGCGGCGGCGTACCTGGAGGCCGGACGGGGCGATGCAGCCAGAGAGCCGGTCGCGCCCCTGCTGAAGGGCGAATGACGTTGGTTTCGTCGGCTACCGACCGCAAGCGGTGGGAGAGTGTGTGGAAGGCGGCTCGTGAAGCATTGCCGCCGAGAAGCAGGCAAATACGCGCAAGACCATGACGAACGAGAAACAGACGGCGCCGGACATTTCCCTGGCCGCGTTCCAGAGGTTGATCCGGGAAATGTACGTCGAAAAGGATATTGCCCGGGGGGTAGACGGTACCTTCATGTGGCTGATCGAGGAGGTCGGCGAGCTGGCCGGGGCCCTGCGCGACGGCTCCCACGAGGACCGGCTGGGCGAGTTCGCCGACGTGCTGGCCTGGCTCACCACCATCGCCAACGTCGTCGGCGTCGATCTCGCCGAGGCCGTGGTGCGTAAGTACGGCAGCGGATGCCCCGGCTGCGGCCAATTTGTGTGTATCTGTTCCGACGCGGGCAAACCATGACGCGAGCGATATTCCTGCTCTCTTGTGCGGCGGCGCTGCTTGCGGCGCCCGGGACCGTTTCAGCGCAAGAGAAACGTCCCGAGGTGGTCCGGCTTCGCGTGGGGATTGCCGAGCACTACAAGGTCGGGCAGTGGACGCCCGTCGAAATCACGCTCCGCGGGGGCAGCGAGCAGATGACCGGGCAGGTGTCGCTCACGGTGCCCGACGGCGACGGCGTGCCCAGCCGCGTCGTCACGCCGCCGAACAAACCTTGCCAGGTGTTGCCCGGCCAGGAGACTTCCGTCCTCCTCTACGCCCGATTCGGCGAAATCAACAGCGAGGCGACGGTGGCGCTGCGCGTGGGCGACCGGGTGATGGCCGCAAAGTCGTTCACCAGTTCCATGGAGGCCGACGCCGAGCATTACCCTTCGGCCATGCTCGCCGAGCAACGGCTGGTGGTCGAGGTCGGCCCGAGTTCCGTGGGCGTCGAGGAGGCAGTGGAGCGGGCGGATCGCGATTCGACGTCGATGGGTGGCTCCGCCGTGGCGCGGGTGATGGACGTGGGCCAGTTGCCGACCCGATGGTACGGCTACGAGGGCGTCGACGCGGTGGTGATTTCGACGAGCCGGCCGGAGATGTTCCACAAGCTGCTGGCCGGCTCCAGTGCCCGGCTGGAAGCCCTGGACCAATGGGTTCGGATGGGCGGCCGGCTGGTTCTGCTGGTGGGCTCACAGGGGAGCGAGGTGCTCCATCCCGAGGCTCCGCTGGCCCGGCTCGCGCCCGGCAAGTTGGAGAAGATGGTCCCGCTTGGGGACGGGGACACCGGCGCGCTGGAATCGTACGCGGAGAACGCCAGCCCGGTGTCCACCGGCGGCAACGGACGCCTGAGCATGATGGCGCCGAGGCTGAAGGACATTGAGGGCACGGTCGAGGCGTGGCAAGCCGATCTGCCGATGATCGTTCGCGCGACGCGCGGGTTCGGCCAGGTGGTCTTCGTCGCGGCCGATCTCGATCGCGCTCCGTTGAACCAGTGGAAGGATCGGAAGCTGCTCGTGGCCAGGCTGCTCGGTCTGCCCGCCAAGCTGGACGAGGAAATCAGCGAGAACTCGGCGATGATGCGGCCGGGTTTCGAGGACATCAGCGGCCAGCTTCGCAGCGCGTTGGACGAGTTCACCGGCGTGCGGCTGGTGCCGTTCTGGGCGGTCGTGGCCGGCATCCTCGTCTACATCCTGCTGATCGGCCCGGCCGACTACTTCCTCCTGCGCAGGCTGCGCCACATGGAGTGGACGTGGTTCACCTTCCCGCTGGTGGTGGTCGTCTTCAGCGCCGGCGCGTACTGGCTGGCCTACCGGCTCAAGGGCGACCAGCTCCGCACGAATCAGATCGACCTGGTCGACGTTGACACCGCCGGCGGCATGGTGCGGGGAACGACCTGGGCGAACATTTTCAGTCCCCGGGCGGAGAGCTACAACCTCGGGCTTCGCCCCAAGCTGCCCGACGGAAAGACCGCCGAGGACGCTCGGGTGCTGTTTTCGTGGCTTGGCCTGCCGGGCGAAGGTTTTGGGGGCATGAACTCGCGGACGGCCGGCTCGTCGATGTGGCGGCGCTCGTACGCCTTCTCGCCGGGGCTCGACGCGATGGAAGACGTTCCGATCCAGGTATGGTCGACGAAGAGCGTCACCAGCCGGTGGAGTGCCTCGTGGAAGAACTGTCTCAAGGCCGACCTGGTTCGGCAGGAAGACGTGCCCAAGGGGCGGATCACCAACAGCCTGGACTTCCCGTTGGAGGACTGCCTGCTGGTCTACGACCGCTGGGCGTATCAACTCGGCACGCTGCGGCCCGGCGACTCCGTGGCGATCGACTCGTTCGTCGAGCGGGCGGAGTTGAAGACGTTGTTGACGGGCAGGAGGATCGTCCTCGGCGAGAACGACGACAAGCTTCGGCAACAGCCGACGCTCTACGACGCCACCAGCCGGGACATTCCCTACATCGTCCGCGCGATGATGTTCTACAATGCGGCGGGCGGCTTGCGCTACACGCGATTGTCCAACCAGTATCAACCGTTCGTCGACTTCAGCGGCCTCCTGGGGCCGAATTGCGCGATCCTGGTCGCCAGGTCCCCCGGCGCCGCGAACCCCGGGGCCGAACTGCTCCGCGACGGCGAGCCGCTCGGCGGAGAACAGAGTCGCCACGTGACAATGTTTCGGTTCGTGTTGCCCGTGCGAAAGGGAGAGGCCAGCCGTGATTAGAACGCAAGACCTTACCAAGACGTACGGCGAGTTGCACGCCATCGAGAATCTGACGTTGGAGCTGGACGAGGGCGACCTGTTCGGCTACATCGGGCCCAACGGGTCGGGCAAGACGACCACGATGCGGATCCTCGCCACGTTGCTGCAACCGTCCTGGGGCGAAGCGTACGTCTGCGGTCACTCGATCTACACCAACCCCAAGGAAATCCGGCGGCTCATCGGCTACATGCCCGACTTCTTCGGCGTCTACGACGACATGAAGGTGATCGAGTACCTCGAATTCTTCGCCGCCGCCTACCGGATCAAGGGCCCCCAGCGACGCAAAATCTGCGACCAGGTGCTCGAACTCGTCGACCTGGGCTACAAACGCGAGGCATTCGTCACGAGCCTTTCCCGGGGCATGACCCAGCGGCTCGGGCTCGCCCGGGTGCTGTTGCACGACCCGCAGGTGCTCTTGTTGGACGAGCCCGCCAGCGGGCTCGATCCCCGCGCCCGGATCGAGATTCGCGGGCTGTTGAAGGAGCTTCGCAAGATGGGCAAGACGATCATGGTCTCCAGCCACATCCTGCCCGAGCTTGCGGACATCTGCAACAAGGTGGGCATCATCGAGCGCGGGCAGTTGCTCGTGTCGGCCGACGTGGCCGACGTGATGCGGCAGGTCCGCCAGCAGCCGATCCTCGTCATCGCGGTCGCCGGCGACACGGACGCCGCGGCGAAGCTGATCGAGAGCACCGCCCTGGTCGGCTCCGTCGAGATCCGCGACGGCCGGATCTTCGCCACGCTGGCCGAGGGCGTCAACGACTACAGCGACCTGCCCAGCCAGTTGATCGCCGCCGGGCATAAGCTCACGCTGTTCAAGGAGGACGAGATCAATCTGGAGACGGCGTTCATGGCGCTGACGAAAGGGATTACGTCGTAAAGAATGACCAATGACCAAGCACCAATGACCAATGGGTGGCACGTCCCCGAGCCTCGGGCGAAGGGCGTGGCGACGGGTGGCATGGGCAGCTTGCTGCCCTTGTTCGGCACCGGCTGACAAGCAGCCAATGGCACCCAGCGAATATCGGATTTATTCTCTTCCCTGACACGAAAGGAGACACGTCATGACTCGGACTGGTCGATGTTTCACGCGGGCGGGCGCTGCGGCGCTCGCCGCATTGGTCGCATTGGGTGCGACGCTGGCGATGGCGGACCCCTCGGTCGACCTGATCGACAAACCGTACAACCTGGATACCGGCATGACCAGCCGGTCCATCTCGTTCGAGAATCCCACCGGCGAGCCGGGCCAGGGCGGCAAGGCCGCCAGCAACCTGGGCCCCGGACGAAAAGGCTCGCCCTCGCGCACGATCAAGCCCGGCGAAACCGTCGACCTCTGCAACATCCAGGGGCCGGGCTGCATCCGGCACGTCTGGATGACGACCGCGCGCGAGCCGGACGCCCTGCGGTCGCTCGTGATCCGCGGATGGTGGGAAGGGCAGGAGCACCCGAGCATCGAATGCCCGGTCGGCGACTTCTTCGGTTTCGCCCACGGCAAGGTGATGCCCTATCAGTCGGCGGTCCACAGCGTCGGCGCCGCCGCCGGAATGAACCTCTGGCTGCCGATGCCGTTTGACAAGCGGGCGAAGTTCACGTTCACCAACGAAGGCAAGAAGGCGGTGCCGCTGTACTACCAGATCGACTACACGGTCGAAGCCCCGCACCCCGAACACACCGGCATGTTGCACGTCCTGTTCCGCCGCGAAAACCCGACCACGCCCAAGCAGGACTTCGAACTCCTGCCCTTGCGGAAGAACATGGGCCGGTTCATCGGCTCGGTGATGGGCATCCGGTCGCTGGACGACGACTGGTGGGGCGAGGGCGAGGTGAAGGTCTACATGGACGGCGACAAGGAGCTTCCAACCATCTGCGGAACCGGCAGCGAGGATTACATCGGTCTGTCCTGGGGGACGCAGCAGACGCCGTTTATGTACAATGGTTGCAGCCTGGACCAGAAGGACGCCGGCGGCAAAACGTTCGTGTCGATGTACCGCTGGCACCTGCCCGATCCGATCGTCTGGCTCAAGGAAGCGCGGATCACGATTCAGCAGATCGCGTACAACAAGGGGCTACAAGAGACCCAGGACGACTGGTCCTGCGCCACGTTCTGGTACGAGCCGCTCCCGAGCGCGGCGTTGCCGAAGATGCCCGACGTCGCCGCCCGAACCGCCGACCTCTGGAAAGAACCGGAGAAGAAGTAGGACCAACCAGCCATGCTCCAAGACTCCGACGTCCAAGCAGTCGAGAAACTCAACGAAGCGTACCGGCTGATCACCGGGCAGTTGGCCCGGGTGATCGTCGGGCAGCAACAGGTGATCGAGGAAGTCCTCGTGGCGATGTTTGCCCGGGGACACTGCCTGTTGGTCGGCGTGCCGGGGCTGGCCAAGACGTTGCTCATCCGGACGCTGGCCGGCTCGCTGTCGTTGGAGTTCAGCCGGATCCAGTTCACGCCGGACCTGATGCCCTCGGACATCACCGGCACCGAAGTGATCCAGGAGAACCGGACTTCCGGCATGAGGGAATTCGTGTTCCTGCCCGGCCCGATCTTCGCCAACGTGATTCTCGCCGACGAGATCAACCGGACGCCACCCAAGACGCAGGCGGCGCTGTTGGAGGCGATGCAGGAGCACCAGCTCACGATCGGCCGCAAGCGCCACATCCTGAGCGAGCCGTTCTTTGTCCTGGCGACGCAGAATCCGATCGAGCAAGAAGGAACGTATCCCTTGCCCGAGGCCCAACTCGATCGCTTCATGTTCAACACGTTCGTCGACTACCCGAGCGAGGACGAGGAGTTGGAGGTGGTGCGTCGGACGACCGCCGACATCGAGACGGAGATTGCGCCGACGCTTTCGGCGGAGGACATTCTGGCGATGCAGAAGATAGTCCGCCGGGTGCCGGTGGCCGAGCACGTGGCCCGATACGCGATGCAACTCGCCCGGCTCACCCGGCCCCAACAGGAAGGCGCGTTGGACTTCATCCGCGATTTCGTCAGTTGGGGGGCCGGTCCCCGGGCGAGCCAGTATTTGGTTTTGGGGGCGAAAGCCCGGGCGGTGCTGCGAGGGCGGTTCTACGCCTCGTGCGAGGACGTCCGGGCGGTGGCCTATCCGGTATTGCGGCATCGCATTCTGACCAACTTCAACGCCGAGGCCGAGGGGATCAAGCCGGACGCCATCGTTCGCCGGTTGATCGACGTGGTCGAGGTGTCCGAGGACGAGACCCGCGGAAGTGGAAAACTACCAGAAGTATTTAGATCCGGCGGTCCTGGCGCGGCTTGAGGGGCTGCGGCTGCGTGCCCGGCACATCGTCGAAGGCTACGTCTCCGGAGTCCATCGGAGCCCCTTTCACGGCTTCTCGATCGAGTTCGCCGAGCACCGGGAGTACACGCCCGGCGACGACCTGCGCTATCTCGACTGGAAGGTCTACGGGCGGACCGACAAGTACCATCTGAAGCAGTACGAGGAAGAGACCAACCTGGTCTGCTACCTGCTCTTGGACACCAGCGAGAGCATGCGGTACCGCTCGGCCGGCGCGCCGATGTCGAAACTCGAATACGCCCAGTGTTTGGCCGCCGCTTTGTCGTACCTGATCCTCCAACAGCAGGACAGCGTCGGCCTGGTGACGTTCGACAACGAGATCCGCGCGCTCGTGCGTCCCAGCGGCAACCCATCGCACTTGAAGCAGCTCTTGCACGTCATGGAGCAGTCCACGGCCGAGCGGAAGACGGCCACGGGTCCGATTTTTCACGAACTGGCCGAGCGGTTCAAGAAGCGGGGCGTCGTGATCGTCCTGAGCGACCTGTTCGACGACGTCGACGCGATGATGGCCGGCCTGAAACATTTCCGCCACCGCCGCCAGGAGGTTGTTCTGCTGCACGTCCTCGATCCCGCCGAGTTGGACTTCCCGTTCAACGAAACGACGTTATTCCGCGGGCTGGAGGGCCTGCCCAACACGCTGGTCGAACCCCGGGCGCTTCGCAAAGCGTACCAGCGAGAGTTCAACGGTTTCCTGCACCGCGTCAAGAAGGCCTGCCGCATGCACCGGATGGACTACGCCACCATGCGGACCGACCAGTCCGTCGAGCTGGCGCTGTCGACCTACTTGGGGGCACGGGGGTAGTGGTCAGTGAGAACGCCATCTTCGCCTTCGGCATCACCAACCTGGCCATGCTCGGTTGGCTGGCGGTGGCGGCCGCGCCGATTTTGATCCATTTGTGGAGCCGGCGGCGGTATCGCCAGATGTCTTGGGCGGCGATGGAGTATCTGCTCTCCGCATTGCGGCAGAGCCGGCGGCGATTGCGGTTCGAGCAGTGGCTCTTGCTGTTGATTCGGACGCTCATCGTGGTGCTGGTGGTGCTGGCCGTCGCCGAGCCGTACTTGCAGCAGGGCATTCTGGCCTTCACGCCCGGCGGGACCAGGACGCATCGCGTGCTCGTGATTGACGGCTCTTATTCGATGGCCTATCGCCCGGCCGACAAGAGTCGCTTCGAGCAGGCCAAGGCCGTCGCCCGGCAGATCGTCCACGAAAGCCCCCGGGGCGACGGCTTCTCGCTCGTGCTGATGAGCGATCCGGCCCGGGCGGTAGTCTGCACGCCGGCGCTCGAGCCCGAGGAGTTCCTGCGGGAGATCGACGGCTTGGCGCTGCCGCAGACCACCGCCGACTTGCCGCGGACGCTCGCGGTGATCGACGAAGCGCTCAAGAGCGGCCGGCGCGAGCAGCCCGGGTTGGAACGCGAGGAGGTGTACTTCCTGACCGATCTTGGCCGCGTGGGCTGGGCGTCCAAACTCGACGCCGCGGCCGCCGCGGCCATGGAGAAGCTCGCCCAACGCCTTGCCCGCGAGGCTTCGCTCGTTGTGATCGACCTGGGGCAGCCGGGCGCCGAGAACCAGGCCATCACGGAACTGCGGACCGTCAAACCGATGGCCACCACCGTCGAGGCGACCGAGATTCAAGCCGTGGTCAAAAACTTCGGCCGCCAAGCTCAAAAGGCCAGGCAAGTCGAACTCGTTGTCGATGGTCGCAGCGTCCAGCGGCAACAGATCGACCTCGCGGCCGGCGGCACGGCCTCGGTCGGGTTCTCGTACCGGTTCGAGTCACCGGGCGACCACGCCGTCGAGGTCCGCCTGCAAAGCGACAACTTGGACATCGACAACCACCGCTGGCTGGTTCTGGCCGTCAAACCGGCGATCCCCGTGCTCGCGGTCGACGGCCGCTATTCGGGCGAGCCGTTCGGCGGCGCGGCGGGCTACCTGCGGTTCGCGCTGGCCCCGCGCGACGACGACCCGAGCCACGCGATGGTCCGCCCCGACGTCGTGCCCGAAAGCGCCCTGCTCGAAACCGATCTGGCTCGATACGACGCCGTCTTCCTGTGCGACGTGGCTCAGTTCACCACGAGCGAAGCCCGGGCGGTGACGGCCTACGTTCGCGGCGGCGGCGGGCTGATCGTTTTCCTGGGCGACCGCGTGGCCGCCGACCGGTACAATCGCCAGTTGGGCGGCAAGGACCGGCTGCTGCCGGCGGCGCTGGGCAAGGTGGTCGGTCAAGTCAAACCGGGCATCGACCCACTGGACTACCGCCATCCGATCGTCGCGCCGTTTCGCGGCCGCGAGCGTGCCGGACTGCTGACCACGCCGCTGGACAAGTACGTCACGCTGACGGTCCCCGCCGACTCGACCGCGAGGGTCGCGCTGGCCACGGCCTCGGGCGACCCGCTGGTCGTCGAGCGGCCGTTTGGCCGGGGGCGAGTGATCCTGGTGGCGACGTCGGCCGACACGTCGTGGACGGCGATGCCGATGTGGCCCAGCTACGTGCCCGTCGTCCAGGAATTGCTCGCCTACGCGATCGCCGGCCGGGCGGCCCAACGCGGCGCGCTGGTCGGTCAGCCGCTTGGCGCGACGGTTTCGGCGTCGACGGTGGGCGCCTCGGGCACGATCGAAACGCCGGACGGGCGGACCGAGCCCTTGCGGCTTCGCGCCGAAGGCGACGCGACCGGCTGGAGCTTCGACGACACGATGACCGGCGGCATTTACACGGCTCGATTCGGACAGTCGACGGGCCAAGGAGAACTCTACGCCGTGAACGTCGACACGGTCGAGAGCGATTTGGAGAAACTCTCCGAAGAGCAGCTTCGCGCGGAGGTTCTGCCCGGCGTGCCGCTGGACTATCAGACCACGTGGCAGGCCGCGGCCGACGTATCCCCAAGCCACCTCGGCCGCCGCGCCGTCCTCGCCCGAGCGCTGCTTTACGGCGTACTGGTTCTCTTGTTCGTCGAGACGTTCTTGGCCTGGCGATTTGGTAGTCGGTAGACGGTATGCGGTGGACGGTAGACGGTGGACGATAGACAGCAGGTGGCACGTTTGAGGTGGAATGATAACCGCGAGCGACCCCGCCGACGCAGTCGGCGGGCGTTTGTGCCCAACCCCCAATCCCCGATCTCCAGCCCCCAATCCCTAATCCCCAGCCCCCAATCATGACCGGCAACCTTCCCAACTGGATCCAACGTTTGCTCGGCATCGAGGCCGGGCCGGGGGAAGGCGCGGCCTGGGCCATCGAGCATTCCTGGCCTTGGGCTCCCTGGGTCACGCTGC
Source organism: Planctomycetia bacterium (assembly GCA_026401055.1). Lineage (GTDB taxonomy): Bacteria > Planctomycetota > Planctomycetia > Pirellulales > Thermoguttaceae > JAPLNP01. The sequence continues at coordinate 12,299 of JAPLNP010000245.1, forward strand.
TGGCGATCATCTTCGCCGTCGTGTTCGTCACCATGATCTACTTCCGCGAGGGCCGTCAGGCGGGCGTCGCGACCAAGGTGTTTTTGGCGGCGACGCGGCTCGCACTCATCGCAATTGTCCTGGTGATGATCGCCCAATACGTCCTCTCGCTCGAACGCACCGGCCTGCCCTACCTGGCCGTCGTCGTCGACGATTCCTTGAGCATGAGCATCGTCGATCGCTACGCCGAACCGCTTCAGGCCGAACTGGACAAGCGGGTCAACGCCGCCGGCCTCAAGGATCTCAGCCGCGAAAACCTGGCCAAAACCCTGTTGATCCAGCGCGACAGCGAGGTCTTGCGGCGAATCGAAGAGGACTACAAGCTCCGCGTGTACTTCACGACCGGCCTGCGGGCGAGTCAGGCGGAAAGCGTCGGCCCAGTGACCGAGGAGCTTCGCAAGCTCGAACCCTCGGGCGAGTCCACTCGGCTCGGCGCGGCCATCGGCGGCGTGCTCGACGACCTGCGCGGCACCGTGCCCGCCGGAATTCTCCTGCTCTCCGACGGCGTCAACACCGAAGGGCCCGGCCTGGAGGAGGCCGCCGCCGCGGCCCGGCGACGCGGAGTGCCGTTGCTGCTGGTGGGCCTGGGCGACGAGAAGCCCGTCCAGGACCTGAAACTCGCCGATCTGCTCGTCGACGAGGTCGTCTTCGTCGACGATGTGGTGTACTTCGAGGCGAAGCTGACCGGCTCGGGCTACGAGGGCCGCGAGGTTCGCGTGACGCTCCGCCAGCGCGACAAGCCCGAGGTCCTGGCCGAAACTAGAGTCAAGGTCGGTCCCGACGGCCAATCGCAAGCCGTGCGGCTGCCCTACCGTCCGACCGAGGTGGGCGAATTTCGTTACATCGTCGAGGTGGAGCCGCTCGACGGCGAGTTGCAGACGGACAACAACCGGCTAGAACGAACCGTCCGCGTTCGCAAGGAGCAGATTCGCGTCCTGTTGGTCCAGTCCTACCCGAATTGGGAGTACCGCTACCTGCGAAACATGCTCGGCCGGGACAGCACGATCCGGCTGGACACGCTCCTGCAAGACGCCGACCCGGACCATGCCCAGCAGGACGCTTCGGAGCTGCGGGTGTTCCCCGTGCGGCGCGAGGAAGTGTTCGCCTACGACGTGATCATCCTCGGCGACGTCGACCCCAAGCTGCTCGGCGAGTCGACGATGAAGAACCTGGCGGAGTTCGTCAACCAGCCTGGCAAGGGCGGGGCGCTGGTGTTTCTGGCCGGGCCGCGGTTCATGCCGTTGGCCTTCCGCGACACGCCCCTGGCGCGGCTCATGCCGATCGAATTGGGCAGCGTGCGTCTGCCGCCGACCGATCGGGCGATCACCGAGGGGTTCGTCGTCCAGCCGACCGAGTTGGGACTGAACAGCCCGTCGATGCAACTCGGCGACACCCCGGCCGAAACCCTCTCGATCTGGGAGCACCTGCCGCCGCTTTACTGGATGATCGACGCCCCGGACCTCAAGCCGGCCGTCCGCGTCCTGGCCGTCAATCCACGCCGGCTGGGTCACAACGGCCAGCCGCTGCCGGTCATGTGCATGCAATACGTCGGTGCCGGCAAGGTGCTCATGCACATGACGGACGAAACCTGGCGATGGCGCTATCGCACCGGGGACGTTTTCTTCGCCCGATACTGGGTCCAAACGATCCGCTATCTCAGCCGCTCGAAGCTGGCCGACTCCAGCCGCGTGGCCTCGCTGTCGACCGACCGGCGGGAATACCGGCTCGGCGAGTCGGCGCGGCTGCGGGTCCGGTTCGCCGATCCCCGCCAGGCCCCGGCCGAGGACGACGGCGTGACCGTGGTCGTCGAGCACCAGGGCCACCCGACCCGGCGGATTACGCTGGGGCGCAACGGCCCGCGGGAGTTGTTCGAGGGCGTGCTCGAGAAGCCGGCGATCGGCAGTTACCACGCTTGGGTGGGCGCGCCGACGTTGGAGGGTCAGGCCCCGGCCGTCGATTTCACCGTGGCGGCCCCGGCGGGCGAGTTCGAACGCGTGCGGATGGACGCCGCCGGCCTGCGCCGCGCGGCCGAAGCGACCAAGGGCCATTTTTACACCATCGAAACCGCCGAGCACCTCGTCCGAGACCTGCCCTCCGGCCGCCAGGTCCCCGTCGAGACCCTGCCGCCCAAACCCCTCTGGAACAAATGGCCCCTACTGCTGTTGTTTCTCACCCTGCTGGTCGTCGAATGGGTGGTCCGAAAGGCCAAGGGAATGGTGTAGAATAGTCACTCCCATGCTCCATCCTCTCGAACTCCGAATCGCCCAACTCCGGCGCTGCTCGCGGCGGTGGCTGGTCGTGTATGGAGTGAGTTGGCTGGTCGCGGTGGGCGTCGGGACGATGCTGCTGGTGGGGATGGCGGATTATCTCGTGCGGTTTCGCGATCCCGGCGTTCGCGTGATCCTGACGCTTGCGCTGTTGGCCGTGCTCGGCTGGATGGCGTATCGGTATCTCTACCGGGCGGCCACGGTCCGGCTGCGGGACGTCGATCTCGCGCGGCGGCTCGGGCGGCGGTTTCCCCAACTGGGCGACAGCCTGGCCAGCTCGATCGAGTTCCTCAAACAGCCCGAGGACGAACCGACGGCCGGCTCGCCCGGGCTTCGCCGCGCGGTGATCTCGCAAACCACGGCCGAGGCGGAACGCTTGGAGTTTTCCGAGGTGATCGATCGCCGGCCGGCGGTCCGCGCGGCGTTGATGGCGGTGGGCGTGTGCCTTCTGGCCGGCGGCGTCGCGGTGCTCGACCCATTGTCGACCCAGATCGCCGTGGCCCGGCTGGCGTATCCCTTGGGCAAGATGGGCTGGCCGAGAGACTGCTATTTGATGTTGAAGCAACGGGTCGATCGCGTCGCCCGGGGACAGGCGTTCGAGGTGGAGGTGGTCGACGCCTTCGGGGCGAAGCTGCCGCCGAACGTGCGGATCCATTACCGGATCGAGCAGCCCGACGGCTCGATCCGCGACGAGACCGAGCCGATGCGTCTGTTGGGCGGGGCAATGGTTGCCCGGCGCGAGAACGTCGCCCGGCCGTTCTCCTACCGCATCGACGGCGGCGACGACCATTCGATGGAGTGGATCGACGTCGAGGTGGTCGAGCCCCCGACGGTCGCCTCGCTTTCGATCACGCTCGTGCCGCCGGAGTACACCGGCTGGCCGGCCACAACGTCCGACGGGCACGTCCGGGCGCTGGCCGGCACGCGGATGCGGATCGAGGGCACGGCCACCCAGCCACTAGCCTCGGCCGCCTTGTGTCTCGACGACCAGCGGATCGTCCCGGGCACGGTGAGCGAGGATGGACTGCACTTCACCGTCCCGGCCGGGGGCGAGCCGCTCGTGGTCGAGAAGTCCGGGGCGTACTGGTTCAAGCTGATCGACCGCGAGGGGCTCTCCGGCGGGGCGAACGACCGGTGGGAGCTTCGCGTCGTGCCCGATCAGCCGCCCAGCGTGGCCATCGAGCAGCCCGGCGGCGCGGTGTTCGTCACGCCCGAGGCCGAAGTGCCGCTGCGCGTCGCGGCCAAGGACGACCTGGCGGTGCACCGGATCGCGCTGGCCGTCGAGCCGCCCGAGGGCTCGGCCCCGAAGCCGGCGGAAAAAGAATTGACGCTGTACGCCGGGCCCGATCGCGTCGAGCCCCGGGCCGACGCCGGGCTGGACGCGGCGGCCCCCTCGGGCGAAAGCCGCGTGGTCGATTATCGCTGGAGCCTCGCCGAGTTGAAGCTCTCGCCCGGCGCGCAGGTGACCTTCCACGCGACGGCGACCGACTATGGCGGGCAGTCGGGCAAGAGCGATTCGCGCCGCCTGGTGGTCATCACGCCCGAGCAACTCATCGAACGTATCGGCCAGCAGCAACGATTTCTGCTGGCCGAGCTTGGCCGGGCGCTGGAGATGCAGCGCGCCAGCCGTGACGAAACGGCCCGGCTGAAGATCCGCCTTGGCGAATTGGGCCGCCTCGACCAGCTTGACATCGACCACCTGCAAGGCGCCGATTTGGCGCAGCGCCAGGCTACCCGGGTGCTGACCAGCGCAACCGACGGTGTTCCGATGCACATCGAGAACCTGTTGGCCGAGTTGGCCAACAACAAGGTGGACAACCCGGACATCGCGCGGCGAATGCAGGGGCTGCTGGACGAGATCGACCGCGCGGCTCGCGAGGACCTCGACGTGATCGCCCGGGAACTGACCGCGGCGATCAAGACGGCCCAAGTGCGGCTCGAAGAACATCCGGCCAAGAGCCCACAGCCGGCCGGCGCGCCCCCGCCCGACGCGACCTTGGCGACGTCGCTGGCCACGGCGGCGGAGCATCAGGATCGGGTGATCGCGTCGCTGGAGCGGATGCTGGGACAACTGACCGAGTGGGACAACTACCGCCGGTTCCACCGCGAGATCGGCCACACCCTCGGCGACGCGGTCCTGCGAGGGCGAGAGTTGGGCACCAGCAGCCGAATGCGGGCCGCCGGCCAACACGCCGTCGAGAATCAAACCGGCCAGGCAACCGCCTTGCAGCAGCAGGCGCTGGACGACCTCGAGGAACTCCTCGACATTCTTTCCAACCGCCGCGAGAGCGAGCTGGCGCGGTTGGTGAAGAAACTCTGCCAGGCCGAAACCGAACTGGCCGAAATCGCACAAAAACAAGAAGGTCTGCGAAAGGCGATCCGTCAGGCGACCGATCAGCAGCCCGAGACCGAGCGAGCCCGCGAACTGGCCCGGCTCAGTCGCCAACAACAGGATCTTCAGAAACAGGCCGAGCGGATGGCCCGACGACTCCAGCGGCTGCTGGCCGAGCAGGCGGCTCGATCCACGCAGGCGGCGTCCGGGAAGATGGGCGAGGCGGGCAAGTCGGCCGAGTCGGGCGCCGGGAAGAATGCCGCCGACCAGGCCGACGAAGCGAAGAAGGCCCTTGACCAGGCCGCCGCCGAGCTTGCCCAACGTCGCCAAGAGGCCGAAGCGGAGTTGGCCACCGAGCAGGTCGCCCGAATCCAGGACGCGGTCGAGGCCCTGCGTCAGCGGCAACAAGGCGCAATCGACGAGGCGCGGCGGCTCGACGGCCTCCGGCAGACGCAACCGCGTCTGACCGACGCCCAGGCGACGAGCCTCGGCCAGACGGCCCGGGAACAACGGTTGCTCCAACAGGAGACCTCGCGGCTGGGCGAGAAACTCGACGCCGCCGCGGTGTTCCAGTTGGCCCTGACCCGCGCCGCCGCCGAGATGGCCCAAGCGGCTGGTTGGCTCGATCGCCAGCAGACGGGCGAGCCGACGCAGAAGGCCCAGCAGTCGGCCCTGGCCCGGCTGGCCTTGCTCCTGGAAGCCCTCAAACCGGAGCCGCCCGAACCAAAACCCGAAGAAGGAGGGGACCAGCAGGGAGGTGGCAAGGGGGGTGCTCCACGTCCGCCGGGCCAGGGCATCCCGCCGGTCGCGCAACTGAAGCTGTTGAAGCTCATGCAGCAGGATCTCACGGTGCGCACGGAGGCCTGGGAAAAAGAATTCGGCACCACGCCGCCCAACGACGCCGCCCGGCGGCAGTACGAACAATTGGCCGCCGAGCAGGGCCAACTGGCGGACCTGATGCTCCGGTTGCTGCAACCCCAGGCCGCCCCGCCCGAGGAGGGCTTGCCACTGGGACCCGATGAGGGAAAATAGAGTTGTCGGTGGCCAGTCCCGCCGGTTTTCGTTTTCCCACTGGTCATTGGTGCTCGGTCATTGGACATTTCGCGCGTCGGAGATTCGTCATGATCGCACGCAGATGGATCCTGCTGTTGTTGCCGCTCGTTCTGGTCGGGGTCACGGTCTCGGACCAGCGCGCGTTGGGCGACGAGAAGCGGCCCAAGACGCTCGACGAGGCGCTGCTGGAAGACCTGGGCGGAGATCCGATCAAGGGCCTCGACCGGGAGTCGTCCAAAGCCCAGCCCGACAAGCCCCAGACGACCGAGAGACCGAAGACCCTGGAATCGGCGAGCACGGCGGACGACGGCAACCCGGCGGTGGGGATCGCCCGGCGGATGCGGGACGTCGAATCGCGGATCGCCCGGGCGGATTGCGGGAACCAGACCCAGCAGACGCAGCGGCAGATCCTCGCCGACTTGGACGAGTTGATCAAGCAGGCTCGAAAGAGTTGCGGCCAGTGCAAGCCCGGCGACAAGAAATCGTGTACCGGCGTCCAACAGCGCAAGCCGGTCGCGCAGCCGTGCAACAAGCCGGGCGAGGGCCAGGGCAAGCCGGGGGAGAAGCCGAGCGGGTCGAACAAGGGCCAGATCGGCCGCGCCGATCCCAAGACGCCCGACACCCGCCGCGCCGACGTGGAGCAGACAAAAACTCTCATGAAGCAGCTTTGGGGGGAACTGCCCCAGCGCGACCGCGAGCAGATGCTCCAACTGCCCGTCGAAGAATTCCTGCCCGAGTACGAGCTTCTGATCGAAGACTACTTCCGCCGGCTCTCCGAGGAGAAAGGGGCTCCCAGTGAACCGCGGTAAGGGACTGCGCATCCGCCCCGAAGGGGCCTGGCTCTCCCAACCCAGGGCAACGCCCTGGGGACAGGGCGCACCGCCGACACTAGCCGGGCCATCGGCCCAACGGTTCTCCGGCGGAACGGTTGGCCCGTTGGGCCGGACGGTCAACACCACACGCGTCCTGGGCCCCCAGGGCGTTGCCCTGGGCTGGGAGAACAGAGGGCCTTCGGCCCAGAATGTGCTTCATGCGACGACGCCCGGCGCGCTACGCACCATCCGGAACCTGTCTTTGGCCGCCGTGCTCCTGTTGCTTGCCTGCCCGCCGGCGATGGCCCAAAAGCCTTCACAAGAAAAGTCCGGCGCCGAGATGGTCACGCCGGCGGCCGAGAAGGCGATCGAGCGGGGGCTGGCGATTCTGGTCTCGCATCAGCGCGAAGACGGCTCGTTCGGTTCGGCCAACCTGCGGGGCAACGCGGCGATCACCGCGCTGGCCGGCATGGCGTTGATGTCTTCCGGCAGCACGCCCGGACGGGGTCGGTACGGCGAGGAGGTGAACCGGACGGTCGATTACCTGATGTCCCGCTGCCAAGCGAGCGGTTTCATCGTCGAGCCCGGCGCGGTCAGTCACGGGCCGATGTACGGCCACGGTTTTGCCACGCTTTTTCTTGCCGAGTGCTACGGCATGGCCTCGCGGCCCGAGCTGCGCGAGAAGCTCGACGCCGCGGTGAAGCTGATCGTCAACACGCAGAACTCCGAGGGCGGGTGGCGGTATCAGCCGCGGCGCGAGGACGCCGACGTGTCGGTCACCATCTGCGAGGTGATGGCCCTGCGCGCGGCGAGAAACGCCGGACTGCACGTGCCCAAGGAAACGATCGACCGCTGCACCGAATACGTGAAACGGTGCCAGAACCCCGACGGCGGCTTCATGTACACCCTGCAAGGCCGCGAGCCGAGCGAGTTTCCGCGCTCGGCGGCCGGCGTCGTCGCGCTGCAATCCGCCGGGATCTACGAGGGACCCGAAATCACCAAGGGCATGGACTACCTGATGAAGTTCCTGCCACGGGAGAAAGCCGGTCCGGAGTCGCCGCATTACCACTACGGGCAATACTACGCCGCGGTGGCCATGTGGCAGGCCGGAGGCGACTTCTGGGCCAAATGGTACCCGGCGGCCCGCGACGACCTCTTGGCCCGGGCGTCGCCCGACGGCTCCTGGCAGTCGCCCTACACCGTCGACTACGCCACCGCGATGGCCCTGATCGTGCTCGAAATGCCGAACAACTATCTGCCGATTTTCCAGCGGTAGCGACGGCCTTTTGCGGCGTTACGCGAGTTGAAGAGGGGGACTGGCCACGTGTGATGCAGGATCAAGAAAGGTCAACGGCATAGCGGGCCGCGCAGCCGGGAGAAACCATGCCCTACCCGCGCAACGACCAGATTGACGCCGGCATGTTGCCGGTCGACATCGTGCTGCACCCGTCGTGGTGGTTTCATCACGAGGGCATCACCTTCGACGAGGACTGCTTCTTCCACCCGGCGCGCCGCGTCGAGGTCGAGCGGAAGATGGAGCGGGCGCTGTTCGAGCGGTGGGGCCAATTCGGGCTCGGACGGCAACACGCCGAGGACCGGCCGGTCGTCGGGGCGGTGCACCTTGCGGCCGGGTGGCTGATCTCCGAGATGCTCGGCTGCCGCGTCGAGTACCTCGAGGACTCCCCGCCGCGGGTCGTCGCCGCCAACGTCGATTCGCTTGAAGTCAAGCCCGGGGCCGCCTTCGCCGGCCCGGCCTATCGCCGCTTCACTAACCTGGCCGACTCGCTTCGCACCCGGTTCGGCCACCTCGAGGGCGACGTGAACTGGGGGGGCGTGCTCAACACGGCGCTCGATCTCCGCGGCGAACGATTCCTGATGGACCTGCTGGAAAGCCCGGACGCCGCCGCGAGGTTCACCTCGGGCATCGCCGAGGTGATCGAGCGGTTCACGTCCGAGATGGCCCGGGCGACCGGCACGACGTCGATCAGCGTCAACCGCAACGTCCGGCATTTCGCCAAGCCGGTGTTCTTGCACAGCGAATGTTCGCACGTGATGATCTCGACCGACCTGTACGAGCGGCTTCTGATGCCGTACGACGTCGCGTGGAGCCAACGGCGCCGGCCGTTCGGGATCCACTATTGCGGCGCCGACCCGCACCGCTACGCCGAGTCGTTCGCCCGGCTGCCGCACTTGGATTTCCTCGACGTCGGCGCCGGCGGCGACGTGGCGGTGCTGCGGCGGCACCTGCCCCGGACGTTTCTCAACCTGCGTTACAGCCCGGTGGACATCGTCGACCAGACGCCGGAGGCGATTCGCGAGAACGTCCGGCGATTGGTTCGGGCGTCGGACAATCCGTGGCTCACCGGCGTGTGCGTGATCAACATGGACCACCGGGTCCGCGACGAGCAGATTACGGCGGTGTTCGAGGAAGTCCGGTCGCTCCGCGAGGCGTATGTGGCCGCCGGGGAGTGAGGAGCGGCCAATCCCGTGGTGCCCCCCCAAGCGGGTTATGTACTCTTGACATGGCCGGCGAGTTGGCCGAAGATGGCCGGGGAGAAAATGATGGCTATCAAAAAGACAATGCTGGCGACCGGGCTTGTGCTCGGGGGACTGCTGCTGGGGTGCGGGCCGAGCGACGGATTGTCGCGAGCGCCGTTGACCGGAACCGTCACCTACCACGGCAAGCCCGTCGATCACGGTATGATCGGCCTCTTGCCCGTCGATGGCACCAAAGGGCCCCAGGGCTCCGCCGCCATCGGCCCGGACGGGACGTACGAGGTGACCACGGCGGGCAAGCCGGGCGCGGTGATCGGTACGCACAAGCTGATCGTCCAGTCCCGCGAGCTCGTCTCCGAAAGCGACGCCCGGCAGATGAAGGTCGGCCGGCTGCTGACGCCAAAGACCTACGCCACGTACGACACGACGCCCCTGAAGGTGAATGTGCCCGCCGAGGGCACGACGCTGGACATCGAGTTGCGCGATTAGCGCCTCGACCTCCAATCCCCAACCCCCAATCCCTAGCCCCCAGCCATGACCGCCAACCCTCAGACCGCGGAAACGTCCGACCGGGGCCGCGTGCCGGTCCCGCCCCCGTCCACCCGATTGGCGTCGCTCGACGTGATGCGCGGGTTCGACATGTTTTGGATCGTCGGCGGCACCACGTTCGTCTTGGCCCTGGTGGCCGCCATCGGCAACGGCCCCGTGATCGACGTGGTCAAGCACCAGACCACGCACGCTCCCTGGGCGGGGCTGAGGGCGGAGGACCTGATCTTCCCGATCTTCGTGTTCATGTCCGGCGCGACGATGCCTTTCGCCTTGACCGCCCGGCTCGAACGCGGCCAGCGCAAACGCACGCTGTACTGGCGACTGCTCCGCCGCATGGTGCTCCTGGTCGCGCTGGGGCTCTCGTCCGACTTCTTCGAGCTGGACTTCCCGAACATGCGGCCGTTGAGCGTGCTCGGGCTGATCGGCGTGGCGTACTTCCTCGCCGGGCTGATCGTGCTCAATCGCGGCGTCCGGGGGCAATTGGCTTGGGCCGGCGGGATCCTGCTGGGCTATTGGGCGGCGCTCTACTATATCCCCGTGCCCGGCATCACCGCCGAGCGGTTCTCGCCCGGCGGGTGCCTCGTCAGCTACATCGACTACCATCTCCTGCCCGGCAGACTCTACGGCGGCGTCTTCGATCCCGAAGGCATCCTCTGCTTCTTTCCCGCCGCCGCGATGGCGCTGATCGGGGCCGCGGCCGGGCGTCTGCTGCAAACGCAGACCCAATCGCCCTACCGCAACGTGCTCATCCTGCTGGGCTGCGGGCTGGCGTCGCTGGGGCTCGGTTTCCTCTGGAACCCGTGGTTCCCCATCATCAAGGCCATCTGGTCCAGCTCCTTCATCCTCGCCGCCGGCGGCTGGGGCCTTATCCTTCTCGCGCTCTTCTACCTCGTGATCGACGTCTGGCGCTTGCGATGGCTCGGCTTCGTCTTCATCCCCATCGGCATGAACGCCATCACGATCTACGTCGCGAAAATCTACATCGACTTCGACTACACCGCCGGGCGGATCTTCGGCGGGCTCGCCCACGTCGCCGACGAACCGGTCGGGCCGATCATCGCCGCGTTTGGCGTCTTGGCGGTCGAGTGGGCGATGCTCTATTTCCTCTATCGCAAAAAGATCTTCCTCAGGGTCTGATGCCGTGAAACAATCAACTCAACTCGTGTTGTCCGCTGTGAAATTCGCCGTCGAACTGCCGCTGGCCGCCTGCGTGCTCTTCGGCATCATCTTTGGGCTCGCGCGGTTGGCCGAGTACCGGCAGAACCTGCCCGTTCGCCCCAGCCGCGACGGCGCGGTGACGCTCGACGCGCCCCGGGCGGCCCTGAACGGCCAGTTGCGGCTCTTTCCCACGGACCTCGAAAACCGGACCGAAGACTACGGGAACGAGTACGGCCGCGAGTTGGTCAGGGAGCGTGAGAACCGGAAGATCGGCGAGTGGAACCGCGTCGACGACTTCGCCCAGTGGCAGTTCCGCCTCGACAGCCCCGGCGTCTACGAGGTCGACCTCGAATTGGCGGCCCCCGACGACGAAGCCGGCGGCAAGTTCGCCGTGACGGTGGGCACGCACGCGCTTTCCGGCACGGTTCCGTCGACCGGCGGCGGTGAGTCGTGGAAGACGGTTCCGTTAGGTCGCATGGAACTCGTCGCCGGCACCCACGTCCTGGCAATCAAGCCCGAGTCGATCCGGGGCCACTCGCTAATGAACCTCGCCCGGGTCACCCTCCGGCCGGTCGAGGCGGGGGAAGAAGGGGTGGCGAAATAGTCGCCGGGTGGCTCTGGTCTTGAAGCGGTGTGACGAAGTCACAAGAGATGCAGGGCACTGAGACAACGGTGTCACGGGCGAATAATTGGACTTATCCCGTTTTCTCCACTCGATAGCCTGTTACCAAGACTGATCTCCGGTGCGTTGGGGGCGCCCCATGCCGAGCGGACTGTGGATCTCGCAGTATGAGTACGCTTAAGACCATCGAAAAGACACAGCTTGAGCAGTTGCTCGGGACGGCATCCGGCTATGTCCTTGATTTCTCAAATCGGACTTTTCGGGAGTTCATTCTCGAAAACGGCGACGTTGACATTTACGCGGACGAATACGCGGTCAATGGCGATTCAAAGGCGAAGAGGTTACGTGCGTTTTGGGATCGTGAACCTGATGACAGGGTCGGCAAAGTTCTGGCTGAGCTCATTGAATACTGGAACTACAAGAACCCACAGCCGAACGCGGCCGATGGTGCGCTCGCGGGGAATTGCAGACGAATTGTTGAAAGACTACTCGGCAGGCAGGTAAGCCCTGGCGACTCCGAAAGGCGTTTTCTCGACAAGGACTTGCACGCTGTGTCGCTCAAGAACGCGACCGCAGATGCTGCCTTGCTGCCCATCCTTGATTCACGTTTCTCGGAGGCAACACGGTGTCTCCAAAACGACGCACCTCTTGCCGTGATCTTCCTTTGTGGTAGCATCCTTGAGGGTCTATTGCTTGGCGTAGCGTGCGCCAAACCCAAGCAATTCAACGAAGCGCCGAACAGTCCCAAGGATGCCACGGGCAAGGTAAAGCAATTTCACCATTGGAGACTGGCTGAACTCATTGATGTTGCATGTGAAGTGGGTTGTCTTACGCTCGACGTGAAGAAGTTCAGTCATGGCCTACGTGATTTCAGAAACTACATTCACCCATACCAGCAGATGAGTTCCTGTTTCAACCCTGACAATCACACAGCCGAAATCTGTCTCCAAGTGCTGAAGGCAGCCATCGCGTGTTTGAGCGGAGAGAGATGAAGCAGAGGTGTCAGGTCAGGAACCGTTTCTGCCCTGTTCTCCTGTGCGAAAAGCGCGGGTGCCACGGCGCGGATGGGACGTCCCTGAGTCTGAGCGAAGGGCCTGGCCTGCCTCCGTGGCGATACGGCCACGCCGGGTGACTCGCTCGGGTCGTTCACGTTGCCCCAACGGGGCTTCGTATCACAGCCCGGGGTTGCCGCGCAGCGGCTACCCCGGGTAGTCGTGCCGCGCCGACGTCAACCCTGTAAGGGTTGCGCCGTTCGGCGGCATCTCACGTTGCACTCGTCCTGCGAAACCCCGTTGGGGTTTCCCGTCTGTTGCGATCGGTGTCCCAGGGTAGCGGCTGCGCCGCAACCCTTATAGCTGATCGGATGGTGGCGGGGCGCAGCACGGGCGGGCTGTTCGGCGGTTCCCTGGCCTGGAACAGCGCGCCCGTGCGGTGGAAGCCCCGCGCCGCGATTCGGCGGATGG
>JAPLNP010000042.1 GCA_026401055.1 Planctomycetia bacterium
TGAGAAAATCGAAGCTCACCTGAAAATCAGCCTGCGATTCCATCTTGGGCCTCCGAGTTGCAGTCGAAGTGATTTTCAACTAACCACTTAGATGCGCTCGGAGGCTCAAAGATTCCCGCAATTCTGAATAATCCGGGCTAGAGCGATTGGGGTCATGGCGGTCGGTGGGCCCTCGCAACCCCCGCGGCTCCACACGGGGGTTAGCTTACGATCGGGGCCCAAGGGGCGTGGACATGGTCTCCCCCAGGGCAGCCGGCACGCCGTGGGTTACGGCCCAGCGGGGAGGAGGAGAAGTGGGGGCGAAAAGATGTCCTGTGCCACCGCCCACGGCGCGATCTGAACGCGGTACCTGGGATCTTCGGGCGTGGTACAATGAAGAAGAGGCAGAAGACAGGGGTTGTCACATCGTCCCCAGCAATGGTAGTATCAAACTCGATGACCCAGCCGCCGCCTGAGTTCGAGAACCCTCCAGTGACCGAAGTGGCCCTGTCGGTCCAGTTCGACAAGCTGGAGCAGATGGGCACCCCCCAGTTAGGGTGCATCTGGCAGGAATTCCGGGATCGGTTTCCGAAGACCGAAGAGCATCCCCCTCTGGAGCCGGTTTTCGAACAATTTGGCCGGAAAGCGATTGGTCCGCACGGCGTGCGTTTGCAGCTCGTGTCCACTCCGCCCTGCCCTAGGCTCTGGTTCCTCAACGAGTCGGGTTCCGAGTTGGTCCAGGTCCAACACGACCGGTTTGTTCGCAACTGGCGCAGAAATGAGGAGGCCGCGGAGTATCCGCGTTACAGCCGTCTCCGCGATCGCTTCCGGTCGGACTTCGAGGCGTTTTGCCGATTGATCGAAGGAGAAGCGTGGGGCACGGTCGCGGCAAACCAGTGTGAGGTCACGTACCTCAACATCATTCCGGCCGGTGAAGGTTGGGAGGACCACGGCGATTTGGGGCAAGTGCTAACAGTCTTCTCGGCACGGTATTCGGACGAGCGGTTGGACAAACCAGAGGAGGCGACCGTTGATTTGCAGTTTGTGATGAGGGACGAGGCCGGCGAGCCGGTTGGGCGTCTGCACATCTCAGCCAGCCCAGTGCTGCAGGTCTCCGGCAGCCGTCCGGCGATCCGACTTACCCTGACTGCTCGGGGCAGGCCGCCGGGAAGCGGCGAGGAAGGGGTCATGGCGTTCTTCGATCGGGGACACGAGGCCGTCGTTCGTGGTTTTGCGTCCATCACAACGCCCGAGATGCACAGAGTCTGGAAGCGGATATCATGATGGTCGACATACTGGAACGCTCCGCGTGCCGCGAAGTGCTTTCCGATTCGCGGTGGCGGCCACGGGAGGAACTGCGGCCGATTCGGCGAGATCTGGATCCATTTACCGACATTACCAGCGTCTCACGCCCGATGGTGATTCGCTTCGGCGAGGTGCTCCTTATGATGTCCGAGGCTCCGTCGACGTGGTTTCACGACTTGCTGACGAGGATCAGTGAACTCGGCGACCTGGAGGAGAACTGGGATTCGTATGGGGCGCGGCCGGTTCGGCCCGAGTGTGCCGTCATGGCGGTGCGCTTTCTTCTGAGTTACGTTGACCGCGACACGCCGGCGCCGTCTGTCGTGCCGACCAACCGCGGCGGAATACAACTCGAATGGCATCGCGCCGGCGCCGATCTGGAAATCCAGATCGAGTCGCCCGGGCGGATGGAGGTCTTCTTCGAGGATGAGCGAGCTGGCCAGGAGGAGTTCACACTCACTAGCAACCTTGAGCGGCTCGTGCCTCTTCTAAAGCGGCTCTCAAGGACAGACTGAACGCCATTTGTGCAATGTCGCCAGAAGAATCCTCCTACGTCGATGGTCTGACGATTGGAGACGATGCTCTCTTGTGGCGGCGCGTCCCGCCAAAATGTTTCATCTACGACGAGAACAAGCAGAGTTGGCGTCCCTCATCCGCTGTCTTTGACGATCATCCCGACGGTAGCCCGATGTCCGTGGTTCTGGCGCAAGAAGCCCTCGACGCGGGACGCAACGCGGAGTCCATTCTACGGGGCCACGAGGGGTTTGGGCTTGTTTGTTTTACCGCGGGTTTGGCGCGTGAGCAGAAGCAGGGTATTGTCCGAAAGCCTCTGCCGGAGGAGCCCGCCCACGCCGAAGTGTTCGGTAAAAAGACAAAAGGCGTTCGCAGAGCGTTCTCCAAGATGTGCGGTTGGGTTGTCCCGCCGCCCGCCGTTCATTAGAAACGTGTGTCCTTATTGCCGAAGGAAGACTGCCATGCGACGTAAGGACTTTGGGCGGATGGGCACGTGTTGCGCGTTGGTGGTGGCGTGCGCCGCCGGCGCCGTGGCGGGTGAGTGGAAGTCGCACCAGGTCCGACAACTCCAGGGCACGGCCCCCGAGACTCTGATTCCCGCCAAGCTACAAATCGTCACGGAGGACTGGAATCGTGTGGTCGCCGTCCCCTATCTCGTCTTCATGCCCGAGAACGAGCGGCTGCTCATGCTCGTCAGTTGCGATTATCCGCATCGGGCCATGGTGAGCCGCAGCGACGACCGGGGCACGACCTGGACCACGCCGCGATATCTCCACGTGGACGCCGCGGGGCAGCCCGACCTCGGAATGTGCGTCGGCCTGACTTACCTGGGCGGCGGCACGCTCTCGGCCAACGAGGGGCCCAAGCGGTGGTGGAGCCGCGACCACGGAGAGACGTGGACCTCCGCCGACAATCCCCCGGCCTCCAACGGACGCACCTGGACCGAGTGGGATCCCCTGCTCGTGTCCAGAAACCGCGACAACCCAGAGGTCGCGCAACTGATGTCTTTCTGTAGCGACAATCTTCAGCCCGACGGCCACTTCCAGGGCTACATCCGATTCAGCTCGGACCGCGGAGCGACCTGGGTCGATGAACTCAAGGTTCCGCAGATGCAGCGGGTCAACGAGGTCGCGTTCGTCCGAGCCGCCAGCGGCGATATTGTCGCGGCCTGCCGGACCGACAACCCCGACGAATATCGGGACCAGATCGACCACTATGGCGGGCTCGGCGTCTCGATCTCCAAGGACAACGGCCGCACCTGGTCGGCGCTCAACATGCTGTACCCGTGGGGGCGACATCACCCGAGCATGGTCCGCCTGCCGACGGGCGACATCGTCATGACCTACGTCGTCCGCAAGGGATACCCGGACTCGGAGGACGGCTTCCCGCGGTTCGGCGTCGAGGCCGTCGTCAGCCGCGATCACGGGCAGTCCTGGGACCTCGATCACCGCTACGTCCTCGATGCGTGGGTGGGCAACCGCAAGGGTCCCAACGCCTGGTGGGCAAGCTGCCAAGCCACGTCCACCGTCCTTCTGCCGGACGGCTCCCTCCTGACGGCGTTCGGCACCGGATTCCGCTCCCAACCCGGCCCGCCGGGCCAAGAGGGCCTGCCACGACCGAGGGACGTGGGGCTTGTGCTCTGGCGCGCGGGGGAATATCCTAGCCTTCAATGACGGCGACACCCACGGCGGCTGTCGGCTCAAGACATGGGCATGATGAACAAGGAGACACCGGTCATGAGAGAAAACAGACTCACCCGTCGCGATCTTCTGAAGACCGCTTGCGCGGCGGCGGCTGGCGCGGCCGTTCCTTACGTGATTACCTCAACGGCGCTGGGCGATGAGAAAACCGCGCCGGCCAGCGACCGCGTGACGATCGGGCACATCGGCGTCGGCAGCCGCGGCCGGCAGCTTTTCGGCCCGATCCACGCCCTGGGCGACGCCCAGATCGTCGCGGTGGCCGACTGCTACGAGGATCGCCGGGATTCGATGGCGAAGGTCTGCAAGGGCAAAGCGTATCGCGATTTCCGCGAAATGCTCGCTCGCGACGACATCGACGCCGTGGTGATCGCCACGCCCGACCATCAGCACGTGCCCATCGCGATCATGGCGGCCCGGGCCGGAAAGAGCGCCTACGTCGAGAAGCCGCTGGGCCTGTCGATCGAGCAAGACCTTGCGTGCCTGGAGGCGTTCGCCAAAGGCAAGAAGGTCTTCCAATACGGCACGCAACAGCGGAGCATGCCCCACTGCCGCCTGGGCTGCGAGCTGGTCCGCCGCGGCGCGATCGGCAAGATCCGGAAGATCGAGGTCGACTGCCCCAACGGCAGCCAAGGCGGCTCGACTGCCGAAGTGCCCGTCCCCAAGGGCCTCGACTACGACATGTGGCTCGGACCCGCCCCCGTGACGCCTTACACGGTCGACCGCTGCACGCCGCCGGGCACGTACTTTATTTACGACCAGTCGATCGGCTACCTGGGCGGCTGGGGCGCGCACCCGCTGGACATCATGGTCTGGGGCTCCAACGCGGACCTCAGCGGCCCGATCACGGTCGAGGGCACCGGCGTTATCCCGAAGGAAGGTCTTTACGACGTGGTCTACAACTGGGACATGAAGATCATGCTCGGCGACGTCGAGCTGGTCTTTCGGCCCGGCAGCGACCGCACCAAGTTCATCGGCGCCGACGGCTGGATTCAGGTCGCTCGCGACCCGAACAACACCTTGGCCAGCGACCCGGCGATCCTCAAGAGCACGCCGGCACCCGATAAGAACGAGCTTCTCGTGAGCACGAACCACCAGGACAATTTCATCCAGGCAGTCAAGCTCGGCGATCCCAAGGCGGCCGTGTCCAACCTCGTCGACACCGTGCGAAGCGACATCATCAGTCACCTGTCGGACATCGCGGTTCGCACGGGCGAGAAAATCGCGTGGGACCCGATCGAGCACAAGCTCCTCGCCGGCAGCGACAAGGCCAAGGCCATGCTCAGCCGGCCGATGCGGGCGCCGTGGACGCTGTGAGTGCAGCCGTTCGCGGGGGACTGTCCCGTTTTTCGCGGCGCGGTGGACGTTGCGCTGCTTGCTCGTGCTTTCGCCGCGAAAATGGGACTGTCCCCCTTGCGGCGCTCACGAACGGTGAGCCCACAATGAGTCAGGAATCGCCCATGCCGTCATCGCGAACCACTCCCGCCTCGGGCCCATTCCTCCGAAGCCGGGCTCGCGCGCTGGCAACGCTGTTGCTGACGATCACTTCCCTGACGGGCTGCGACGCGACACGCGAGCCTCCCGCCGCCAAGAGCGTCGCGGTTCCCGAAGAAACCGCGAAGAAACCCCGGCTTTCCGAACAGAACATCGCCGCGATTCGCCGAGCCATCGAGGCCAGCGGGGGCTCGTTGCGGTGCTCGGACGACGGGCAGCCGGTCGAGATCGATCTGGCCGTCGGGCGCGGATCGGCCGATCCGGCGGCGATCGAGGCCGCGCTGGCCTGCCCGGGCTTGACGGCGCTGCGGATTCGCGCCGGAGCGCTTCCGCCGGACGCCGTGGAGAAAATCACGTCGCTCGCCGCGCTCGAGGAGTTGATGCTCCAAGACGCGCCGTTGGGCGACGACTCGCTGGAAGAGATGGCCGCCCGGCTCGCCGCCCTGCGACGTCTCACGCTCCGCAACGTGCCGGGCGCGACCGATCGCGGCGTGGCCGCGCTCGCCGGGCTTTCGCGACTGACCCACCTGGCGCTCGTCGACATGACCACAACCGGCAAGGTCCTCAAGCCGATTGCCGCGATGCCGTCGCTCGTGTCGCTCGACCTTCGCATGTGCGGCGGCCTCCGCGGCGATGATCTGGCCGCGCTGGGCGGCGCGCCGAAGCTCGCCGAGTTGAAGCTCGGCGGATATGGCATCGACGACGCCACCATGGCGATCGTGGCCGCCTTGCCCCGCCTTGAGAGCCTGACCGTCGAGGACGCCGCGATCGGCTCGCCGGGCATTGCCAAGCTGTCCGAATCGCCCGCGGCCGAGCGGATTACCTCGCTGTCGTTCGCCCGATGTTCGGGTCTGGACGACGACGCCCTGGCGGGCTTGGCCGCGTTTGCCAATCTCCGGCGGCTCTCGCTGCGCGACGTGCCGGTGACGGGCGGGTTTCTGGCGAAGCTTCCTTCGCGGGATAGGCTCGAGTCGCTCGCCTTGAACCAAACCTTCCTCGGCGACGAGGCATTCGAGGCGATCGCCGCGTGCCGCGGACTGAAACGCCTGGAACTCGCCCAGACGTTTCTCTCGTCCGAGGCCGTCAAGAAGATCAGCGGCCTGCCGGACTTGGAGTACCTGAACCTGGCCCAGTGTGGCCTGAACGACGCGGCACTGGAACCGTTGGCGGCGCTAAAGAAGCTCAAAACCCTCGTCGTCGACGGCAATCCCGGCGTCAGTCCCGACGCGGTCAGGAAAATCCTTGGGCAGTGAAGGAGTGGTCGGTTTCCGGTTGAAGGTTGTTGGTTGTTGGCTGTCAGTGAGAACGCCCCCTGACTGCGTCGGGGGGGTGGTGTTGAGCGTCGCCTTTCGCTCCGCGAAGAAACGCTACTTTCGCGGAGCGAAAGGCGACTATGAGTATCGATTCCCGGTTCTTAGGACCGGCGAGTCAATAACTGTCGTATTGTCGCCTTTCGCTCCGCGAAAGTAGCGTTCCATCCACGCCACTTTCGCGGAGCGAAAGGCGCCAATTATTGATTTGCCAATCCTTACCGCTCTTGTAACAGTGAAATCATGGGTTTCAGTCTCAAAGAGAAGGGCCGGCCGGCAATTGATCCCGAGACGTGCATCGGCTGCGGACAATGCGTCGCCATCTGCCCGGATGAAGTCCTCTCGCTCGATGGCGGCAAAGCCGCGGCCGGGCAGGGCGAGTTCCTCGGGTGCATCGCCTGCGGGCATTGCACGGCCGTTTGTCCGACCGGGGCCATCGCGGTGTCCGGCCGTGGCATGACGCCCGAGGACCGCGTCGAACTGCCGCCGCCGGGCAGTCGGGCGACCGCCGATCAGCTCGAGGCCTTGCTGATTGCCCGGCGGAGCATCCGCCACTTCACCTCGCAAGACGTGCCGTGCGAGGTCCTCGATCGGATCGTCCGCATGGCGTCGACCGCCCCGATGGGCATCCCGCCGCACGAGGTGGGCGTCGTCGTTTTTCCCGGCCCGCGGCAGGTGCAGCAGTTCTGCGAGGAGTCGTGCGCGTCGTTCGCCCGGGCGGCGCGATTTCTCAATCCCGTCGTGCTCGCCGTGATGCGGCCGATGATCGGCCGCGCGAAGTACGAGGCGTTTCGGGACTTCATCTGCCCGTTGTTGAAGATGCTGCCCGAGGCGCGGAGGCAGGGCCGCGACCTGTTCACCTACCACGCTCCGGCGGCGCTCTTGTTTCACGTCGGCCCGATGGGCGACCCGGCCGACTGCGCGATCGTGGCCACCTACGCGATGCTGGCCGCCGAGTCGTTGGGCCTGGGAAGCTGTATGTTGGGCACCGCCACGGCGCTGACCCAGGACAAGCCGCTGAAGTCGAAGTACGGCATCCCGCCCGAGAACAAGGTCGGCGTCGCCCTGATTCTCGGCTACCCCGCCGCCGAATTCCGCCACGCCCTGCGTCGCCGCCTGGCGTCGGTGAAGTACGTCCAGTGTCCCCAGGTCGATGCCCTGGGCGAATCAGGCCCCTTCGGCGCGAAGTGAGCCCACGTCGCCCCCCTCGCGAGAGGTAGCATCAGTGCCCAAAAATGGTTGACACGGCCCACGTCCGCGTCGAGAACCGTCTCGATTTCGGCGGTCCTTGGCTGGCGTTGAAAGTGATCCGCCGACTCCGGTTGGACCGCCGCGAAAAAGAGGCCGCCATGCACCGGCGGTTCGAAGAGCGGATCGAGAGGGAACTGGAGAAAATTCGGGCGAGTTGCGGGAATCGCAAGTGGAAAAAGCAGGTCCTCGATCGGCGGATCGGCGCGGTGATGTCGAAAAACAGCCGGGCGGCCGGTCTGTTCGAGGTCGAAGTCGGCGAAACGCCGGACGGCCGCGCGACGATC
>JAPLNP010000500.1 GCA_026401055.1 Planctomycetia bacterium
ACGTTGCTGGCCAAGCTCCGAGTTGCCCTGGTCCAACGCGCCCGAGTACAACGCCGCCGGAAACATCCAAGTCTGTTCCAACTCCTTGAAAATCCAGAACTTCTAAACTACACCGTTTCTTAACTTCGTGCGTATGGGGCCTCGCCGCGATCGACCCACCCTACGGATGTGCCACCAAAGACGCCCCGGGGTGGGCATTCGCCGTACTGCCGTCGTAATCCGCCCCTGGTCTGCCTTCGGATTGCCAAACCTCGCCGTCAGCCGACCCGTCAACCTTGTATCCGGACGCGCCGGATGCGAGAATGAGTCGCCGCGACGGGCGGAATTGTCTCACGCGACCGTCCCCGGCGGACGGGCCGACAGGCTTGTTCGATGAGGAGCCGTGAACCATGAAGTTGGTGCCCTTGGGCGAGAAGGTGGTGGTCCGCCGGTTGGAAGCGGAAGACGTGACCGCCGGCGGCATTGTCCTGCCCGATGCCGCCAAGGAGAAACCCAAGCAGGGCCGCGTCCTCTCGGTCGGCGACGGCCGGCTCCTGCCTGACGGGACCCGCGTCAAGCTCAGCGTCAACGAAGGGGATCGCGTGCTGTTTCACGCCTACGCGGGCACGGAGGTGAAGGTGGACGACGGGGAACTGCTGATCATGGGCGAGGACGAGATCCTGGCGATCGTCAACGGTTCAGCCTGACCCCCCAATCGTCGCAGTGCCGAAAACCGCCCGGCGACGTAGACTGTAGTAGTCCAAATCAAACCGAGCCGCGACCGTAAGGAAGCGGATCCGCGGACGCGACAATCATGCCGCTTCCTGACGGGCGCGGCTCGGTTCGAGCCCGTCGGGCGGTCTCACGCAAGTAATTCACACTGGCTGACAAGCAGCCAGTGGCACCGCTCGCACTTGTCACCGAAGAGGTAAGATCATGTCGACGCCGCGCCGTCTCGTCTTGTTCGCAACGCTCGCTTTCGTCGCCCTGGCGTCTTCCCTCGTCCCGGCGGTCGCGAGGGCGGCCGAGCCGGTCGACGCCCAGGCGTACGGCCGGTCGATCGATCGGGCGATCCAGTTCCTGCGAACCGCCCAGGAACCCGAGGGGTCGTATGCCAAATACGCCGGGCCGGGCGTGACCGCCCTGGTGACCACCGCGGTTCTTCGCACGGGCCGCACGCCGGAAGACCCGTTGGTGGCCAAGAGCCTCAAGTACCTCGAAGGCTTCGTCCAACCCGACGGAGGCGTCTACCAGCCCGGCGCGTTCTACCGCAACTATGAAACCTGTCTGGCCCTGCTTTGTTTCTCCGCGGCCAACCGCGACCACCGGTACGACAAGCTCGTCGCCAACGCCGATCGGTTCGTCAAAGGGGAGCAGTGGGACGAGGGTGAAGGCCACGGCAAGGACAGCTACAGCTACGGCGGCGCCGGTTATGGAAAGCAAAAACGGCCGGACCTCTCGAACACGAGCTTCCTGATCGACGCGCTTCGGGCCGCCGGCAACGGGTCCGACGACGAGGCCGTCAAGAAAGCCCTGGTCTTCGTCTCCCGCTGCCAGAACCTCGAAAGCCAAAACAACACGACCAAATTCAGCGCGAAGAACCCCGACGGCGGCTTCTACTACACGCCGGCCGACGGCGGCCAGAGCATGGCCGGCGAAACCCCCGAGGGCGGCCTGCGCAGCTACGGCTCGATGACCTACGCCGGCCTGAAGAGCATGATCTACGCGGGCGTCGGGCCGGACGACCCGCGGGTCAAGGCCGCCATGGGCTGGATCCGGAAGCACTACACGGTGGACTCCAACCCGGGCATGGGCGACGCCGGGTTGTACTACTACTACCACACCTTCGCCAAGGCCCTGGACGCGGCGGGGCAGGACATGGTCGAGGACGAGCAGGGCGTGAAGCACGATTGGCGGCGCGATCTGCTGGCCGAACTCGTCAAGCGTCAGCAGCCCGACGGATCCTGGGTCAACACGAACCCCCGCTGGTTGGAGACCAACCCAAGCCTGGTCACCGGCTACGCGCTGTTGGCGCTGACCTACTGCCGGCCGGCGGCGCAGAAGTAGCGGCGTCGAGGACACGTCCGATGAATGACTATGAGATCGACGAGATTCGACGCGTTCGACGCCAGGTTTCGGCGGAAAACGACCATGACCTGAGGGAGAGTAAAGGGGAGAGTAAAGGGGTCGGGAGTCTTTGATTTGCATGAGTTACGCCCAAACAAAGACACCCGACCCCCTTAGGACCGGCGAATCAATAACTGTCGTATTGTCGCCTTTCGCTCCGCGAAAGTAGCGTTCCTTCCGCGCCACTTTCGCGG
>JAPLNP010000146.1 GCA_026401055.1 Planctomycetia bacterium
GAGATCGGCCCCGGACCAGACCCGGGCGGGGCCAGCGTCCTCCGCGCGCTTGCGCGGGAAAACGGGGGACGACATGTCTACGTGGATGCGTCTCAACGGGTCCCCGCGGGAGGCGATTCGAGACGCTAGCAGCGGACCCGAGAGGATATTCGCGTCGAAAACGTGATCCTTCGCGGGCGATTGGACGAAGTCGGTATCAGGCCGTGGACTTCCGGCGTGGGGAACGCCTGGCGGGTGCCATTCGGCGGGTGATAAGGACATGGTGACGGATGGGGATAGTCAGGCGGGCAAGGGCGATCGCCAACGCCGCCGCGGCGTCGGGCCCAACTCTCCGGGAGTTGCAGCGCACTCTTGCCGACGTCGACGAGCGCGCGATTCTGGTGCCTCGGCGAATCTTGCGCCGGGTGATCAAGGACCAGCATCGGCTGCCGAGGCTTCGGCTCCATCTGCCGCACGAAATGAGCCACATCACCGGCCGCCAGTCGCTGCTAAAGATCGTGCAGGAAGCGGAACTGGGGCCGTGGGCAGGCGCCGAGTTGCCCGACCGGTTGATCTTGTTGCCGCAGCCGGAGGCCGACGAAATCGAGACCGTGTCCCCGGCGAGTTTGCTGACGCGCTATTGGCGTCTGCTGTTCCATTGTCGGGTGCATCTGGACCTCGATGAACGGGCCGCGCGGGGTGAGGTCGACGCGGGCGTATTGCGTCGCTGGGTGCGGCGGATCGGCATCACGGAGTTCGCCGAGGTCCGGGCCGTCCTCATCCAGGAGAGGCTGCTCTTGCCCGATGCCGACCTCTGGAGCACTTGGGTCGAATTTGCCGCAACGTACCTCGAACTGGAGTATTTTGCGCCGGGCGCCTCGCTGCACTATTTCCCCGGTCTTGACGGGCACGAGACCGCGGCGGCGGTATTGGCCGAGATCGTCGACGCCGAGGGGTTGTTCGCGGCCACGCGGCCGCGGGGCGCGGAGTTGCCCAACGCGGAGTCGCCCAGGGAAGACGACGCGATCCCGGCGCCCGAGGACCACGGCCAAGCGCCTGTGCTTGCCCAGTCGCGGCGCAGGTCCCCCCGAGCGTTTCACCGGCTGGTTCGTCGTGCCCAGAGCGCGGCTTCACGCGGGAACCTGGTCCGCGCGTGTATTCTCCTGCAACAGGCGAGGCGGCGGGCCCCCGGGAAGAGCGTGCGTCGCTTGCGAAGCGACGTCCGCAGGCATCTCGCCCACCTCGTGGGTTCACTTCAAGCCGCGCTGGGGTTTTCGGACGCGGAGGCCGATTCGTGGCAAGACGCCCTGTCGGCACTGGTCGCGCGGGCCGCGGAGGGACCGTGGGGTCCCGAGTCGCGACTTCTGTTCGACCTTCAGAAGATCGGCGTCGATCGCGAGCGCCACGTGTACGCCATCGACGTTTGGGGTTGGGCGCGTTCTCGGGGCAAGCAGCCGCTCACGCGCCCACTACCCTGCCTGGCGGACGTCCTTGTCCACAAGCATCTGCGCAGCGCGCTGCGTCGCATGACGGCGGTGTCGGTGGCCGATTCCTCTCGTCGAGTCCTGCGCGACCTCCTTCATCGCGCCGAGGGGCGCAGCGAGGCGAATCTGCGGAGCCGGCTCCGCCCGCTGATCGCCGGCGCCCTGGAGGACGCGCGACTCCACCCCGGCAACGTGGTGGAACGCCTCGCCATGCGCAAGCTCGTGGAAGAACTGATCGATCGCGTCCTGGATCAAGGCTTCCTGACGCTGGGCGACCTCCGCGACGCCGTCGCGCGAAACAACCTCAAGGCCGCCGACTTGTCGGGCCCCGGCGATCTTGTTTTCGGCGACCAGCTCTTGCGCGCCGACCAGAGAATGGCGGCCGCCCTGGACGGCGTCTACCGGCACGGGCAGTCTTACCTCCGTGCCATGCAGCGACTGAGCGCCGTGGCGTTCGGCACGCGGTCGGGCAGGCTCCTGATGAGATACCTGATTCTGCCCTTCGGAGGAGCCTATGTGATCGAGGTCTTCGTTCAGCACCTCCTGACGCTGGCGACCGGGATGGAGCCGGGAGTCCGGCATCTGCCGACCGTGGGAATCCTGGGCGCGTTCCTGCTTCTGTTGGTCAACTTCGAGGGATTTCGCGGCGGAGCGTGGAAACTGCTGCGAACCGTCGGCCGCGGCCTGCGATTCCTCTTACGCGAGCTTCCCCAGCGAATGATGAACCTGGAGGTCGTTCAGCGAGTTCTCCGTTCGCGGGCGTACCGTTGGGCGTCCCGGTTTCTCGTCAGACCGCTCGTGGTCACCGCGCTGGCGTCCTGGGTCTTGCCGCGTCTCGTTCCGCAGTGGCGCAATACCTTTACCGGCACGGCCGGCATCTTCCTGAGCGCCAACCTGTTGCTGAACTCGCGACTCGGACGGGACCTCGGGGAACTGACCGCGGACTGGATGAGCCGGGCATGGCGATGGCTCACCGTGCAGGTCGTCGCGCGGCTCTTCTGGCTCCTCGTCGATGCTTTCCGGGCGTCCATCGAGGCGATCGAACGGCTGATGTCCGGCGTGGACGAGTGGCTGCGGTTCCGTTCCGGGGAACGGCGATTCGCCTTGGTCGCCAAAATTATCTTCGCCCCCTTCTGGTTTGTCGTGGCGTACGTCGTTCGATTTTCCGTCACCCTCTTGATCGAGCCCCAGATCAATCCGATCAAACACTTCCCCGTGGTGACCGTGTCGCACAAGGTGCTCTTCCCCCTCCTTTATCCCGCGCTTGCCGGCGTGCTGAGAAACGCCATGGAAGAGGGACTCGCGTACACCGTCGCTTTCGCGGTGATCACGGCCATCCCCGGGATCTTCGGCTTCCTGACGTGGGAGTTGCGGGAGAACTGGCAGATCTACGCGGCCAACCGACCGAAACACTGGCGGCCGGCCGTCGTCGGCAAGCACGGCGAGCCGATACGCCGGCTGCTCGTGCCCGGCCTGTATTTCGGAACCATCCCCAAACGCTATGCCAAACTCCGCGCCGCGGAAAACGACGCGCGTCTTAGCGGTCGCTGGAGGGGCGTACACAAGCACTTGCGCGCGCTCCAGGGACTGGAACTCTGCGTCAGCCGCTTCGTTCAGCGCGAATTCGCTTGGCTCCTCGACGCGGCAAGCTTCGCCAACGGTTCCCCGATCCAAGTTGGGACGGTTCAACTGACGACGAATCGCATCGCGGTGGAAGTGAGTCTCGGCGAGCCGACCCCAACGCCGCTGTCGATCCAGTTCGACGCCCGCGAGGGAAGGCTGCTCGCCGGCATGACCAACTCGGAAGCAGTCGACCGGCTCTCGCCACGGCAACGGGAGGCGCTGGCCGTCGCGATCCTGGGCTTGTACAAGGCGGCGGGAATCGATCTGGTCCGCCAGGAGATCGAGACCCAGTTGCCGCGAACGATCTTCGCTTACGACGTCGACGAGCAAGGACTGGTCGTCTCGCTGGAGGAGTCCCCCGAGACCGAGATTCACTATCCGCTTGACGAGGACCGGGAGATGACGCCCTCGGCGGCCGGCGGAACCGCGCCGACGACGATGCCCGTCCTTGACCGCTCCCGGTTGCTGTTTGGCGAGATTCGAGTGCCTTGGGAGCGATGGGTCGAAGCTTGGGAAACGTTGCAGTCTCCCAAGGATGACGCCCATCCGGCGTCTTCCGTGGAACGTCTCTGGGCAACCATTCCGGGGGTAACACTCCTCCCGTAGATGCAACGTCACTCGGGCAAGGGCTTCCCCTTGGTCTCGGGCGCGAGCCAGATGAACACCATTCCGAAAACGTACACGAGCGTGATCGTGGCGCAGGCGCGCGCATAGCTGCCCTCGAAGTAGTGCATCAACTGGCCGGTCCCGAGGACGCCGATCATGGCAATGACGCGGCCGAAGTTGAAGCACAGGCCCTGGCCCGTGGCGCGGACCCGCGTGGGAAACAGTTCCGGCAGGTACAGCGGCAGCCAGCCGTAGAACGAGGCGGTGACGCAGCCGACCAGAGCCGAGGTGACGAGGAAGAGGTTGTTGTACTCGTCGAGGCCGCGGAACAGGAAGGCGCAGACCAACAGCGAGGCCAGGCAGAGGGTGAAGTAGGCGGGCCGGCGTCCGATCTTGCCGCCCAACAGCGAGCCCACCATGCAGCCGACGATGGCTCCCACCGAGGCCCAGAACTGGACGACCGCTTTGGCATGAGGGTTCTCCGGTCCCACCAACTGGCCAACCCAGAAAGGCAAAAAGCCGGAGACCGCGCCCCAGGTGCCGATCAGCGGGATCGAGGCGAAGAGAATCGCCAGGAGGGTGGGCTTCAAGAGCCGCGTCGTGAAGATCTCGCGGATGGGGTTGGAGGCCGACATCTTCACCGATTCCTGCCATCGTTTCGACTCGGGAATGAAGACGAGGACGAAAAACGCCAGCAGCGCCGGCGACGAACAGGCAAGCATCGTCCAACGCCACGACTGCGGGGTGACCTCGACGAACATGGCGAGGATGGAAATGATGAGGTAGCCCACGTTGCCCGCCGCGCCGATGACGCCGGCGAGGATGGGGCGCAGCCTCTCGGGCCAGCACTCCATCACGAGCGCGACGCCCAGCGCCCATTCGCCGCCCATGCCCAGAGCGGCGAAGAACCGGAGCACTCCGAGTTGCCAGGGGGCGGTGGCAAAGTAGCAGCAGCCGGTAAAGAAGGAGTAGGCGAGGATGCTCAACGCCATGGTGCGAACGCGACCCATGCGGTCGCCCAACCAGCCGAACAAGAGTCCGCCGCACGCGGCTCCGCCGAGGAAGAGGGCAACGAGGAAGGAATTCCACTCTCCGATCACGGCATCGTCGGTGATCGCCAGCAAGTCTTGCAGGGCCGGTCGTCCCGCGATGGGGAACAGCCCCATTTCCAGGCCGTCGAACATCCAGCCCAGCATCGCGGCTGCCAGGACAAGCCACTGTTGGCGTCCCAAGGACGTCGTCGTGGGAATGGCGGTTTGCAATGGCGGCTGGAGTCCGGCCGCGCGATCACGATCTTCGATGGGCATGTTCATGCGATCCTATTTGAGCGAGTGTAACAGAAGGCGCCGGCAGCCGGTACCCCATAACCCTAATGTCCGTATTCACGGGCCGCCGGCGACGGGGAATGCCCGAAGATCCGGGGCACCTTCATTGACGCCTTCGGACCGTCATCTTGAGCACAATTCTCATCCTGAGCACAATCGTCATCCCGAACGTGGCGAGGAGTCTCTTTCTTCCGGTGGTCGTTCCGGGCGGAAGACCCCAACCGCGATCGCCGCTCTTTTGGGGAACTCCAACGTATACTCGCGAAGAGCCCTTCACGGAGAACTTGTTTCAAAACCGGCGCATGGCCCCGGGGAAGACCGTGGGGCAGGTCCGGTTTTGAGAGCTTCCAAGGACGACGATGCGATGACGCTGCCCCCGACGGTCCGCGACACCTTGGTCTGCCCGGTCTGCCACGCCTCCCTGACGGACGCCGGCGAGAGCCTCGCTTGCGACAATCCGCGGTGCGGCTCGCTTTTCTCGACGATCCGCGGCATTCCGATTCTGATCAATCAGGAGCGGAGCCTGTTCGACGTGGCGACGTTCCTGAAACAGGCCCCCACCTTCTTCAAGCCCGTGGGCAGGGTGCGGCGCTCGATTAGCGCGTGGATGCCAACGCTGAGCTGCAACGTGACTGCCCGCGGCAATTTCCGGCAATTCCGCGAACACCTGCGGCGACGGGCCCAGCGGCCCCGCGTACTGGTGATCGGCGGGAGCGTCTTGGGCGACGGCATGGAGCCGCTCGTCGAGGATCCGGCCATCGAACTCGTCGAGAGCGACGTGGCGTTGGGGCCGCGCGCGCAACTGATCTGCGACGCCCACGATCTGCCTTTCCGCGACGAGAGCTTCGACGGCCTCGTCGCGCAAGCCGTTCTGGAGCATGTGCTGGACCCCGCCCGCGTGGTGGATGAGATCTATCGCGTTTTGAAGCCGGGCGGCCTGGTGTATGCCGATACGCCGTTCATGCAGCAGATCCACGGGCGGGAAT
This sequence comes from Planctomycetia bacterium, assembly GCA_026401055.1. Classification (GTDB taxonomy): domain Bacteria; phylum Planctomycetota; class Planctomycetia; order Pirellulales; family Thermoguttaceae; genus JAPLNP01. The sequence goes on from JAPLNP010000146.1 coordinate 6,004, forward strand.
TCGATTTCACCCGCTTCACGCGGTTGGGCCACCGCCGACTGTTCCGCCGCTTTGACGAGCTTGACAGCGGCATCACCTGCGGTCCCGGCGTCGCCCTGGCGTGGTCGGCTCGCTACTTTCTGTTGAGCTTCTTCGACGGCGGGGCGTCGCGGGCCGTCGTCAGCGGGTTGTCCCGCCTGGCCTTCTTCTGGCTCAAGTACTTCGACTACTACCTGGTCCGCAAAGCGGCCTCGCTGGATTCCGCCTCCGGCTTCTACTTCCTCGGCGAAAAGAGCCGGCGGGTTCTTTCCGATCGCGAGCTGGTCGAGTCGTACCGCGGCGGATTCTAGGCAAGTGAGAAGGCCGGTGTGTCGCGGACCGGTTGGGGACGATGGCGAATTCCTCGACGGGATTCTGACTTTGCGGGCGGCGGCGTTGCCACTGTTAGAGTCTAGCCATTCTTCCCAGGTTACTTCCGATGCGGGTCAAAACCGTTGCAGTTCTTACATGCCGACGCGGAGATCTCGCGCGCATCCCCGTAATACTCTTCAGACCGATTTTGTCCCGTTAACTGGCCAAATCCGCAAAGCTAACCATTTATCCAAGAGTGCCTCCATCACCTAATGACGCCAGCTTTCTTCCTCCGATATCCCTTTCTGCCGTCGCGGTGGCACGGGCTTTGCCGCGAACCGGTTCTTACCAGTTTAATGTGGTTGGGGCTTTTCCAGGGAGGACAAATGAAAATGAAGAGATGTTCTCGAATTGCAGTTTCCGCGTGTGCGATCGTGCTGGTCGGTGCCGTGGTGGCACTCGTGCCGGCCGCGTGCCAGGGCGGGGTGGTGGCCCACGTCGGCCCGTCGGTGCCGAGCCACCTAAACCTTGTTGCCGAGGTGGACTACCTCGGCCATCAGTATTATCAGAAGTACGGATACGAATACGCCTGCCCCGAAGAACAGTACGGCTACGCCGGATCCGCCGGCAACACTCCGGAAACAACGGCCGACAAGCCGGAGGGCGACAAGACCGAGTCTGCCGGGACCCAGGCCGACCACGCGGCGGCCCAGGCCACCGAGAAACCCGCCGCCGATAAGCCGATCAACGGCGCCGTTGGCGGCGACGGCACGGGCGGCGACGCGGAAGATGAGCCGTCGTACGATTACCAGTACGAAGACGGGTACGAGTCGGAGTATGCCGAACCCAAGGACGAAACGCCGACGCGGGACGCGGCAGTCCCGGCGGAGGCCCCCGCGACCTCGCCGATCGCAAATCGCGAGCCGTACGACTTCGAGTACGGCTACGAAGAGTACCTGCTCAAGTACGGCCATGTCGAGGGCAAACCGGCCGCCGCGGGCGCGGATCAACCCGAAAAGGCCACCGAGAAGGCCACCGAGAAGGCCACCGAAGGGGCGACCGAGGAGAAGGTCGAGGAGGATTCGGAAGACGCGACGGACGAGTACATGACGCCCGAGCCATGGTACGATCATTCCGAGCCGGGCGACGAGCCGAGGGCGTCCGACGCTCCCGATGCCAATGCGTACAAGTACACGTATCCGGAAGAGCGATACGGCTACTTGAAAGCCATGGAGGGGAGTCCCAAAGTCGAGTCCGGGGCCGGCACCTGCTTCGATCACGGCTCCGTGCCGGAGGAGCCTCGCGGCCGCGAATATTCCGGGATGCATGAGTACTACGGCGGCCAGGAAATGAATGGCGCCGAGACCCATGCCGAAGGACCCGCGGCCAAGGCGAGCGAGGACCGTTCCTCTTGCGACGAGAAGCGTTTCTATTACGATCAAGAGCCTTCGTACCACAACGAGCAGGGCGACTATCTCGGGGTTAAGCCGTCGGAGCCGTTCGCGGCCGAGCGCGTCTCCACCGGGGGGGCCACGCTGGGTGCCGTCCTGTCCTTGGCCGCCGATAGCCTCGAATGCCTCGGCGGCGCGCTGGTGGATGTATCGCGTCACCTTCGCAGCCTGAAGTAGGCGGCGGCAGCACGAGGGATGCACGGCCCATGGCGGGGGAATGGACGCCGGGAGCGGCTCGTCACGGCCGGCTCCATGCAACGATTGCGGAAAGACAAGAGCACCCAAAACCATTGACTGGTAAACACTTACGGCCCGGACGTCACCTTGGCGTCCGGGCCGTTTTTCGTCGGTCGAGCACGGCGGCGGTCGGGCGAGCCGCGTCCGGCGCGGGGCGCTCGGGTGAATTCCCGGTTTTTCGTTGGCAAAAGCCGGGGCGCTGGGATAAAATGAACACGATTGGGGAGGTCGTCTCGGCCTCGATCCAAACGTTGGCTTTTTGGAAAACACTCGCGCCAAGGGCATGGATGCTCTGGACTTGCGTGATTTGAACGACGATTTCCACGAGCGTATCCGGGCGGTCGCTGCGGAACACGGCTGGCCCCGCGCTCGGCTCTCACGTGCCGGAGATTCCTGACATGTCGAAACACTTCTGCGTCCAACTGGCGTTGTTGCCGTTGGCAATCGTGGCGATGTCGATATCGGCGACCGCCACCCTGGGTGCCGATGCGAGCCCCGAGGCAGCTCGTCTCGATCTGTTCACCCAAGCCGATGGCGCCACTTTCTTCGCGTTGAGCCTGAAGCCCACGGCTCCGGTGGCCCCGGCCGCCTCGCGTGACGTCGTGATCCTCGTGGATACGTCGGCCAGCCAGACCGGGGAGTACCGCGACAAGGCATTGGCGGCGTTGGATGCGTTGTTGGCCGGCCTCGGCCCGAACGACCGGGTCAAAATCTTCGGCGTCGATCTGAACGCCATCGCGATGAACGCGTCGTTTGCCGCGCCCGGCGGCGAGGAAGTCAAAGCCGCCGTGAAGAAGCTGGCGGCTCGGGTTCCGTTGGGATCGACGGACATGGAGGCCGCGATTCGCTCGGCCGTCGCCGGCTTCGGCGGGGAGACGAAGCTGCGGGCAGTGGTCTACATCGGCGACGGCATGAGCGCGGCCAACCTTCTCGGCACGGAGAAGTTTGACGCGCTCGCGAAGACGCTCGTCGACGCCCGCGCCCCGGTCAACAGCTACGCGGTCGGACCGCGGCTGGACCTGCAATTGCTCGGGGCCCTGGCGGGGCGGACCGGCGGCGTGATGCTCGCCGGGGGCGACGACGTGGCGGGCGCGGCGGCGGGCACTGCCCTGGCCGCGGCGGCCAAGGCTGGCGTCTACTGGCCCACCGCCGTCACCTTGCCCAAGGATCGACTCACGGAAGTCTTCCCCAAGGACGCGCCGCCGCTTCGGAGCGATCGCGACAGCGTCTTGATCGGAACGCTCAAGGGCGAAGGACCGATCGACGTCAAGATGACCGCCAACACGGCCGAGGGAACCAAGGAGTTGGCCTGGTCGGTCGCGCCGGGCAAGTCCAGCGACAGCAACAAGTACCTGGCCGCCCTGGTCGATCGTGCCCGGGTCGACGGCGGCGTGAGCCTGCCCCTGGTGGATTCGGCCAGCCTTCAGTTTGCACGGAACGCCACGGAGATGGGCACGGCCAACTTCGCCCAACTGGCGCGCGAGGCGTTGGCCAGCGGCAGTCTGGACAGCGCCACCCGCCTGGCCGAGGAGGTTCTGCGGCGCAATCCGGGCGACCGTGAAGCATCGGCGATCCTCGCCGAGGTCAAGACTCGCCGGGGCCAGGCCGGGCCGGCCGCCCAGGCTGCCCCCGCCGCCGAGATGAACCTCGTCGGCGATGCTCCGGCCGAGAAACCGCCGGCGGCGCCCGGGGCGTTCGCCCAGGCGTTTGAAAGGGATCGGGAACTGATTGCCGGCCAGGTGAGCGCGGACGTCCAAGTGGCGATCGACCGGGCGCGAAAACAGATGGAGGTTTCGCCGGACGTGGCGATTCAGGACTTGAAGATCGAATTGGAGAACGTCGAGCGCGTTGCGGAGTTGGACCCGGACGTTCGGAACCAACTGGCGGGTCAACTGCAAGCGGCGCTGCGTCTGGCAAGCCAGCGGGAGGAGTTGAAGGAGTACACCCGCCAACGGGATGCCGAGAAGAAATCGGCCGCCGAGGAACGCATGGTGATCACCCAGGGCATCGCGCGAAGCCAGGAGAAGCTCAAGCAGTTGATGGACCGGTTCGACTCGCTGATGAAGGAGAGCCGCTATCGCCAGGCCAACTACGCGCAGGCCCGAGACGTGGTCATTCAAGCCCAGGAAGTCGCCCACGAGAACAATCTGGCGCTGGCCCAGCCCGTGGTGGCGGAGGCCACGATCTGGTCGGATCTGAAGGGAATCAATTACGAGATGCAGCAGTTGCGGGCGCTTCGCCAGCGGAGTCTCGTGGCGTCGTTGCAGTCGACCGAGGAAGCGTTCGTTCCTTTCGACGACCGCGAACCGATCCTGTATCCCGACCCGGAAGTCTGGATGAAGATGTCCGAGGACCGCAAGAAGAAGTACGGTAGCTCGATGGACCTGGCCGTTCGCGGCTCGGCGGAACAGAGGATCAGCGAACAGTTGCAGAAGCCGACCAAACTGCAGTTCACCGAGATCCCGTTGAGCGAGGTCATCGACTACCTGAAGACTTACCACGGCATCGAGATCCAGATCGACCAGAAGGCCCTGGACGACGTGGGGATCGACTCGAGTGCGCCGGTGACGCGCAACCTGGAAGGGATCTCGTTGCGTTCGGCGCTGCGTCTGATGCTGCGCGACATGGACCTGACTTACATAATCGAGAATGAGGTGCTCTTGATCACCACGCCCGACACGGCCAACGAGCGACTCACCACCCTCGTCTACCCCGTGGCCGACCTCGTCGTGCCGATCCAGAACATGTCCATGGGCGGCATGGGTGGCATGGGTGGCATGATGGGAGGCATGGGCGGCGGCATGGGTGGTGGCATGGGCGGCGGCATGGGTGGCATGGGCGGCGGCATGGGTGGCATGGGTGGTGGCATGGGTGGCATGGGTGGTGGCATGGGCGGCATGGGCGGTGGCATGGGCGGCGGTATGTTCAACCTCCCCGGCGAAATCGTGCCCCCGCAGGTCTTCAACCGACTGCCCCCGAAAGCCCAGCAGGTCCTTCCCAAGAAGACCTTGCCCAACGGCTTCCAAGTCTTCTCGGTCGAAGACAACCTCGCCAACGAACCGGATGCTTCCAAACCGGATGCACCCAAGGCGGTTGCCCCCAAGGCGAATGAGAATCCCCCGGCCGAGACGATTCAAGTGCCCGAAGGCGCCGACCGCGGCGCGGCATGGGATCAATACTTCGCGAAAAACAAACCGGCCGAAGCCGCGATCCGCGAGACGGTCCGCCGCTTGATGCACGAGAAGAAGTATGACGACGTGATCGCCTTGACCTCCTCGGCCTTGCGCCATCGTCAGGCGCAGCCGTGGATGTACGAGGCGATGGCGCTGGCCATGCAGATCGGCGGTCGCGGACCCGACGAAATCGAGCGCGCCGTGATGTCGGCGGTCGATTGGGCCGCCGACCCCACCGACCTGATGTACGTCGCGGCCTACTTGTCCCAGATCGGCCTGGATGCCCGGGCGATGAAGATCTTCGAGCAGGTCTCCCAAGCGTGTCCCGATCGGCCGGAACCCTACATCAACGGTCTTCGGATCGCCCAAAAACTCGATGACCTCGAAGGGATCCGATGGACGACCGTGGGGATCCTGGGTCGGGCGTGGCCGATGGATCAGGCGGAGGTGTGGGTCAAGGGGATGCGGGTCGCCCGGGCGACACTCGAGAAACTCAAGGAAGACAAGCGAGCCAAGGAAGCCGAAGAGTACGAAGCGATGCTCAACCAGGCCCTGGTTCGCGACGTCGTTGCCCGGGTGTCCTGGACCGGCAGCGCCGACGTTGACCTGATGGTGGAGGAGCCGTCGGGCACGGTTTGTTCGCATCGCAATCCGCGGACGACCGGCGGCGGAATCATGATGGGCGACAAGTTCTCCAGCACCGAGAAGGACAGTCCCGAAGGCTTCTCCGAAGTGTACGTTTGCCCCCGAGGCTTCAGCGGAGACTACAAGCTGGCCGTGCGTCGCGTCTGGGGCGAGGTGACCGCCGGCAAAGTGACCGTGGACGTGTACATCAACTGGAACACGAAAGAGGCCAAGCACATCAGCAAGCGAATCTCGCTTGGAGACAAGGGGGCGATGGTCGCCTTCGACCTGGACGCCGGACGCCGCAAGGAGTCGGTCAAGGAGCAACAGGTGGCCAACGCGGCGGTCGGGCAGCTTGCCGTCCGGCAGCAGGTCCTCGCGCAGCAACTGGCCGCGGCGACGGACCCCAACTCGATGATGAATCTCGCCCGATCGCGCCAGGGTTCGGCCGGCGGCGCCAATCCGAACGCATTCTTCCCCATGCGCCAGGGAGCGGTGGGCTACCAGCCCGTTGTCGTCCCCTTGCCCGAAGGGGCCAATCTGGGGGTCACGGCCGTGATCTCGGCCGACCGGCGTTACGTTCGCATCAGTCCCAGCCCCATGTTCATGCAAATCGGCGAAGTACACACGTTCAACTGGGTCACCGGCTCGAGCGGCACGAGTTCGGGGGGCACGGGTGGCTCGGGCTTCGGCGGCAGCGGCGGCAGCGGCGGCAAGGGCGGCGGCACGGGCGGCGGCATGGGCATGATGTGAGCCGCGCGCCCCGGCGGAACTCCCGAAACCCAGGTCATGTCCGCACGCCGGCGCCGACCGCGGCGAATGGATAGTGAAGTTGTCGCTCGACGTTTGCCAAACGGAGGAGGGCGAAAGAGAAGGAAACGCCATTGCCGGCGAACGGTTCGTGACAGCGTTGTACCGCCGGCTACCTCCGGGTGGAATGACTAAGGTGGGGTGTGTCGCCGGACCGTTCCGGGCGAGTCCAAAAAGAGGACGATAATGACGCTGGAACAATTGGAGCAGCGGGTACACGAATTGGAGCGGCAAGTCGCGGAGTTGTGCCGCGAGTTGAAGCCGTTGGCGCCTCTGGGTAGCGTGCAAGAGACTTTTGGCATGTTTGCCGGAGACCCCGCGTTTGACGAAATCGTCCGGCTGGGGCATCAGTACCGAGTGCAGGCCAACTCTCAGGACGAGTGATGCTGCTCCTCGACACCGACCACTTGGTGGAGTACCAGAAGGGCACATCGGCCCAGTCCCGTCGTATGAAAGATCGGCTGGACCGTATCGACGAGCCGTTTGGCACAACGATCATTACGGTGGAAGAGATCATGCGCGGTTGGATGGCCGCCGTCCACCGGGTTCGCGATCCACGCGGGCAGATTCGTGCCTACGCCAATTTGCGGCGGCTTTTCGGTTTCTTTGCCACATGGCGCGTCCTCGACTGGAACGAACCGGCCGTCGATCAGTTCGAGTCATTGAAACGAGCGAGCACGAAGGTTGGGACCATGGATCTGAAAATCGCCAGCATCGCTCTGGCCAGCAGCGCCACGCTGTTGACTCGCAACACGAAGGATTTCGCAGGAGTTCCCGGTCTTCGGATAGATGACTGGCTATCGTGACGGAACACCAGCCATCGGGTGTGTAACTCGCGTCTTCTCCCTACGCCGGCTGTCGCACCACGCCGGGATAAACGTCCAGATCGAGTGGCTCGATCTTGCCGGCCTTGTACCGTTCGATCGCGATCGCGCCCATGACGGCGTTGTCCGTCGATAGCGCCAAGGGGGCGATGCAAAGACGAACGTTCCGCCGCCGGGCCTCCTCGTCGAGTCGCTCGCGCAGCCGCCGGTTGGCCGCCACGCCGCCCCCGACGCACAGCGTCGCCAGCCCCGTCTTCCGAAGGCACAGAAACGCCTTGTCCACCAGACAATCGACCACCGCTTCCTGGAACGCGGCGGCCAGGTCGGCGACGCGATTCTCGGGCAAGTCGAGTCGAGCGAAGTCCGGCTTGCCCGGCCCGGCGATCGCGTAGCGAACGGCCGTTTTCAGGCCGCTGAAACTGAAGTCGAGCCGGTTCTCGTCTTTCAGGAAGGCGCGGGGGAAACGGTAGGCGCGAGGATCGCCGTGTTCGGCCGCCCGCTGGATCGAAGGCCCGCCGGGATACGCCAGCCCGAGCATGTTGGCCACTTTGTCGAACGCCTCGCCGGCCGCGTCGTCGATCGTGGCGCCGAGCAGCTTGAAGTCCAGGGGCCCCGCGCAGCGATAGAGGCTGGTGTGGCCGCCGCTGGCGATCAACCCGACGCAGGGGAAGACGTCCTCGCCGGCGGCCAGCCGGCAGGCATAGATGTGCGCCTGAAGATGATTGACGGCCACCAGCGGAATCCCCATCGCGAGGCAAATCGTCTTGGCGGCGGCCAACCCGACCAGCAGCGAGCCGGCCAGTCCCGGCGTGTTGGCCACGGCCACCGCGTCGAGGTCCCCGAGCGCGAGCCCGGCCTTCGCTAGCGCCTCGTCGATGACCGGCAGGATTCGCTCGACGTGCGCGCGGGAGGCGATCTCCGGCACCACGCCGCCGAAACGCCGGTGCAGTTCGTCCTGGGAAGCCACGACCGAAGCGAGCACTTCGAGCCGGTCGGTCACCACGGCCGCCGCCGTTTCGTCGCACGAGGATTCAATCGCCAGCAGATTCAAAGCTTCGCCGAGCCTCTCTCGACCGACTTCGACTTCCGAACGGGCCGATAGGCCGTCCGCACGTCCGAGCGCCCGCGGACCAACACAAGGATCCGATGCGACCCGGCGGGCAGTTCCGATGGGTCGACCGGTTCGAAGCCGAGCCGTTCCATTCGACCGCGGACCTGCGGATTGCGCTCGGGCCCGAGTTCATTCACGGAGAGCAGCACGACGTCGGGCTTTGCCCGGGCAACGACGTCGGCGATCTGCGACGCCTCGCTATCGGGATCCATGGGCGTGAAACATCCGCCGGCGTAATAGGTGGCCACGACTCCGAACTCCGCGTGCCCCGCCAGAACCGGCCGGTCGCCGAATTCTTGTCGGGCCCAACGCCCCACTTCGGCCTGCGCTTCGCGGTTATCATAGCGGTCTCTCAGTCCCTGAGTCACCCCCACCGCCGCCACGAGGACCAAAGGACCGGCCCACGCGACGCGTTGCCACCGCGGGCGAGTGGAAAACCGAGCCGCGACGACCGCCCGGAGCCGCTCGGCCAGCGCCAGCAACCCGAGCGCCGCATACGGAGATCCCAGAAGCACGATCAGCAACACGTAACGCGTGCTCGAACCGTGCTCGCTCCACAGGCCGATCCACATGCCGACAAGGATCGCCAGGGCCAAACAAAGCCCCGGCAGGTGATCTCGCCGCGTCAGGATGCGTCGCCATCGCCAGAGCCCCGCCAGCATCAGTATGCCTTGTGCCGCGGTCAGTCCACGCACCACGTTCACCGAGTACACCGCGAGCATGCGGCTCCAGGGCATCGGCGTGAGTTCTCCGCCCGTCTCCGCCGTCGCGTCGCATAGCGACCGCAGCCATACCTCGGCTTGGACCAGCGGCGAGGTCCGCACCAGCCCCCAAGGAGTATGCTGGCCAAGCCACGCGAAGTTGATCAACAGCAGAAGACCGATCGGGGCGAACAGTCCCAACAACAATCCAGTCGCCAGAGTGAATCGGCGCTGGCGAAGCGCCAACCAACGCGACGCGGACCAGAGCGCGAAGGGGATGACCAGGAAGAAACCCTCGAATCGCGTCAGCGCCGCCAGACCCGTCGTCACCCCGGCCAGCATCAGGACGCCCGGGCGGACCTCCGTGATTCCTCGCCACAGGAGATACACCGACAGCATCACGAGCAGCCAGAACGTCGGGTCGCGGATGATCTCGGGACTCCACTGGATGAACTTGGCGTGCACGGCGTAGAGAACGCAGGCGGGCACCGCCACGCGATCATCAAACACCCGACGCGTCCAGCCGAACAGCGGGAGCACGACGAGGCTCGCCATCGCGACGCCCCACCATTTGCCCGCCGTCTCCCAGTCCACCCCCAACTGGTGCATGCCCGCCAGAGCGAGCGTAAACGGGTTGAGACGAAACTGCAGAAGGCCCTCCTGCCAGTGCCCCTGCTCCAAGGCCCGCGCCCTCTGGATATACAGGGTGGCGTCGGGGCAAACCGCCTGGATCCGCTCGGCCAGCATTGCACGCGGAACGAAACACAGCGCGACCAACCCCAGCAGCAGCCAGGGTCGCCATGCGATGCGGCCGCGCCGCGGCGCCGGCTCGGCGAGTCGGTTGGGATAGTCGGCCAGGTTCGGCCGAGACACAGCGACTGGTTCCACCATGGCGGCTTCGAGAGTCTTGACGGTGAGAAGAAGGGAGACGACGGTAGAATAGGGAACGTGCGATAGGTGGGCATCCGGCCGCCAATCCCCTGCGAACCCACTATGTCACTTCTTCGTCAGACCCTGCGCAATGTGTGAACGAAAAAAGGGGCTTTCCCAAAAAAAGGGGACGCCGTGGCACTTCGTCGGCGGTACGAACTTGACGATACCGCCGTCGCAGCGCCACGGCGCCCGGTCCGGGCAGACTTGCCCTCGCTGCCGATTTCCGTATGCCCGCGGTAAACCGCGTCGGCGGCTATTTTTCGGTAGTGACGGTGGCCGGGGTCGCTTTCTTGCTTTTTTCCTTCGACGGCGCCTGGGTACAGCCCACGATCGTGCTGATGCAGAAAGCAACCAGGCAACACGTCAACAAGACTCTTCGCAACATGGAATTCCCCTCTCAAGAACAACGGAGTTCACGGAAACCCTGATTTTAGGTCTTGGCGGCCGGACTGGCAAGGGTCGCGTGCCGGCGAGGCAAGACGCGCGGAGACGCCGAGACGCAAAGGGGAAAAGTAGATCCCGCGTCCCCCGAAGTAGGGAGCTACGGCGGGAGGTCATGTCCCTTACGTGATTCAAGACACGAAGTGACGGTTGTTTACAGGTTTACTTGGGCAAGGCGGCGTGTGTATACTCACGCTCCAGGCGGTTAGCGCCCCCCGTTTCCCGCTCCCAACTCCGCTCGAATTTCAGGAGGAGACCCATGGCGTCCCAGTTGCCCGATTATGTCGCGTCGGCCCGGCCCGTGCCACAACAGAACCGCGTCCCCTGGTTCAGCAGCACGGCGCAAACCTACGCGGGCATCATGCTCTGGTTCGTGTTTTGGCAAGATATCCCGATCGGTCGAACGCTTCAGCCGGGCTCTCCTTACAGCGCGTTTGCGGGTGGGACCCTGTCGCAAGGACTCGCCGTGGCCATCGTCGGGGTGATTCTGGCGGCCCTTTGCTGCCATTTCCTCTTCTACGTCGTACCCGGCATGTTGGGCATGAAGACCGGGCTGCCGTTGTACATCGTGGGAACCTCCACCTACGGAGTCCAGGGCGGGTTCTTGATGCCCGGCTTCCTCATGGGCGTGTTGCAGTTCGGCTGGCTTGGCGTGAATGCCTATTTCGCGGCCATGCTGCTGGCCAGCATGTCCGGGCAGCCCGTCAACGGGCCGGTTCACATGGCGATCGGCGTGGTCTGGGCGATTGTCGCGGCGTTCGTCGGCCTCAAGGGAATTCAGTACGTCGCCCGAGTCGCTACGTTCCTCCCGCTCATCCCGCTGGTGATTCTCGTCATCTTGCTGGTCGGCTCCATCGGTGGCATCGGCAGCTTTGACAGTCAGGCACTCGTTGACGCCGGGGCTGCGGTGAAGGTCGAGGTGAAAACCGCGGCCGTGACGGAAGCCGTAACCGCGGCTGCTCCCTTGTCTTCCTTGGGTGTCATTGCCCTGATCTGCACCTACATCGTCGGCTTCTTCGCCACCGCCGGCGCGGCGGGAACCGACTTCGGCATGAACAATCGCGACGCCAAGGACGTCCAGCTCGGCGGCCTCGTGGGAATCGCCGGAGCCACGATCTTCACCGGCGTGCTGGCGCTTCTGATCGTGGCGGGCGCTCATGGGGCCGGCAAGTCGACCGACCCGGCCACTCTGAACGTGTGCGCGTTGATGGGCAAGATCGTGGGCGAGGGCATGGTCGCCCCGTTCAACATTCTGTTGGCCCTCGCGGCATTTCCGCCGGCGTGCTTCTCGTCGTTCATCGCCGCCAACAGCTTCAAGACCACGCTGCCGAAAGTCAATCCGTTCATCTCGTGCGGCATTGGCACGCTTGGCTCGATTGCGTTGGTCCTTTCCCAGAAGGCAGGCAATGCCGCCGGCGTCTTCACGATCATCGGCGCGTCCTTCGGCCCAATCTGCGGCGCAATGGCCGCCGATTATCTCTTGGCCGGAAGGAAATGGGCCGGGCCGCGCGCGGGGATCAACTGGGCCGGCTGGATCTCCTGGGCCGCCGGATTCGTCATCGGCATCAACGTCATACCCGGCTTGGCGGAATACAACACCTGCCCTCCGCTGGCCGCCTTTGTCGTCGGCTTCGTCCTCTACGCGATCCTCGCCAAAGCCGGCCTGGAGAGCCGAACACTCGAAATGCCCCAAGCGACCACGACCGCGCAAGAGCGGGTGGCGGAGTCTCGCCGAGCATCCGGAGGCCTCGCCCCACCCTATCGAAAGCAACTAGTCATTGGGGGCATCATGCTCGTCATCGGTATTGTTGCCTTTGTTATTGGCCAAACGATGCATAGCAGCGGGTACCACACAGCAATGTGGGAGTCGGCGAGACGCGGAGAAGCTATGATGCAAAGTGGCAACGTTGTCAGGTTTGGGGGCCTTGGTGTTGGAGCTGTCGGGGCCATCATCGCACTGCTGAGTTTCTTGAAGCCACGCTCAGACAATGCGAGCTAGAGCTTTCACGCGGCGGGCGGCATGGTTCCACCGAGCGTGCGGTCGCCTCGACCCGCCCTATTCCATTCCAGCCCGTGGGTCAGCCGGCGTTGATCTTCTCGATCTTCACGCGGGTGTAGAGTTGGCGGTGGCCGGTCTTGGTGCGGCAATTCTTGCGGCGACGAAACTTCTGGACCGTGAGCTTGGGGCCCTGCTTCACGCCGAGCACTTCGGCGGTGACCGTGGTCGAGTCGAGCGTCGGTTGCCCGACCTTCATGCCACTGTCGTCGCGGTAAGCCAAGACGCGGTCGAAGGTGATCTTTTCGCCGGCGGCCACCTCGCGGTAGTCGATCTGGATTTCCTGACCTTCTTCGACCCTTTGTTGCAGGCCACCGTCGTCAATGATCGCGTACATCGTTTGTCCCATGTTTCCGAAGGGGGTTATCTACCCTCCCGAGTGGGTAGCCTTATCTTCTTCAGCGTTCTTCGTCGGCCGACATGCCGAAGCATCGCCGCCCGGACTCAAAGCCCCGTATTATATCAAACCCCCGGCAGCCCCATCAAGAGCCCCAAAGACAATCTCAACCGCCCATTCCGAGTAGGCCCGGGAGGGGTCGAACCTCCGACCAAGGGATTATGAGTCCCCTGCTCTAACCACTGAGCTACGGGCCCTTTTCCGATGTTTTTCGTTGTCCGTCCCTTGTTATTCTCGGAACTTCGTCGGCAAGCCAGACGGTATGCCGACGGGTCCAGTTTACAGGGGGTGTCCGAATATGGCCAGACCGCACGGATTCCGACGGTGGGAGCAGAGGGACGCGTTTTGCATAACCCTACGCGGCACCCGCCGCCGGCTGCGGGATGTCGTGACACCCCTGAGGAGATTGCCTGGGACTCGGGCGCCCCTGCCCATCAGCCTGTCGGTCAAGCCGTGGTCCAGCCGGTCCAGGCGGAGGATCGCGGCAAGGTGAAGCAACCTGCGTGCCGCCCGCGGAGAAAGCCACCCCCTGCCAGGCGGGTCGCGCGAGTATCCGAGAGAGCCGCCACGCTACGATTCCTCGGCGGTTCGAGAAAGGAGACGGTGATTTCGGGCGGCCGTGGTCGGAAATTTGGGATTCGGCGTTGCCAGCGTGGGGACATCGGAAGAGAGACCGTTTTTGACACGGCCGTCCGCGCCACTACAATGGGACGCATGATGCGCCAGGATGGCGCGACCGAGACACCCATGGCCCGAAGAGAATCAAGCTGCCTGTCTTCTCAGGCGGCAAGATAGGGAGACGCGACTCATGTGTACGCATTGTACTCGGCGGCAGTTTATCGGGGCAGGCGCGGTGGGTGGGATCGCGCTGGCGGCGGGTCACTTGACGACCGCGACCGCCAGCGAAGCGCCGACTCCCACGCCCGCGCCCAACCGTAAGGTCCGGATCTGCGTCGTCATTGCGGGCAAGCTGGCGGGCAACAGTTGGGGCCTCTCCGAAGCGGATCTCGCGCCCATCATGAAGCGTTTGGCCGAGGCCGAGAAAAACCTGGGCAACGTCGAGTTCGTCATCGGCCGGGCGACCACCGCCCAAGAGACCGGCCAGTTGCTCGAAAAGGCTGGGCCGGATGCTCCCGTGCTGGCCGTCTGCGCCGACATCTTCGGGCTGAGTAACTTCAATCGCGACGACGCGGTGATGCCCACCATTTTCAAACAGAATCGATCGGTGGCCGTCTTTCACATGCCGGTCATCGGCGGGCACGACTGGTGCCTGGTGAAGCCGTGGCGCGACGAGGGGCACCGAATCACCCTGTTCGGCAGCAGCGACCTCGACGAGTTGGAACGGGCCGCGTCACTGCTCCGGGTCATCCCACTGTTGCGACAAAGCCGGGTGCTCGTCTCTGGGCCCTTCAAAGGCACGCCCGAGGCCTACGCGCCCGACAGAGTGAAAGAGCGGCTGGGCGTGGAAATGGTGGCCATCGCCGACGGACGCTACGACGAAGTCATGGCCAAAGTGGACGACTCCGTCGCCAAGGCAGATGCCAAACGGTGGCTCGACGAGGCCGAGGGCATCATCGAGCCAAGCCAAGAGGACGTCATCAAGGCCGCGCGGGCCGCTCTGACCTTGGACCAACTCATCGCCGAGAATCGGATTGACGGTCTGTGCGTGGGAACGTGCATGGCTTGGCTGCCGCGAGGCTTTCCCTGTCTGGGCTTCTCGCGTCTGAACGACCGAGGAATCCCCGCCGCTTGTGACGGAGACATGGACTGCCTGCTGACCATGCTGATCTTCCAGCACGCGCTTGGCCGGGCTGGTTTTCTGGGCAATGCCGGCGGTGTCGACACCGCCAAGAACGCTTTTCATCTGTCGCACTGCTCGGCCCCGCTCAGGATGGAGGGCCCCGCCGGCCCCAAGGCGCCCTACCTGCTCCGCCGGCACGCCGAGGTCCGTGGCGGCGCGGTCACCGAAGTCCATTATCGCATTGGGCAAAAAGTCACCTTCACCAAGTTGGTCCACCTCGACACGCTGCTGGTGTTCACCGGCAAGATCATCGAGGTGCCCAAGGTCCCCAAAGGCGAAGAACGAGGCTGCCGGACGGAACTCGTGGCCGAGGTGGACGACGCGGACAGCCTGCTGGCCAATTGGGGCGGCGGCGCGCTCGGCGACAGCGCCAAGGATTACTACGCCTCGCTGCACCGTGTCGCCTACTACGGCGACCACACCAGGACCATCCGCCACTTGGCCCACCTGATGGGACTGAAGGTCGTGCGGGAAGGCTGAACGAAAAAAGGGGATAAGTCCAATTACTGAACTTATCCCCTTCGAGGATGTCGGGGCGACAAGACGCCAATTGAACTTTTTCTCCACGGCGCGGCGGCTATCGAACCGCATATCCGACGCCTCATCATTGTCTTCGTCCAGCACGTCCAACCCCCACATTAGGCAGGGCGAAAAAATAACCTTTACAAGTTTTACGATCGTGGCTTGATGGAGTAGTTCCATTCACCGTGGAATTTTGCTCGCGTGATGCGGAGGTGTTCGAGTTCGTCGTCGCTTACCTCGATTCCGGTTTCATATTGTC
>JAPLNP010000095.1 GCA_026401055.1 Planctomycetia bacterium
TCAGTGGAGCTTCCCCGACAGTCTTTCAATCTGATGAGGTGAGTCTGCCATGACCACGATGGATAGGCGGCGTTTCATTGGAATCACGGCAGGCATGGCTTGCCTTGGGGGCGCGGAGTTCCTGGTCGCCGAGGAGGCCAAACCCTACGTCCGAGCCGACACCGACTGGCTGGCGAAATGCCGCTACGGGATCGGCGTCCACTGGACCGCCAGCACCGTCCCGCGGAAAGGCCCGCCGCTACCATTCCAAGAGGCCGTGGACGCCTTCGACGTGAAGCGGTTCGTGGATCAAATGGCCCACGCCGGGGCTGACTACCTGCTTTTCACCTCGACCCATGCCCTGCAAATGCTGCCCGCCCCGCACCCGGTGATCGACCGTATCCTGCCGGGTCGAACCTGCAAGCGGGATTTGATCGCCGAGCTTGCCGACGCCCTGGCCGTCAAGGGGATGGCGCTTTTGATTTACTACAACCACTCGTGCAACTCGAAGGACGACCCGCCCTGGGAATTGGCGGTAGGCTACCACGACCGGGACAAGAACCGCCTTGCCCAAAACCTTCTGGAAATCGTCGGATGGATGGGCGAGCAGTACAAGGACAAGATCAGGGCGTGGTGGTTTGACAGCCCTTACTCCCTGGACGTTCGCGGCCCGCACAACAGCGTGACCACGGACATGAGCGGCTTTCAGTTCCCTTGGGAGCGGTTCACGGTCGCCGCCAAGCTCGGGTATCCCGCTCGGCTCGTGACCTACAACGCCGGAATCAACGAGACCTTTCTTTACACGACTCACCAGGACTACTGGGCGGGCGAACAGGTCGATCTCAAGCACCCGCCCCAGGGACGTTTCCTACCCAACGGACTTCAGTGGTTTGGGTGGACGTGCCTGGAGGACCGGGCTTGGGCGCATTATCGGCCGGACACGGAGATTCCCAAGCCCCTCTACGCCGACGAGGAGGTTGTCTCCTTCGTCCGCGCCTGCAATTCCCACCAGGCCCCGATGACCTTCAACGTGGGCATCTACCAGGACGGGACGATGCCCGCGGACTCCGTGGAACAGCTTCATCGGCTGAGAAAGGCGTTGTGAAGGTGAGGAACCCGGCACGGGAGAGCAGCGGGAGTCGCTGGATCGTCACCGTCGCCAGCGTGGCGACCATCCCCACCCATCCCGGGCACCCAGATGGGGCCAAGTGGAGTTGACTCTTGGCCGGGTGATGGTATTCTACTTGGTCTTATGGACGCGATGCCCGGTGTCGGTGAGGCGATGCCGGGCGTCTGGGTGGCCTGCCCCGTCAATGCCACTTGCGTTGACGGGGCTCATCTTCATCAACTCAAAACACCCGTCGATCGTCCGCATCGGCGGGCACCCCAACGAAAGGTTTGACCATGGAAGAGAGCCAAGCGACTCCGACCAAGAAACCCCTGAACAAGACGGAAATCGTCACTCACCTCTGCGAGGCAACCGGCCTCACAAAGCAGCAGGTGTCGGGACTGTTCGATGAGCTTGCGAAGTTGATCGAGAAGAACCTCGATGACCAGGGACCGGGTGTGTTCGCAATCCCGAATCTCTTGCAGATCAAGGTGGTCCGCAAGCCCGCCGTCGAGGCCCGCATGGGCATCAACCCGTTCACAAAGCAGGAAATGATGCTCAAAGCCAAGCCTGCCCAGAACGTGGTGAAGCTGGTTGCCTTGAAGGGCCTGAAGGACATGGTATCCAAGAAGAAGGAGAACGAGTAGGGATTATTAGCATGGACAGGGTTGTCCCGTGAGCAAAGACCATTCAGCCAAGCACGACAGGCAGGGAAAGGACCCCATCGTGAGCGAGATTACCGAGACGGACATTCGCACGGTGCTTGAGCAGTACCTGCGGATTTGCGAGTCGCCAGAGAATCAAAAAAACGCCCGCTACTGGACCAACGCGGGCGAGCCGTGGCTGATCGAGCGGTGGCGGGGCGTGCCGGCGACGAACTCCGGCGCGTTCACCATGGCTTTGGACATTGCCGGGTACTCGACGGTATTGGACATCCCCTGCCCGGCCTACTACGAGACGGCCGAGGCACAACTGTATGGCCAAATGCGGTACCATCTCTGGGAGGCCGAGTATTTCCGCAGCAATCGGTTCTTCGACACCACGGCGTTCGCGTCGCTCGGGGCGGTGTGGGAGGCCAGCCTGTTTGGGGCCAACACGATCTTCCCGGACGGGCAGGCGCCGTGGGTGGACATGCGGAATCCCCTGCTAAAAGACCGGGACTTGTCGGTCCTACGGACCATCGGCCTGAAATCCGCTAAGCTGGCGGCACGCATGCATCAATTCCACGAGCGGATGCGCGAGTTGACCGAGGGCTCCGGCATTCGCGCGATGTACCCCACGTTCTTGCGAGGGCCATACTCCGTGGCCACGCAGTTGCGAGAGACCACCAGTCTGCTGATGGACATCCTCGACGCGCCGCAATTCGTGCATGACCTGATGCGCCGGATCACGGATGGCCTGATGGTCCACGCCCACGAGCGCGCGGAGTACCTGGGCGAGGAGGTAGCCCCGGCCAAGCTGTACAACGACGAGATCGGCACGCCCATGCTCTCCAACGCCATGTACGAGGACTTCATTCTGCCGTACGAAATTGAACTGGCGGAGTTCCACAAAACCGTAACGTACTGGCACAGTTGTGGCGTGACCGACGATTTCTACGAGTCGGTGGCCGCCATACCCAACCTGCGGATGATGCACGTGGGCCCGTGGTCGAGCGTCGAGAAGGCCGCGGATGTCTTCGGCAAGGCGGACATCGCCCTGGACATCTGCGTGAACCCCACGAAGGACGTCTACGACCGCACGCCGGACGAAATGCGAGCCAAGCTTCAGGCCATCAAGGCCGCCTGCGACGGCAAGGTCCGCTACGCCGTGAGGGCCGACGGGTTCCAGATCGCCAACACCATCGAGCGCGATCTGGAGAAGATCCGTCAGTGGAACGACGCGGCGATAGAGGTGTTCGGGACGGTCGAGGGTGAGCGGTAGAAAGATGTTGCCGCCAACGTCGATCCAATCGCTGTTGGCCACCCAAACGGTTTCGCGTCAAGCTGAAGACCGCGGGCATCGGCCGGCGATTTCAGCTCTGGTAACACGGTTGGCCATTCACGTTTTGTGAAAGCACTCCATGAACACCGAAAGAAAGATGGTGGGGAAGAAGGCCCTGGTAACCGGTTCGGGCACGGGCATCGGGCGAGAGATCGCCCTGGAGTTTGCCCGACAGGGGGCCGACGTCGTGCTGCACTACGCGCACAGCGGAAGCGGAGCCGAATCGGCCGTCGACGAAATCCGCAAGATGGGGCGCCAAGCCGCGGCATTTCGGGCGGACTTCGATCAGGTGGAGGAGGTTGTCGAGTTGGCCCGGCAAGCCGTAGATTTTCTGGGAGCCGTCGACTGCCTGGTCAATAACGCGGGAGTCACGTTCAACCGACCGTTTCTTCAGGTGACGCGCGAGCAATTCGACCTCCTGTATCACGTGAACATCCGGGCTCAGTTCTTCTTAACGCAAGAGATCGTCAAGGGCATGGTCGCCCGCAAGAGAGGGGTCGTCTGTAATCTGACGTCGATCCACGGCCTGCAAGGCGCCCCCGAACACTCTGTCTATTCCGGAACGAAGGGCGCGATCGTCGCCTACACACGCGCGCTGGCCGTGGAACTTGCCCATCAAGGAGTTCGCGTCAACGCGATTGCCCCAGGCTGGGTCACCGTGGAGAACCACTACAAGGTTATTCCGGACTGCGCTAACGAAGAAGCTGCCCACGCGGCGGCTAAAGATGCGGTCCCCGTGAGCCGCGCCGGAATGCCACTGGATATTGCCAAACTGGCGATTTTTCTTTGTTCGGATGATGCGGAATTCATCGTCGGTCAAACGCTGGTGGCCGACGGTGGCACCACGTCGCTGATGTCGTTGTTCCACGACTTCCGCGCGCCGTCAACGGCCCGCTTCGGCAAAGGATATGTTCCCGGTGTCTAGAACAACCAAACGCACCCTCGTCGCCCTCACTGTTCTGCTGTTGGGATGGTCCCGCGTACCAGCGGCTGAGACCATACGCGGCGATCTGGTGTCCGTGACGGTCGACCAGGGCCGTTTTGCGATCCAGGCCCGAGGGCGGGCGGTACCCTTCGCCACCGGCGTCTTGCGTTGCCAAGGTGCGGTCAAGGTGGCGCCGATCGACGATGCGGTTTTCGGCAAGGGTCAGGCGATCGCCGTCACCGGGAGCCATGGTGGCGGGGAGACGTTCCAAGTCTTCGCCGGACTGCCGTTCGTGCTGTATGAAGTCACGCTCGTCAACTCCGGCGCTACGGCATGCGCATGATCGGCCCGCCGGCTCACCGTCACGCCTCACACCTGCTCCGGCATGGCGTAGGGCTTGCGATACGTTCGGGTGAGCAGGGCGTTGGCCTCGGCGTCGTCAGGGAAGGTCGCGCTCGTGGGGTCGAACTGCACGCTGCGGCCCAAGCGATAAGCGATGTTGCCCAAGTGGCACAGCGCCGCGCCGGTGTGGCCGTACGCGATTGGGGCCAGCAGGTCGGCCTTGTTCCGGCTCCGCACGACGTCCTGGAAGTTCTGGGCCAGTTCGCGATGGGCGCCGCCGCCGGTTCCCTTGGGGCCGGGCTTGCCGTCGATCACCGTCTGGAAGCCGCCGGTGAGCGAGATAACCATGTAGCCCTTGGCGCCGTAGAAGATCGCCGCTTCGGTGGCGTCGGCCTCCTGGTTCGACGGCAGGTTGCGAATGTCCAGAGCCACGAGCGTGCCGTCCTCGTACTGGTACGTGGTCGCCTGGGTGTTCGCCGTCTCGCCCTGGTCGTTCCAGACGTAGCGTCCCCCCTGGCTGGCGATCTTCACCGGCAGGACGTCTTGCTTGTCGAGCCCTTGGATCACCAGGTCAGTCATGTGCGGGCCGTTGTTGCCGATCTCACCGTTGCCGTAGTCCCAGTTCCAGTGCCAGTTGTAGTGGAACCGGTTGGGGTTGAACGGCCGCGCCGGGGCCGGGCCCAACCAACGATCGTAGTCCACGCCGGCCGGTACGGGACAATCCTCCTGCCGCCCGATCGAGTCGCGCGAGTTGTAGATGAACGCCCGAGCCATGTACAGGTCGCCGAGGATGCCCTCGCGCAAGAGCTTGATGCCGTCCTGCCGGGCCTTTTGGGCCCGAAGATGGGTGCCGGCCTGGACAACACGGTCGTACTTGCGGGCGGCCTCGATCACCTTTTTGCCCTCGGAAATGCAGTAGGTGGCCGGCTTTTCGACGTACACGTCCTTGCCCGCCTGACACGCCCAGACCGTTGCCAGGGCGTGCCAGTGGTTGGGCATGGCGATGACGACGCAGTCGACGTTCTTGTCGTCCAACACGCGGCGCAGGTCGGTCTCGGTCTTCGGTTCCCCGCCGGGCACCAGCTTGACGCGGTCGGCGAAGAGGTTCTCGTCGACGTCGCATAGGGTCACGATGCGGATGTTTTTGCCCGACGACTGGTAGCCGATGTGATTCCGCCCTTGGGCGCGGATCCCGAGGATGGCCATGCGGATTTCGTCGTTGGCCCCGCGGCGAACCGTGCCCGTGGAAACGGTCGGAGCCGACTCGCCCAGGGCGCTGCGGCCGGCCAGCGCGGCGGTTCCCACGGCGGCGGAGGTCTTGATGAAGCTGCGGCGGTCAACTTTCGTGGACATGGGGGCCTCCCGTGGTGGGATGACAGGGATGGGAAACGAACCTGGACGCATGGGTCACTTCTTCTCGAGTAGCTTCGCTGGCAACGATAGGCAAACGAGCCGACGCTAATCCCTGTGTCCAATGTTTCAGTGGCGGCCCCTCGACTCCGTAGACCAGGTCGGACTACCGAGTCAACCTGGGCAAGAGGCCGTCAGAACCGCGCGGACCACAGCCGGCGCCACGGAGACGACGACAAGGATTCGATACACCAGGGGGTTGAGGGCATCATCGGCTGGGGTTGTTGAGCCTGTGCCTGGCCTCTCGGATGATTTCGTCGATTTGGTACGGCGGCAAGCGGGTCGGTTCCTTTTCCAACTTCGTACGCCGCATCGGCTATTCCTTTTTGATTTTGGTATCGCCCGCTAGGGCCGCTGTAAACGCCGGTCAGAGACTGTGGCGCGGATCGGATGAAAATCGTCGCGCCCGGGATGAAAGAAAACTCTATTGTAACTCCAGGTTCTTGGAAAGAAAGAAGGCTCCCCCGCCCTAGTGGTCCGCCAACCTGAAACTGACAGGTTGCTCGTTCGGGTGCCAGGGGCAGCTTGTCTGCCCCTGGGACAGCAGTGGCGGGCAAGCCGCCACTGGCACCCAACCTGTCAAAATCAACTTGGCGGACCACTAGGGCAGGGCCGGTTGCGACGCTTGGCCCGGCCGATCGGATCGGTCTTCTTCCGGCGGTTTTGCCGCGATTTCCGTCGTTCTCTTGCCGATTGAACGGCGACGCGCATCCTTCAGCCGTTCATCAGCACGGCGTGATCATACGCTTGTTTCGCCCATCATGAAAGCCCTTCTGGGATGGATTGCCCTTCAGGGATGACCAGAAACTTCGTGAGTCCCCGATAGAAAATCCGCTCCGGGCATGGTCCAAGCGGCTCTGCCTCGAAAGCTTCTGGCAGTGCCAGACCGACAATCAGTCGCTGGGGTTGGTCACGCTGCTGTAAATCTGGAGCTTCCCCAGGTCGTCGCGAGTCGTGTGGCCCGGCTCGTCGAACGGGTAGTCGATGATTACCTTCCAGGTCGTCGCGTTGGCCTGGTCACGCAGGCACACGTGGAATCGTGCATTCCCCTGAAGCTGCGACTGGAGATTCTCGGCGGAGCAGAAAATCAGGGGCTCAATGAACGGGACTCGCAATTTCACGAAGGCTCGCTGCCGTTGAAGCAGCGAGGCGAGCTTCTTGGCCTTCTGGTTGGCGAGGAAAACCGGATTATCGACCACCTTGAAATGGCCTTCGTGCTGCCACGTCCAAGTGTGCGTGTTGCCGGTGAGGACGCCAGGACGACTCTTGATCTCGACCAAGAAGAATCCTCGGGACGTGAAAACGAGAAGATCGACCTCGTTGATGCTGCCGTCGTCGGCGATGAACTCGAAGTTGGACCAGGCTCGATAGGGTTCGTGGGTCGGAAATTGTTGGCGCACGAACTCCAGGGCGTCCTGCTCCTAAGGATACCTGGATTCGGCCACCGCAATCCAATTACGAGCAGCGATCATTGCCACCCCAGTTTGGCTTGTCATCCCGTAGTTGTTGTTCCGCAGCCCGCGTGCGGACGGAATCAGCGTCCGTGCTCTCGTTTCTTGGGCTGCGTCGCCTGGATTTTTGAAAGTGAACCTTCCAACGTCTGAATCAGCCTCTCCAGGTCGATGCGTTTGTACATCCGGTAGCCGTTTGCCGGGTGCCGATATTCCGGGATTTTCCCCGTCGCGACGGCTCGTGGCCCTGGGGCGCCGCAGACGGCCACCGGCTGTTGGGTCGAACAACGCAGCAAAAACACGCATCGACGCCGCCGAGCCCCTTGGCCGATACTTTGGTCGTCCCGAGCCCGGAACGCTCCCGAACCCCTGTCCCAGAGCCGTATTCCCGCGCCAGAATTGACGCTACGGCCCGACTGTCCGCCGCGCTGCCGGCGAGCCCCGGGGCGGGCGTTGTCGCTGCCGTCGCGTCTCGTTGCCCACGCTGGTGTCACTTACGACGCGGGTACTGTTGCTTCCCAAGCTGGACGTCGCGGGTTCGAATCCCGTCTCCCGCTCTTTTTGAGAGCCGTTGACACCAGTTGTCAGCGGCTTCTTTTTGTTGACGGCGCAAGCACTTACGGCAGTCGGGCCGGCCTCTTTCGTAGCCCTCTCGTCCGCCGTCATTTTGACCACGGATGACAGCAATTTGCACGGTTTGCCAGGGGTTGGTGCAAACTTTGGTGCAAACTGGCGCGGGGTCGAATCGTTGGTGCCCGTTGCACTTACGGCGATTCGTTCCCTTTCGGCCACACCGTCCAGAGGGAGCGCCGGCAGGGCGTCCAACGCCCCGGCCACGTCGAGCAGGCGGGGGTCGGTGTATGCGCCCATCGTCAGATTCACGTCGCTGTGCCGCATCGCGGCTTGGGCCGTCCGGGGGAACGCCCCGGTCTTGGCCAGGTGCGTGGCGAACGAATGCCTCATCGCGTGAACGTCCACAGTCCTCCCCAACTCGTCCTGCTTGGGAATCTTGGCAAGCTTCAGATCCCGGTCGAGTATCCGAACTAGGTCCCTGGGCACCGTGAACAACGGCGTGTTCGCCGGCAACGGCGGGACGGCTGTCAACGCCTGACACATTTGCCCCACTCGCCCCTCAGAATCACCCAGATGGCGTTGCGACGGTTTCTGGTGGTTTGGGTCGAACCGAACCGTTTGCGACTCTCCGGCGGCTTCCTGGTGGGCCGACGCCTTCTCGGCAAGCCACTGTCGCAGATCAGCGGCAACGTCAGCCCGAAGCGGGATCGTCGCCTCATGCCGGTTCTTGGCATCCCGGGCGGCGAGCCGCAGGCGGGGCGGGTCGGCGTCGAGCGCCAGTTGCCCGACGGTGATCGAAGCCAGTTCGCCCTTGCGGAGCCCGGTGAGCACCAGCGTCTTGTAGATCAACCCCCGTTCGTGCCCGAGCCGTTCCAGCCGGCGTCGGGTCTCCTCACGCAATTTGGCGACCACTTGGCCCTTGCGACTCCCCCGCCGAATGGTCATCGCGTCGACCAGCGGCCGGCGGCGCGCCACGTCGAGCAGCGCGGTCAACTCGGCTTCACTCAGCGCCCGGCGTTGTCGTCGTCGGTCGGTGTTCTCATCGGCTTTCGCGACGGCGGAGAAGGGGTTGCTCAACATCCGGCCAGTCGCAACCGCCCAGTTGCAGAACGCCACGGCGGCGCTTCGATAAGTGTTTCTCGTCCGGGGCCCCATCCCGGCCTTCTCTTGCGTGACGAGCCACCGTTCCAGAGCTTCGCGGGCCAGGTGGCCAAGCCGCTTGAATTGACAGTCGGCAGCCAGCCGATGCAGCGCGCGCCGCACGTTGTCGCGATGCACGGGTGAAGTCCCCTCCGCTTCGAGCTTCAGCAGGTACGCCGTAATGTGATCGGCAAGCGCGGCATCCTGATGGTCGATCATCCGGTCTGCGCTGGCGGTCAGGATCCCGCTCTTGACCGACGATCCGGTCGGCGCCGTCCCTGCCGGCGGTGACGGGCGCCGTCCGGCGTTTTTTCTTGGCGTCGATCCACTCGGCGAGCCGTTGTCCTTTGCGGAAGATGATCTTCGCTCCGGCCGGCCGCGGCTTGGTTGCAGTCTTCTTGAATACGGCGCCCATGATTCGCTTCGCCTTTCGTTCTGCCCGGCGTCGTGCCGGTCGCCTTGTCACGTCTTCTTGCGATTGCTCCGGGCTCGGCGCGAAGGTTTCGCCTTCCGTCGCGATATCCCCGGATCGGCAACCAACCGAAGCCCGAAGAAATGGGCCAGCTTGTCGGCGGCGTCCAATCGAATCGACTGATCGTTTCGGACAAATCTCATGATCGAAGCGCGAACGACGCCGGTTTCCTGTTCGAGGGTCAACAGCGGGATCCCGCATTCGGCAATCGTCCGTCGCAAAACGTCGGATAAGGTGGGTGCGTGTTTCATGGTGTGTAGATTATCACAACATTGCCCGTGAAGTCAAGCACCCCTCCGCGATTCTTCTTTCTCGTTCCCGATCCGCGCCGGAATCCGCGCCGTCAATCATCTTCGGCGAGGCATCCTTCGCCACCTTGCTACGCTTGCGAAATGCCACGCACCCGGTTGCTGTCTTGCCCGGCGCCGTAACGCCCCGGGAAGCCCGCAGCCGTTCACCTGCCCCCCGGGCGGGGGGTTATTCGGGTGAGTTGTCGAGACTCGCCACGAGCGCCGCGACGCTTGGCCGCCCCGTGCCATCAGGGAGGCGACGCGGCGCTGGTTCCGCGCCGCCTCGGCGTTCTTGCTGCGGGGCCCTCCGGTTGCCGGTGCCAGCGGGTCCGAAGAGAACAACACCAGCACCCTCGGCAACACGGTCCCCACTCTGGGCAGCCAATGCAGGACGGGTCTTGAACGACCGAGACGTTCCGTCAACATGGTTCGACCTTCACTTGTGGCGACAGGCCGAGTCGGGCGAATTCGTCGCGCATGGTTTCCCGGATGTAGTCTTCAGTGCCAACGGTCGTCAGAATCGAGTCGTGAATCGTCGTGATGAACAAGTCCGGGCGTTCCTGGATGATTCGCGGCACGATCCGGCGGAACATGAACGCGTTCTCGATGCGCTGGGCAAGGTGGGCGAGTCGGCGGTAGTCCGTGCGCTTTATCCGACGCATGGTCTCCATGACGGTCGGAAACAACGCTTCAAGCACGTCCGAGACCGCGTTGCTGTGCCACGGCTTGTCGAAGAACACAACCATGACGCGCCGCTTCGCCTCATCCCGCGTCTGTCCAAGTCGATCAGCCACCGTCTGATACAAGCCTCGGGCCTCGCACAATTCGACATAGCGTCGCAAGGCATCCGGCAGTTGTTCGCGGTCGAGTTCTCCCTCAAACAAGGTATTCTTGTCCATCATAGTATTGTCCATCATATGGTGGCGTGGGCTGAATCTGGTCTGGCTGTCGTCCGTGATCAGTGTGACTGGCTGCCTGCCTGCGGTGGCCTTGGCGATCGCCATTCCTATGAAGAGTGGCTGCGACTCGCCAATGTCGACGTTGGCCAGACGCACGCCGTCAGCGCTGAGGCGCCTGCGCAACTGCCGGGGGAGGTTTGTGACGTTCGTGTGGATTCGCCCGTAATCGTCAACCGTGAACCACAACTCCCGATGCCGGATGCGCTCTGCCGCAATCTGGTACGCCGGGCAGACAACCTCGCCGAAGTCGATCTGCGCGTCGATCCGGAGTCGCTGAAGGTTTCGCCACAGGTGTTGGCAGACAGCGGAATCAACCAACGTCTCGTTGCGCTGGATTCGCTGCCACATCGCCCGGCGACGTTCTTGATGCCACTTGCGGACGTTGTGGCGGAGCCCGGGGTCGGCAATGTCCCGCTGGACCAGCCGCACGGAATCGTAGGGCGGCAGAATCCAGTAGGCTTGCGAATACCGCCCGGCCCGGTAGGAAGAGTCTCGCTGGACGTAGCCGACTTCGACGGCGGCTTGACGCACGTCGTCAACGTGGTGCCGACCGATGACGTTGCGGAGGTACTCAGTCTTCAACGGCACCCGCCCGGCCTCTCGGCACCGGGCGTCGTCGGTCAAGCCGGTGTACACACAGTGCCCGAACCACAAAACGCCTTCGGCGACCCGCCGGCCGTGGGACGCGAATAGGGCGTCCACGTCGAGGTCTTCGGCGTGCCAGACCGATGCCCCCACTTGGCCGTGAGGCGGCTGGCGTGTACGATGCATCATGTAACCTTTCCGGGCGTCGGGCTTGTCTTCGACGGAAGCGCGGCGCCCATTTTTGTGTCTGGCTTTGCGTGCCCCACGCCGGCCGTCGGCGGCTTCGGGAAGGACCCGCACAGCCGGGTGGCCTGCCTGACGAATCATCTTCTGTTGGTGTCGGGTCTTGTCCAGTCCCGGCGTCCGGTGGCCCTACGGGGTGCCGTCTCTTCTGTCTCTCAGCGCGCAGACAGGGCCAGTTGACGGCCGGCGGGGTCGCGTCGCCAGTCACGGCTGGTCATCCTGCTCGTCCACGGCCTTCTGGGCTTCCTCAGCGACCACGTCGTCCCAGGGCAACGTGGGATCCGTCATCAGCCGTTGCCGATGGTGCCGAGCGCCGCCGGCGTATCTCATCCCAGCCCCTCCTCATCCCATCGAATTTTTGCGAGCGCCTCTCGCACGCGGCGCCGGTGTTCGTTCAAATCGGCTTGCTCCTGCTTCTGTCTGGCCAGTTCCTCATTAAACCGGTCCAGGTCGATGACGCGACGGATCGTAGCTTCGGCGATATCACGGTGGGTATCGGTGGGGACGGCTTCAAGCTCCCAACAGCGCTCGCCGTAAGCATCGACGAACCGTCCGTAACGAGCCGAATCCTCTTTTGCGATTTGCCCTTCGTGTAAGTCCAACTGTTGCGTCTGCTGGTAGGTCAGCGCCGCTTTGATGATGACAAGCCTATCCGGCTCGATGTCGAAATCGTCGCGCAGACTCAGCCCGAAGGAGTTCGGGATGTCCTGCCCTTCGGGGTCGAAATCGGAATCCACAATGAGGATCAGTTTTTCGCGTCCGCTCTCGCGGAATCGATCCACCATTCCCTTACGTGGTGGCAAAGACGAGCCATCGAGCCGCAATCGAGTAAGCAGGTCCGTTACGTCGTCGTAGCACTCTTGGCTGTTTCCAAACGGCGTCTTTCGCGCGTCATTGCGCAAAAGGCCGGGGATGTTCAGCAACAGGTAGAAGATTTTGCGGTCGCTGGTCGGGCCGTACTCAGCATAGTAGTCATTCACCGTCCGAATGATGGCGTCCGCCAGACTTCGTTTCTGCACGATCTGGGAACGCTTCTTTGCCCCGATGAGGCGGAACACTTCCGCGCCATCCACATTACTGACCGACTCGCGGTAGTCGCACACACGCTGCCACGTGTCCGGTTCCATCGTCACCAGACTTTCGCGCATCACTTCGGCGGCAGTCTTCACCCGTTGCTCGTTGCAGCTCTTGAGCCGGCGCAGGAACCCATCGGGATCTTTCAATCGCGATATCTTGGGGTCGATCCGGATGGGGACATACGACATTCCCAGATACCGAGCCGCTGCGTACCGCCGGTGTCCGTCGTAAATGTAGCCGTCCACGGAAACACCGAGGGGATTGATGATCCGGTTCTTCTGAATATCCTCGGCAAAGGCCAAGAATGCCGGGTCGTCTTCACGGATGGGATCATACAGTGTGTCGTTCTCGGGCGCGGGCTCGATGGCGAAAGTACACACCTCTTTCAAGCAATGGTTCCATACCGTGTGTACTTTCGTCGAATCGGGGGAGGATGTTGTCCAGAACCACCACCAACCCGATAATCCAGCGTTTCATCATCCCGCCCTTCTGAGTGAGTACCGCCGTCGCCAGCCGACGCCAATGCCAAGCGTCGCGAGAAGCGACAAGATGGAGACGAGCGCGGTGGGCTCGGGCACGGACGGGGTTTGCTCGACGCCCTCGCCACAGTGGGCTGCCAGGATCGCGGCGTCGGCGTCATTCACGCGTTGAAGTCGCCGTGGCGCCAAGTCGCTCCCGTCGAGGTTTGCCAGTATGCGCCGAGGATGCTTGCATCGGCGTCATCGACAACCCCATCGCCGTTAGCGTCGGCCGTCCCAACCACCGAGACGAATATCCCCGCTCCATCGTTTGTCGCAATGTCTATTGCCCAACGCTCCGTCCCGTCTGCCCACTGGCCGCTAAGGATTCCCGTGCCCAGAAGCCGGTCGCCATCCAAGGCGAGACCTCCACCTAGCCGAAAATCCTTGACGGTGAAGGTGACGACGCTCGAACTATATGAGTGCAGTCCGTTGTCTATTCTGCCGCCCCAGATATCCAACGTGGTATCGCCGAGGATTTGGAGCAGGCCCACAGATCCGCCCGACATTTCCACCGCGTTGGAGTCGTAGGCGGTCAAGGTGAATGTCGCCCCTCCTGATATGCTCACCCTGCTGGCATCGTCGAGCTCGACGTGTTCTACGGACCCGCCCGAGATGTCCACGGCACTTGAGGTGTAGCCGCGAAGGTAGCCGCTGATTGTCCCTCCCGAAACGTCTACCGTGCTGGAGTCATAGGCGTGGAGGCTCGAAATCGTCCCATCCGACATCGTGACCCTGCTGGAGTTGTAGGCGTGCGGGGGCCAACCTACCGACCCGCCCAACACGTTCAGCGTGCCGGAGTTGTAGGCGTAGAGAGAGGGCACAGACCCACCGGGAACGACGAACGCACGGCTCTCGTCGTAGAGAATGAGCGTGTCTGTGATCGCGGACGAAACCGTGACTTGCTCATCGTTCCAGAGAATCACATCGGCCCGAGCATCAGCCGTCACAGCCAGATTCACCCCTACCGCTGCCAACAACGCGAACCACTTCAAACGGCTGCTCGAAAACATGATTCCGGCCCCCAAACGTGAAGGTTCGCGGATTTCCCGGCCAGACGTGATTCGGTCCGTTGACGACCATTCTCCGCACCTCCATTGGCCACATCAACTATTCTCAGGTAAGAATCGAGCCGCTGCCGGGGGGGTCCGACGGTTTACCCCTTCGGCCGAGGATACTTGTCGGCGATGGCATCCTCGTGCGCCCGCGCGTCTGAGCGGCATGTTTCACAAGACCCGGATCGTACTCGCATGATTCCGTCCTCGCGTGGTCGTGGGGCATCGTCGAAGTCCGTCTGGTTTTGCTTTCACTGCTTCAGTCGGTAAACATGAACCTCGAACGGCTCGAACCTGTCTTCGAACGTCCTTCCGTCGACACTCAGCATGGGGGCTGCCTGGTTCTCGAACAGCTTCTCCAGAGAGGCCGACTTCGACGAAAAGGCAAAGCGAGCCGTTTGCACGGCATCCTCGAGGTTCACCGTCAACAGCACGTATCCGCCCTCTGCGTGCGGCTTCAGC
>JAPLNP010000284.1 GCA_026401055.1 Planctomycetia bacterium
CCTGTTCATGTTGCGGCATGGAAGCCTCCTTGCTTCGCTCAGCATTTTCATCTTGCCCACTTTCCACGCCGTATGTTGTAAACCACCCCCCTTCTGGTCAGCAACACCAAATTCCAGCGCGAACCCTGTCTTGCACCCGCCTGCCCTACCTCGGCTACATCCAGCTTGACACGGCCGACGTCGCGTCCCTGGAAAGCGACGGCAGCCTCCTGGCGGTCATCGAGCACGAAATCGCCCACCTGCTGGGCTTCGGCGTCATCTGGAGCGACCTGGGACTGCTGAGCGGCGCCAACACGAGCAACCCAGGGTTCACCGGCTCGCAGGCCGTCGCCGCGTACAACGCCATCTTCGGCACCAGCGTGACCGCCGTTCCCGTCGAGGCCGACGGTGGCTCGGGCACGGCCCGGTCGCACTGGGAGGAAAGCGTGCTGGACAACGAACTGATGACCGGCTGGTACAACTCGGGCGAGACGAATCCCATCAGTCGGATCACCGTTGCCTCGCTGGCCGACCTGGGCTACCAGGTCAACATGGATGCCGCCGATTCCTACACGCGGCCATCCTCGTCCAGCACAGCCGCCGTGAGGACCGGTAGCGCGTGGTCCAGCAACTCCTCCTCGTCAACCCCCAGGAGTTCGTCCCTCGGCAACGCCCGGGACCGTCTGCGGGCCGTCGATGTGGTCCTCGCGGGCCAAGCGATGGGGCTGTACGCCTAGTGCTTTGTCACAGCTTAATCTTGGGATGAAGGGCTTGAAATGCTGCGGTAATTGCCGAGTCAATCCGCATCCTCGATCCCAGTTTTTAGGTGTGACAAAGCACTAGCACTACTCCCGCCCATCACATGTGTAGCTCCACGACGTCCTTGTCGTGCAGCACGTAGTCGCCCTTGACGACGGTGCCGTCGTGGACGGCGGAGCCCCACACCCGGGCGAACTTCAGGCCCTCGATGTAGTCCTTGTGGACCTGGGCCGCCAGGTCCAAGAGCGTGCGGCCGCGGCGGACCGTAAACGGGCGGTCCAAGTCGGGCTGCTTCGCCGAGGGGAGCTTCGTGTACACCCGAACCACGTCCATCCGGCGGTAAATCTCGTCGCGCAGTGCCTCCATGCCCGTGCGCTCTTGAGCCGAGATCACGTACTCGGGAAAGTCGATCGAGCAGAGCTCGTGCAGCAGTTCGAGCCGCGCGGCGGCGTCGGGCAGGTCGATCTTGTTGGGCACCAGCAAGGTCTGCGTGTACGACAGCCCGACGTCCTGCTCGTCGAGATAGGACTCCTTCGCCAGCCGGGTCTTCGTGGCGCCGAGCTTGTCGAGCACATCCTGGCACTGCTCGATGCCCTCGTCGGCTCCCAAATCGACCAGCAGCAAGGCGAGGTCGGCCGCCCGGATCATCCCGTAGGTGTACGACTCGATGAAGTCGGCCGTGATCGGCGGCGTGTCGATGAGTTGGACGGTGACGTCCTGCCAGGCCATCATCCCCGGCATGGGCATGGTCGTCGTGAACGGATAGGGGGCCACCTCGGGGGTCGCCCGGGTAAGACTGGCCAGCAGTTGGCTTTTGCCGGCATTGGGACCACCGAGGAGGATGGCGGTGCCGGCGCCCTGTCGGGGTATGCGAACCCCCCGGCTTTTCTTCCCGGCCGTCTTCTCGGCCGCGATTTCCCGCTTGAGCTTGGCGACCTTCGACTTGAGCGATGCCTGGAGGTGGTCGGTCCCCTTATGCTTGGGGATCTCCTGAAGCATCACCTGGAGGCACTGCAGCTCGTCCTCCGGGGTGGTCGCCCGGCGG
Source organism: Planctomycetia bacterium (assembly GCA_026401055.1). Lineage (GTDB taxonomy): Bacteria > Planctomycetota > Planctomycetia > Pirellulales > Thermoguttaceae > JAPLNP01. The sequence goes on from JAPLNP010000284.1 coordinate 1,784, forward strand.
TAATCTTCCTCGGCCTTGAGGTACTGCGGGGTAAGGTTGGCGGGCATGGCGGCTTGCGGTTCCGGCGGCGGTCAGGGTCCCCCGGATTCTAATACACAAACCAGAAATCAGCTAGCGTGACGCGAACGCCCTCATATTCCGAGACTGCACGTATGACGAGCCAACGCCCCTCATTGCATGCATGACGAGCCAACGCCCCCACATTGCATGTGGGGGGTGGCAACAGACATTCTTACCGTCTGTTGATAGTCGTGGGCCAATAGGCTCCCTCGCGGAAGGTCCAGAGCCAAGCGCCGTGCTCTTTGTGATCGGCGATGTAGTGAAAGACCTTCAGTTGGTGCCGGCGGCTGGTGATCGCGACGATGTGGCTACCGTGCCCCCACAATCGGCCCTCGTGGCCTTGGTCGCGGAGGCAGAAATGGGCGTGGCGCTTTGCCCGGCCGACGCGCGGCAGCACCCGCGAGTCGGAAAAACGTCCCAACAGGTGAAAATGGACGGTGTTGAGCGACAACATGAGCAACTCAACCTGTTGATCCAACAGCATGTCGACCAACGCCCGGCCGACCATCTCGCGGTGGGGCGGATCGAGGTGGCTCGGCGACCGTTTGAGAAGCCGCTGCGCGTGCTCGTGAAGGCGATCGCCGGTGCCCGGTGGAGGCGGTGAGCGGTAGTCGCCGTCGACGTGCCGTTTATGGTGCTCTTCGCGCCAACCTCGGGGATCGCCGGGCAGCCACGTGCCGTAGGTGTTTCCGATGACGTGATACCACCCATTCCAGGATACTATATGGACCAGAATAGCGGTATTGTGCCGTCACGGCAAGCACCCCCGGCCAGGATTCCTCCACGAACGCCAACGCCCCCACCTTGCATGTGGGGGTAGCGAGGCGAAACCACTTTCCCGCACCGCCACCCCCCACATGCAATGTGGGGGCGTTGACGCAGTGCGGTGCCGCTTCAGTTGCGTGAAGCTCGCCAGCCGCTGTAGTCGACCGAACGCTCGGCGGAGGCCGAGTCGTAGGAGACCGGCTGGACGTAGTCGGCGCGGACAATCGGCTTGGCGGTTGTCCGATTGGTCGGATCGATGATCTGCGGCTTCTTGAACGAGTTCTGCTGGATGTCGCTGTCGGGGATCGGACCCATCGGCGCCTCGGTCACCGGCTTCTGGCCCTTGAACGTCGGCGGCGCGCCGGAGCCGCTCGAGGACTTCTCGGGCGAAGGCGTCAACGTCGACGGCGCCGGGGCGGTCGTCGTCGGGCCGAGATAGGGCGCCTGGCTCGGCGTGCTTGACGTGCCGCAGGAGCTGCAGCCGCTACTCGTGGTCGAGACTGTCCCGGCCGTCGGAGCGTAGCTCGTGCCGCATCCCGTTCCGCAACCCGTTCCGCACGCGGTGCCGCACGACGTACTCGCGTACGACACGCACGGATTGGACCAGACCATTCGGTACGTCGTGTACGGGATCAACTGCGTGGTCCGTACGAGACTCGTCATCGGGCGATAGGACGTCACCGGACACCCGCTGCACGGATCGCAGTAGGTCACCGGCATGCACGTCGTCGTCGGAATCACGCGAGACACCGCGCGATACGCCGTCTGCGGAACGTAGGAACAGGTCTGCGTGGGCATGTAACTGGGCGCCACGTAGGCCGGCTGATAGGTCGTCGCCGACGCCGCGCCGCGACACCAGTTCCACGGCCAAATCCAACTCAGGGCTTCACAAGCCTCGCTCCGGGCCGGCGCGACCATCAGGATCAACGCCACGCCGCAGGCGACCAGCGGAACACGCGTTCTTCTGGGACTCATTTTCTCACTCCACGTTTCGCATAAGGGGACTCACTCCATCAGACCAGCGGCCCACCGACCTGTCAAGCGCCGGTCGCGCGTCGCGGCTGCTCGGTCCGTTCCTCCGTGAGTATTGTACGGATGAGGCAGGCGGTGCGGTTCGCGCCGATTATGACGCGAACCGGGGGAGACTCTCCTCGACGCGCCTACCTTGTCTGAAAACATAGATTACGATCCGACGCGGGGCGAGCGAAAAACCGAAAAAGTCAACCAAAAGCCCCCAGCCATCGCCGTTTACAGGACCAACACAACGTCCAGTGCAAGGCGACACCGGTCTCTCCGGCATAATCAGAACAGACGCCTCGGACGGCCGTCCGCCACCGGCTTGTCTTTCGCGTCTACGCCCGGCGCGATTCGTACAGATCGTAGAGCGCAAACAGGGTCTCGCGCAGGTTGCCCCCGTGGCGAGAAAACGCCGCGTCGATCTCCTCCGGCGCGATTCGCGGCTCGCTGTCGCCCAGCAGCCGGCGGACGATCCGCCGGGCCAGTTCGCGGTCGGTCGACGTGGTCCACAGCGGCGGGAGCCCGACCGGGGCGTGCGCCGCGACCAACAGGCCGACGCCGCGCCGGGCCGTGAATCGCTTGACACGAAAGCGGTTCGCGAGACTCAGTTGCTCGAACCCGTCGATCACGAGCACGGTCGAGGCGTCCAGGCCCGGCATCCGCGCCGGCGCCACGGGCAGCCGCCGTTGGCCGTCGTGCAGTTCGATGCGCGCGACGCGCTTTCCGGAGTGCTCGATCGCCGGGATCAACGTGGCCAGAAGCGCCGACTTGCCCGAGCCGTGCGGCCCGACGATTTCGCCCCGCCAGTCGTTTTCGCGCAGTCGAACCAAGAGGGTTTCCGCGTCGACGCCTTGGGGGAAGCAGTAGGCGAAGGCCCCGGGCCGCACGCAGCGCGTCGAGAAGGGGTTCGTTTTTTGCGGCGAGGAAGGGGACAGGTCCATTTTTCGGCCGACGTTTTTCTCGCGAGGCACGTTCTCACACCGAAAAATGGACCAGTCCCCAGCCGGCGTTCGCTCCGGGTCGCTCACGGCGGGACCGCCTCGGCGCCGTGGACGTCTCCCAGCACAAATGGCAACTCGCCGAGCACCTCCTTGCCTTGCCGGGGAAACACGCGAACGCGAACGCACCAGTTGATCTTGAGAATGACGCCGTCGTAACTCAGCGGGCTGGCGGGCAGGATGGTGCTGAAGCGGCTGGGACGCTGCAACTCGATCCAATCGCCGTCGTCCCTCGCAAGACGCTTGAACTCGTGAACGGCCATGTCCTCGTTGCCCTTGCCCTCGGTGTACCAGAGCACCGACAGCTCGATCGCCTTCACTTCGTCCGCGGGCAACGACTCGACGCGATATTCGCCCGAGAGCGTCTCGCCAGGCCGATACACCCGGCCGTTGTCGTCCAGTCGGATCAGGACCACCGGCTCGTTCATGCCAAGGCCCTTTCGGTCGGGTCGTCCGGGTAGACGATCACGGGAAACGCTCGTTTGAAGTCGGGCCAGCCGGCGACGTCGCCCTGAACCTCCAGGCTCCATCGCACCTCGTTGTTTTCCGACTTGAACGAGTGCATTCCGCCCGGCGGCACCGAGAAATCGCACTCCATCGCCCAAGGCTCGCCGAGGCGAATCGCGAAATCCTTGCGGCCGTGGATCTCCTGCCGGTGGACGCGCCGCGTTTCCGTCCGGGTGTCGGTCCCCTGGCGGTAGCGGACGTGTTCGTCGCAAACCAGTTGCACCACGAGCGAATTCATCCTGAGACGCCCCGCCTGCGAGACGAAGAGCCGATACGTCCGGCCCGGCCGCAGCGGGTGGTCCGAAATCTCGACCAACGTCGGCCCGATGCCGGTGGCGATCAGCACCTGGCGGACGAAGAAGACGATCAGGCCGATGCCGGCGACGACGAAGGGGACCATGAACAGCATCAGCCACCACTGCGGACGACCCGCCATGAAATCGCGCCCCAGCTTCACGACGAAAACCGACACGATCCCGTTCCAGAAGCCGCACGCCACCAGCGCGCCGATCAGAACCCACGTGCCGGCGGCGCTGATGGGCAAACGGAACCGCAGCCGCGTGCCGGGACTGTTCGTGAGTTCCGTGCCCACGGGAACGTTCGGAAAGCCGTTGCGCGAGGAGCCGTTGGAGTCAACGCCGTCGCGCGAGTTCGCCGAGCGAGCGGTCGCCGCCAGGTGCTCGGCCGACCTGCCCCAGCGCATGGTGCGATAGAGCAGCCCGCCGCCGCCAAGCAGCAGGAACGAAATCGGGACGACGAACGTCAGCCAAAGCCACCAGGTGTATCCCCGCGCGAGCACCACGACGTCATGGTCCAACGGGTCGTACCAGCAGGGGTACTGCCGGCCGACGTCGAACTGGGCGAGGATCGCCTGGTTGGCCGCGCGGTCGCTGGAGTAGCTCCCGCACATGTCATACGTCTTGGCGAAGTGGGGCCCGCCGTCGATCGCATACTCGATCCCGATCTCCGGCCGGTACAGCGTGCCGTCCTCGCCTTGCGTCTGGCCGAGTTCCTTGGACCGCACGGTGCAGATCGTCTCGACGAACTCGTGGTTGGCCCTCCACTCCGGAATCACGAGAGCCACGAGAATCACCACCAGACCGACGCAGCCGAAGAGGAGAAACGTCGCAAAGAACAGGATCTCGCCGACGCGGCCGAGCTTGCCCGAGCCCGTCCGGCGGTGCCCCCGCTTCTTCTGGTAGACTCGAAAGCTGCGACTCAACCTGCTCCCTCCGCCACGAGCGTCCCCGCGCGGTCGTCATCGCGGGGCGTCCGCGCGCCGCCCGTTGCGATAGAAGTCGATCCCCTCGAGTGCTTTGTACACTTCCTCGAGCGTTTTCTCGCCGAAGTTCGAGATGCTCAACAAGTCGTCGCGAGTACAGTGCAGCAAGTCCTCTACGGTGAAGATCCCCTTTTCCTCCAGACAGTTCGTCGTGCGGACCGACAATCCGATCTCGGCCGTGCTCATGTCGAGCTTCACCCGAAGCTCCTCCGGGTTGTTGTTCACGTTGGCCAGCGGGATGCGAGTGACTGCCATGGGGTCCCTCCCAAGTTCAAGAGTCCGTTTTCGGAATTTCCACGCGGCCGGCCCGCGCCGGATTGATCCGGCTCGGGAAACGCGGCGGCCGCCCATTTTCAGAGCGGTAGTATATCATTTCCGCGAGATTCGGGTAGCCTCGCTTGTGGGATACGAGAGGAGAATCCCGTTTTTGCGTCGGGGAACCGAGTGACCGCTGCCCCCCCCGCTCACGCTGGCAGGCAGAAATGCGTATACTCATGTTGCCCACCGGCCTGTAATGATAAGGAATCGCCTTGGACGCTTTGCTTCGCGATCTTACCCCCGCCCAGCGTGAGGCGGTGCGGCACGTCGAGGGTCCCCTGTTGATCTTGGCGGGCCCTGGCAGCGGCAAGACCCGGGTCATCACTCACCGCATTGCCTATCTTTTGGCCCAAGGCGTGCCCTGCCAGCAGATCCTCGCCCTGACGTTCACCAACAAGGCGGCCGACGAGATGGCCCAGCGGGTCGAACGGCTCGCGCCGGGGCAACCGGTTTGGGTGAGCACGTTCCACCGTTTCTGTGCACGGCTGTTGCGCCGATACGCCCCGCTCGCTGGAATCCAGGAAAACTACACGATCTACGATGTCGACGACAGCCGCCGGGCGCTGCGCCGGGCCATCGAGAGGCTCAAAATCGACGTCAGTCTCTATCCGCCCGATCCGATCAGCGTGGGCATCAGTTGGGCAAAGAACCGACTCATCTCTCCGGACGACTATCGTCCGCGGCCGGGAAACGCCCTGGGCGACGTAATTAAGCGAATTTACCCGGCTTACCAAAAACTCCTAGCTTCCTGCAACGCCGTCGACTTCGACGACCTCTTGCTGCACACGGCGACCCTGTTGCGCGACAACCCCGAAGTCCGTGCCCAACTCGACCAGCGGTACCGCTTCGTGCTGGTCGATGAGTACCAGGACACGAATCTGGCGCAGTACGCGATAGTTCGGGCGTTGTCGATCGACCACCCCAACCTGGCGGTAACCGGCGACCCGGATCAGTCCATCTACGGTTGGCGGGGGGCGAACATCAAGAATATCCTCGATTTCGAGGAGGATTTTCCCAACGTCCGCGTGGTCCGCCTGGAACGGAACTACCGCAGCACAAAGCGGATCCTCGAAGTGGCCGCCGAACTGATCGCCCACAACGTCAAGCGAAAAGTGAAAGACCTCTACACCGAGAACGGCGAGGGCGAGCCCGTCCGGCTCGTTTACTATGCCGACCAGAACGAAGAGGCCGCGGACATCGCCCGACGAATCGCCGAGGACGTCCGCGCCGGCCGTCGCCGCGCCGGCGATTTCGCCGTCTTCTACCGCGTCAACGCCCTGTCGCTGGCGTTCGAGAAGGCGTTTCGCCAAGAGGGCGTCCCGTACCAGATGGTCCACGGACTGGAGTTCTTCAAACGCAAGGAAATCCGCGACGTCCTGGGCTACCTCCAACTGCTGGCCAACCCGAGCAACGACATCGGACTGCTGCGCGTCATCAACACGCCCGCCCGGGGCATCGGTAAAACGAGCATCGAGCGTCTCGCCGACTATGCGACCCGGCACGGCATGACGCTGTTGGAAGCGGCTCGGGCATGCGACCGGGTCGATTCGCTCACCGGCCGGGCTGCATCGAAGATCCAGAAATTCGTGGCCATGTTCGACCGTCTGGCCGCCCTGGCCGGCGGCTCGATCGAGGAACTGCTCGGCAACGTGCTCGACGCCTCCGGCTACCAGGAGCAACTCAAGCAGTCGAAGACCGAAGAGGACGTCCAGCGGCTGGCCAACATCGAGCAGTTGCTCTCCGTCGGCCGCGACTTCGACGAACGCCACCCCGGCAACGGCCATCTCGAGGAGTTTCTCGAAGAGACCAGCCTGGTGGGCGATACCGACGATTGGGAAGACAAAGCCAATCGCGTCACCCTGATGACGTTGCACGCCTCGAAGGGCCTGGAATTCCCGGTCGTCTATCTCGTGGCCGTCGAAGAGGGCCTGATTCCGCACGAGCGGAGCAAGGACCACCCCGACCAGGTCGAAGAGGAACGCCGGCTGATGTTCGTCGCGATCACCCGGGCGAAGCAGGAACTCCAGCTCAGCGTCGCCCGGCAGCGCGATTTCCGTGGCCAGCGCAAGACGGCGGTGGCGAGTTCGTTCTTGATGGAACTTCCGCGCCACCGAATGGAGCGTATCGAGAGCGAGGCGCTCGGCACTTCATGGATGCAGCCGCACCCGGAGGAGCCGGTCTGGCGCCGGGAGCCGGCGCGAGCCGCGCGGACGCTGCCCAGCGGTGTCCACCTGATGACGGCGGCGGAATTGGCCGGCGGCGTTCGCCCGGCGGCTCCATCGCCCGAGGACTTTCATCAAGGCATGGTGGTTTGCCATCCCGGCTACGGCCTGGGCCACGTGGTCGCCCTGAGCGGCGCCGGGGCGTCGCGCAAGGCCACCGTCGAGTTCCCCCCACCCACCGGCCGCAAACAGTTCGTCCTCGCCGCCAGCCCGTTGCGGCCGGTGAAGTGATCTTCAACAACACTCGTCGACCTCCGTCCGCAGGATCTCCCGGCGCCAGCCGTCTTCGTGGACGGGCCAGGCTTGGATCACGCCGGCGCCGTCGCGACGGCGATCGGGGCCATCGCCCTCGTGTACCCGCTGACGGCACTGCCGCTCGGCCTCCGAGGGCGACGGCACCCGGCCCGGAAGGTTGCTCCGCCGGAGCGTCAGCGCGTCCTGGTCGTAGATCGTGATGATTACCGGCGGCGGAAAATCGAGCATTCGCCGCGCGATCAACTCGTGGCTGGCGCTCGCGTACCGGCGTTTCAACTCGAACAAGTCCCAGCCGCACGCCCGGGCATCCGCCGCGAACCACTCTCCGGGCAACAGCAGCCGGCCGGCGAGATGGTTGGCCACGCTCTCCCGCGTATTCGGGGCCGCCTCCCGCGGATCGACCCCCAGCAGCGAAAACACCCGATGGGCGACCTGCTCGCCGATTTCGTGGGCGGTGGCCCAATGGCGGCGCTCCGGTCGCGGCTCGGGGCGAAGCAGAATCGTCGGCCGCGGCGGGCCGCCCCGATAACCTCCCAGGCGAACGCAGCGGCCCCGGCCCCGCTGCCGGTCGTCCCACGCCACGGTGATCCCCATCGCCCGGGCAATCTCCAAGGCATCGATCGGCGGCCCTTGGACCCCGACGGCGTCGAGGACCTCGATGGCGACCGACTCCAAGGCGGCGGCGAACTCTTCGGCAGTCAGTTCGGGCAACACCGGCGGCCTCCGCTGGGGTTCGATGTGCGGTGGCGGGTAATGTACACATGTACACTATAGCCCGTGACGGCCGGGGTCGCAAGCAGCCCAATGGGCCACTTACGTTTTTTCGGCCGGTCCGATACGATTTGGGGGGTTGCCCCGGCGGAAAACTCCCCTTCGCGGGCTGAGGAGATGACGATTTGGCGAAGAGACGAAACAAGAATCGGAAAAGACCCCAGGGCAAGACGTGTGCCCTCATCAGTCTGGGTTGCCCCAAAAACCTGGTTGACAGCGAGCGGATGCTCGGGCTGCTGCGCCTGGACGGTTATCGTCTGGTCCGCGACCCCCCAGGGGCCGACCTGGTTGTCGTGAACACCTGCGGGTTCATCGACGCCGCCCGGGCCGAGTCGATGGACACGATCCGCGAGATGGCCCGGCTCAAGCGGGCGGGCCACCTCGGCGGGATCATCGTCACGGGTTGCCTGGCCGAGCGGGAGCGCGATGCCCTGCTTGAGGCATGTCCGGAGATCGACCAGATCGTCGGGGTGTTCGCACGCGATGAGATCACCACAGCCGCCGCTCGCCTGGAGATGCACCCCCCGGAAGAGCGTACTTTATTCCGCGACGCCCCGATCCGACCCTTGGCGGACACCGGCCGGCGTCGTCTGACTCCAAAGCACGTCGCCTACGTGAAGATCGCCGAGGGCTGCGACCGGCTGTGCTCGTTCTGTTCGATCCCCACGATGAGGGGTAAGTACGCGAGCAAGCCGATCGACCAGGTGGTGGAGGAAGCCGAGGAACTAGCCGCCGACGGCGTGCGGGAGCTGGTTCTCATCGCCCAGGACACCAGCTACTATGGCCGGGACGTATACGGCGAGCCGCGGCTGGCGGAGCTTCTCGCCCGGCTCGGCGAGGTCGAACGCCTGGAGTGGATCCGCCTGATGTACCTCTACCCCAAGCATCTGGGCGATGACCTCTTGGACGTGATCAACTCATGCCCTAAGATATTGCCGTACCTGGATTTACCGCTGCAACACATCAGCGACGAAGTCCTTCGACGGATGCGCCGCCAGGTTACCCGCGACGAGACCGAGAGGCTCTTGGACCGCCTGCGGGAGCGAATCACCGGGCTGGTGCTGCGGACGACGTTGATCGCCGGTTTTCCGGGCGAGACCGAGCGGCAGTTCGAGGAACTGGTCGAATTCGTCCGCCGTCGGCGTTTCGAACGTCTGGGCGTGTTCCCCTACAGTCTTGAGCCGGGCACCGCCTCGGCAGAGTTGGATGGGCATCTGTCCGAGGAAATCAAGCGGCAGCGGTGCGAGCAACTGATGCTTTCGCAGCGGGAAATCGCCTTCGAGCGGAACCAGTCCCAGGTGGGGCGACAGTGCGAGGTTCTGATCGACCGTGATATCCCCGGCGAAGAGAACGCCTGCGTGGGCAGGACTTACGCCGACGCCCCGGAGGTGGATGCCGTGGTTTACGTCACCGGCCAGGACGAGAAGATCCTGCCCGGTCAGTTCGTCCAATGTGAGATTGTCGCCAGCCAAGAGTATGATCTAATAGGCGTCGCCGTGGGGCCACCGAGATAGACCGGGTAGCGAGCCATGTCCAACCGCCCGAAGAGCCCGTTTGACCGATCGAAGGCGTTCAACCTGCCCAACCAGTTGACCAGCTTGCGGCTGGTGCTGGCGGTGGTCATGTTCGCGCTGATCGCCTGGGACCACTTTGTGACGAGCTTCGTGCTGTTTGTCGTCGCCGCCAGCACCGATTGGATCGACGGCTACTACGCCCGAAAATACGGCCAGGTGACGACGCTCGGACGGATTCTCGATCCGTTTGCCGACAAGGTGATCATCTGCGGCACGTTCATTTTCCTGGTGGCCGTGCCGGAGACGCTGGCGGCGAAGTACGGTCTTCGGCCGTGGATGGTCGTCGTGATCGTGGGGCGTGAGTTGCTCGTCACCGCGCTGCGTAGTTTCTTTGAAGACCGCGGGTCGGACTTCTCGGCGAAGTGGTCGGGCAAGTGGAAGATGCTCTTGCAGTGCATCGCCGCCGGCGCGGGGTTGGTGTACCTGGCGTGTGCCCAGCGTGCCGGGACCGCGGAACCGCCCGCCCCGGACTGGGTCTGGGGCATTCTCGTCGCATCGACCTGGGCCGCCGTGCTCTTGACCATCTACTCCGGCATCGGCTACGTCGCCGCGGCGGTGAAGCTGCTGCGCGAGTAGGGTGGGACTCGCTCCGCTCGGCCCCATACGCACGAAGTTAAGGTATTTGATCTTCCAATAAAAGCGGGAAGTCCTTAAACCAGCACTGTTTGGAACAAAACACGGCTGGAAGAAGGAGCTTCCCAATGCAGAT
>JAPLNP010000242.1 GCA_026401055.1 Planctomycetia bacterium
AGGCCACCTGGTGGCCCGCCCCCGAAAAGTCGTACCAGTCGTAGCCGTAGTTGAAGTAGTAGTTCGGATTGTAGTCGTGCAAAGGCGACGGGCCGACGTAGAAGTCCCAGTCGAGTTCCTTCGGCGGCGGGCAATTGGCCGGCGAGCCCCGGCTGGGGAGCGAGTTTGTGTAGTCCCACACCTTCACCTCCGAGATCACCCCCAGCCGGCCCGACTGGACGACCTCGACCGCCTTGCGATATTGCTCCCAACTCCGCTGCTGCGTGCCGATCTGGACGATGCGGTCGTATTTCTTGGCGGCCTCTCGGGCGACAATCTGCTCGCCGATAAAGTTGCCCAGCGGCTTTTCGAGATAGACGTCCTTGCCGGCCTTCAGGGCCAGGATCATCGGCAGGACGTGCCAATGGGCCTGGGTGGCGATGAACACCGCGTCGACGTCCTTTTTGTCGAGCACCTTGCGGAAGTCGCCGGAGGTGGTCGCCTTGCCGTCGCCGAACCCTTCGCGGACTTCGTTCATCCGCTGGGAGTTCACGTCGCAGACCATCACGACCCGATTGCCCGGCAGCGCCTTGAACCGCGGGATCACTTCCCTCGCCCGGGCGCCGCAGCCGATGACGCCGAGGTTGATCGTGTCGTTGGGCGAGGCTTTGGCGTCGGCGGCGTACAGTCGCGGGGCCGCAAAGCCAAGGGCGGCCGTCGCGGCGGCGGTGCCGAGAAACTCACGGCGGGTCGGTTTCTTGCTCATTGCTGGGTCTCCAAAGGAGTTTGGGGGCGGGAAAAAAGTGGGAGAGCCGAATTCGCGGGCGTTGCCCGTCGCCGCGAATCCGCCGACGTGGTGGAACCTATTGTGCCCTGGTGATGGTCGAGGGTCAAGATTCGCTCACTCCCCCTTTGGGGGCTACGTGAAGAATGCCCACGATGGCGGCCGGCTCACTTGCGGCGCCGCCGCCCTCGACGGTGCTGACCTAGCCTCGGCGATTTCCGCGTCGTGGGCGCCATCCTCTTCGCCACGATGGTCGTGCTCTACTGGGCGTTCTCGTCGGCTTGATGCCTCCAAGAACCGAGCCGCTTCAGAACCGAGCCGCGACCGTAAGGGAGCGGTGGTGCTTTCACCGCCCAACACCGCTCCCTCACGGTCGCGGCTCGGTTTGTTACTTGACTCCCCCCCAACATGGCCTAGAGTTGTGCAACGGCATTTGGGGTGCGGGAGACTGGCCATGCGCGCGCGAACCGGTATCGACGAGATCGAAGTCCTTCTCGTCGTGGACGATCCCCGCAACTCGCGGCGGGTGCGGCGCGCGCTGGTCGAGGTCCGCGCCGGCGTGTTCCGGATCACCCGGGTCAATCGGCTGCAACGGGCCTTGGAGCTTTTGGCCGCCGGCGGGTCGTTCGGCGTCGTGTTGCTGGACCTGCCGTCGGCTGACACGCAGCGGCTCGATGCGGTCGCGCGGATTCGGGCCACGGCGGCGGACGTGCCGATCGTCGTGCTCGCCGGCACCGACGACGACATGCTGGCGCTGGCCGCCTTCCAGCGCGGCGCCCAGGACTGGCTGGCCAAGGACGACCTGGACGGCCGGCTCTTGGAGCGAACCCTTCGACGCGCCGCGCAGCGCAAACGCGTCGAGGTCGCCTTGCGGCGCGAGATCCGCGAGGTCGAGGCCGCCCGATCGCGAATCGAGCAGCAGGCCGTCGAACTCCGCGCCCGGGCCGAACAGGTCGACGCCGTCAACCGGGACCTCGACGACTTCACGTACATGGCCTCGCACGACTTGAAGGAACCGCTGCGGGGAATCAGCGGCTACTGCGAGATCCTGCTGGAAGACTACCGCGACCGGCTCGATCCCGACGGCGTCCGCCGCTTGGAGGCGTTGACGGGAATGTGCGACCGGCTCGCCAAGCAGATCGAGAACCTGCTGGCCTATTACCGCGTCGGGCGGACGCACGATGTGGACACCGACGTCGATCTCGAAGAGGTCGCCGCCGAGCAACTCGACACGCTCGGCGCGACGATCGACCAGCGACGCGCGTCGGTCGAAATCGCCGGGCGGCTGCCCGCGGCCAAGGGCGATCCGACGCTCTTCGGCATGGTGCTGGCGAACTTGATCTCCAACTCCCTGAAGTACAACGAGAGCAAGCCGCCCCGGGTCCAGCTCGGGGCCGTCGCCGGCGAGCCGTGTACGATCTACGTCCGGGACAACGGCATCGGCATCGACCCGAAATACCACGACGCGATTTTCACGATCTTCCGCCGGCTCCACGGCCGCAAACAGTACGAGGGGACCGGCGCCGGTCTGACGATCGTCCGCAAGATCGTCCAATCCTACGGCGGCCGCATCTGGCTCGAGTCGGAGCCCGGCCAGGGAAGCACGTTCTACTTCACGCTGCCGCCGGCCACGAAGCGCGTCCCGTCCGGGCCCAACGCCCCGCACTGGATCGCCCGCGACGCGGTAGGGGTGGCACGTCCCTGAGCGCAGCGAAGGGCGTGGCCGATTCGCCGTCAATCCTTGCCACGCCCTTCGCCTAGGCTCAGGGACGTGCCACCCGGTGCCCCCGGGGCCGGGACCGGCGGACGCTTGCATCTCATCTCGGCCGCTGGTAAGTTGGCTCGTGTCGGCGACGCTCCCATCCACCACCGAGGAGACTACTCATGCGACCCTGGATGACCTCATGTCCGTGTTGTCTTGGATGGTTCGTGTTGCTTCTGGCGGCGCCGTGGGCCTTGGCGGCCGCGCCGGAGACGGGCGAGCCGATTCGGATCGGCTCGCGGCGGGAATTGCTGGTCGATGATTACCTGATCGACCGCAAGGACGACGCCGTCGCGCTTCAAATGCACCACCCGACGCCCCGCGAGATGGCCCTGGTCCTCGACGCGCCGTGGGAAGGCAACTCGTCGGGCTACTTCACGGTCCTGCGCGACGACCGCTACCGGATGTACTACCGCGGCCACAATTTCGATCTTTCCAAGGGCACGCTCGCGGACACCCATCCGGAAGTCACCTGCTACGCCGAGAGCCCCGACGGCATCCACTGGACCAAGCCGGAACTGGGCCTCGTGGAATTCGGCGGCTCGAAGAAGAACAACATCATCGTGACCGGCCCGGCCTCGCACAACTTCTGCCCGATGTTGGACGCCAACCCCAACTGCAAGCCGGACGAGAAGTTCAAGGGCCTCGGCGGCACGGGCGGAGGGCTCTTCGCCTACAAGTCGGCCGACGGGATTCACTGGTCGCTCTTGACCGAGAAGCCGGTCGTGACCGAGGGGGCGTTCGATTCGCAGAATCTCGCGTTCTGGGACCCCAATCGCGGCTCCTACGTCGAATACCACCGCGCATTCCGCGACGGCCGCGACATCATGACCAGCACGTCGGCCGATTTCCTCCAGTGGACCGCTCCCAAGTGGCTCGCGTATACCCCGGGCAGAATCACCGAACTCTACACGAATCAGGTGTCGCCGTACTATCGCGCGCCGCACGTGTACCTGGGGCTGCCCACGCGATACGTCGCCGGACGCGGATGGTACTCGCCGTTGAACGAGTACGTCTCGAAGGCCGACCGGCGCTGCGGCACGGACTACACGGACACCGGTTTCATGACCAGCCGCGACAGCGAGACGTTCCACGTATGGCCCGAGGCGCTCGTGCGTCCCGGCCCGGTCGAAGACCTCTGGACCTACGGCTTCGGCTACACGGCCTGGGGCATGGTCGAGACGAAGTCCGACCGCGACGGCGCCCCCAATGACCTCTCGCTGTACGTCACCGACGTCGGGCATTGGCGCGGCAAGGGCAACTCGATCCGGCGCTACACGCTGCGGCTGGACGGGTTCGTGTCGGCGACCGCGCCGCTGGCGGGCGGGTCTTTCGTCACGAAGCCGATCGTCTTCGACGGCAAGGAACTGCGGATCAACTTCGAGACCTCGGTGGCCGGTTCGATCCAGATCGCGATCCAGGACGCCGACGGCAAGCCGATACCCGGCTTCACGCTGGCCGACTGCCCGTCGCTTTTCGGCAATTCCGTCGACTACCCCGTTCGCTTCAACGGCAAGGCCGACCTCGCGAGCCTGGCGGGAAAGCCGGTCCGGCTGCAATTTGTCCTCAAGGATGCTGATTTGTACGCATTTCAGTTCAAGTAAGGACCGGCGGATCAATAACTGCCGCATTGTCGCCTTTCGCTCCGCGAAAGTAGCGTTCTTTCGCCCAGCGAAAGACAACGTCTGTTTCAGCGCCAATGTCTCTTGCGTTCAACAAGAAGGGATCTTCGCCATGCTCGGATTTCTCGCCCACCGATGGATCATTGCCGGCTTGCTCGCAATCGCGACCCTTTGCCCGGCGTTTGCCCGGGCGGCGCTTCCCGAGGAAACCAAGCAACAGCGAGACCAGCGGATGGCCTGGTGGCGGGACGCCAGGTTCGGCATGTTCATCCACTGGGGCCTGTACTCGGTCTCGGCCGGGGAGTGGAAGGGGAAGAAGGTGCCCGGTTACAGTTGCATGCTCCAACAGACCGCCAACGTGCCGCGGGATGAGTACACCCAGCTTCAGAAGCAGTTCAACCCGGTCAAGTACGACGCGGAGAATTGGGTCGCTCTGGCCAAACGCGCGGGCGCGAAGTACATCGTCATCACCAGCAAGCACCACGACGGGTTCTGCCTGTTCGACAGCAAACTGACCGACTACGACGCGATGGGCACGCTCTACGGCCGAGACCTCTTGAAACCGCTGGCCGACGAGTGTCATCGGCAGGAGATCAAGATTTGTTTCTACCATTCGATCCTGGACTGGCACCACCCCGACGCCAAAGGCGAGCGTTTTGCGAACTACGTCGACCACATGCGCGGACAACTTCGCGAGCTGTTGGCCAACTACGGGCCGATCGGCGTGCTCTGGTTCGACGGCGAGTGGATCCCCGAGTGGACCGAGGAGCAAGGCCAGGCCCTGTACCGCGATTTGCGGAAGATCCAACCTGACTTGATCATCAACGATCGCGTCGGCCGCGGCCGCCAGATCACCCGAGCCGAAAAGAGAAAGAACGTCGACGACACACGCGAGTTTGCCGGCGACTTCGGCACGCCCGAGCAGGAGATTCCCGGCACGGGCATGCCCGGCTGGGACTGGGAAACGTGCATGACGATGAACGACGACTGGGGCTTCAACAAGGACGATCACAACTGGAAATCGACCGGGGACATCCTCCGCAAACTTGTCGACATCGCGAGCAAGGGCGGCAACTTCCTGTTGAACGTCGGCCCCACCGCCGAAGGCGAGATTCCCCAGCCGAGCGTCGAGCGACTCGAAGCGATCGGCCGGTGGCTGGCGGTCAATGGCGAAAGCATCTACGGCACCGCGGCCAGCCCGTTCGCCAATCTCGACTGGGGACGGTGTACCCGGAAACAAGGCGTGCTGTACCTGCACGTGTTCGCATGGCCCAACGACGGACGGCTGGTCGTGCCGGGACTGGAGAATAAGACGGGCAAGGCATACGTTCTGGCCGACAAGGACCGAAAGCCGCTGGCAGTCGCCCGGCCGGACAAGGGCGTGGTCATCACTGTGCCGGCCACGGTACCCGACCCAATCGACACCGTGGTCGTCCTGGAGATCGAAGGCGAGCCGCGGGTGTCGCCATAGCCAGGCTCTACTGGGTGAACAGCAGCGCCACCGCGACGACGGTCAACCCGACGGCCGAGAGCATGGCCATGAGGAAACCTCGCTGGATGCTCGTTCGCTTGGCGTAGGCGCCGATGGCCATGGGGATGGTCGTCCAGCCGACGCCGCCGACGGCGAAGAACAAGCCGACCGCGCGGCCGTGCAGCGACGGCTCGAAATGGCCCAACAGCACGGCGATGATCGTCGGGAAAGTCGGCCCGAAGACGATCCCGGCCAGGACAACCATCGCGATCGCCAAGTTGCGGTTGCGCCCGAAAACCATGGTCGCGAGGATGGCAATCGACGCCAGCCCGGCGGCAACAATGAAAACCCTTTCCGAACCCGCCGACAGGGCGAAGGCGGCGGTCAGCCGGGCGAACGTGTAGACCAGCCAAAAGGCCGACAGCACGCCGGCCGCCGCCTTCTCGCTCACGCCGTTCTCGTCCAGATAGGTGGTGATCCACGTCGAGACGCCGACCTCCACCGGAGCGAAGAAGAACATGGCCATGGCCGCGAGCCACATGATCGGATCGCCCAACAGGACGCCGACGCCCGGCACGGCGGGTTGGTCGGCCAGCTTGGGCATGACCGGATAGAGCGCGCCGAAATCGACGCACATGATCAGCACGGCCGACAGCGTGACGAACGCCGCCAGCGCGAACATGGCCGGCGAAAAGCCCGCCCGCCGAAGCAGCAGCGCCACGACCAGCGGCGTCAGGAACGCCCCCAGGCCGAAGAAGAAGTTGGCCAGGTTGGTCACGTGGGCCGTGTCGCCCTCGAACGCCTTGAACTGGATGACGTTCACCACGTTGATCTGCGCCGACCAGGCGACGCTCAGCAGCAAGACCGCCAAGAGTGCCGGGCCGTACTTCTTCGCCCGGGCAAGGAGAATCAGGCCCCCGACCATCAAGAGCGCCCCGACAGTCAGCACGGCCTGTTTATTGATGAGATCGGTCAGGAATCCGGCGGCAAGCATCACCGGGATCATGGCCAGTCCGAAGATCGAGATCAGACCCCCCACTCGGGCTTCGTCGATTTCGAGCTTTCGGGCCAACGGGACCTTGACGCTTCCCAAGAGCGCAATTCCCATGCCGGTGACCAGAAGTGTGCAGACCGTCGAGATTTGCAGCACGCCCATCGTTATACTCCCCAGTAGGGTGGGCCGAGCGGAGCGAGTCCCACCGTGGGTCGCTCGTGACCGTTTCCGGCCCGGAAAGAGGGTACGATAGCCGAACCGCCGCGACGGCACAAGCGTCTACGCTACCAAGGCAGGCACAGATGCGGCCCTGCTCCACCCCACCTTGCCGTCGCCCCGCTTTGTGGTAGCCTTGCAGGGCTGGAGGTCCGTTGGGACGATAAACACCTATGCAAACTGCCAAAGTCGCCATTGTCGGATTCGGAACGATCGGCTCGGGCGTCGCTCGACTCATTCTTGAGAGGGGTGACCGAATCACCCGACATGCCGGCCGTCGGATCGAACTCGCTCGCGTGGTCGATACGGATTTGACTCGCCAGCGGAACGTCACGCTGCCCGAGAGTCTGCTGACGAGCGACCTTTCCGAGGTGCTCGACGACCCCGACATCGTGGCGGCGGTTGAGTTGGTCGGCGGATCGGGGATCGCTCGGGAGATCGTGCTGAAGCTTCTCGAAAGCGGCAAGGACGTCGTCACGGCGAACAAGGCCCTGCTGGCCGAGCACGGCCCGCTACTGTTCGACCGGGCGAGAAAGCTGGGCCGGTCGATCGCGTTCGAGGCGGCGGTCGCCGGCGGGATTCCGATCATTGCCGCGATCGGAGAGAGCCTCGCGGCCAACCAGATCGAGTCGATCCACGCGATCCTCAACGGCACGAGCAACTTCATCCTTACCGAGATGCAACATCACGGGACGGAATATGCTGCGGCGGTGGCCGAGGCGCAGCGGCTGGGCTACGCCGAAGCCGACCCGAGCATGGACGTCAACGGCACCGACGCCGCCCAGAAGCTGGCGATCCTCGCCCAATTGGCCTTCGGCGCCCGGGTTCGCTGGCGCGACATCCCCCGGATCGGAATCGACACGGTCGACGTGGCCGATCTGCGTTACGCCGAGGAGCTGGGCTACCACGTCAAGCTGCTGGCGGTCGCCGAACTGGTGCCCGAGGGACTCGAACTGCACGTCTCGCCGACGCTGGTTCGCCGTGGCACGCCGTTGGCGGAGGTCCGTGGAGCGTACAACGCCGTTCGCGTGGTGGGCGACGCGGTGGGAAGCGTGTATTTTCAAGGGCTGGGCGCCGACCAGAACCCGACGGCCTCGGCGGTCGTCGCCGACCTGATCGACACGGTCGTCGGACGCGCGGCGATCACCTTTCGGGCGCTGGACCTCTGGTCGGACCGGCGCGAGGCCCTGGTTGCCACCCGCGACCCGACCAAGATCCCCGGCCGGTTCTACCTGCGATTCCAAGTCGAAGACCGCGCCGGCGTGATGGCGGAGATCGCAGGCGTGCTGGGGCAACACGACATCTCGATCGCCTCGCTGATCCAGCACGAAGCCGAGGAGGGCGTCAACGGCAGCGTGCCGCTAGTGATCATGACCCACTCGACCACCGAGGGCGCCATCGCCGAGGCGCTGACCAGGATCGAAAAACTCCCCTTCGTCCATCCCGGCAGCATCCGACTTCGCGTCCGAGATTGAGACGGTAAGTGGCAAGTGGTAAGTGGTCGCGGCTGTTCCCCAATCCCCAATCCCGACTCCCCAACCCCCACAATGAAATACGCGATCATCATTCCCGACGGATGCGCCGACGAGCCGCAGGAGGCGTTGGGCGGCAAGACGCCGCTCGAGGCGGCTCGGGTGCCGGCCATGGACGCGGTGGCCGCCGCGGGCGTGGTCGGTCGCGCCAATCACGTGCCGCGATCGTTGCCGCCCGGCTCGGACGTGGCCAATCTGAGTCTCTTGGGCTACGATCCGGTGGAAAACTACACCGGCCGCGCGCCGATCGAGGCGGTCGCGCAGGGCATCGCCCTGGGGCCCGACGACTGGGCGGTCCGCTGCAATCTGGTCACCGTCGAAGACCAGGTGATGCGGGATTTCACCGCCGGCCACATCTCAACCGCCGAAGCCACGCAATTGATCGCCGCGGTCCAGGAGGCGGTCGGCTCGGACACGATTGAGTTCCATCCGGGCGTCAGCTACCGGAATCTCCTGGTGTGCCGCGCGGCCGGCGGCCTCGTGCCGTTCACCCGCGAGACCCGGACCACCCCGCCGCACGACCTGACGGACAAGTCGGTGATCGACGACTATCCCCGCGGGCCGGGCAGCGATCTGTTGACCGAGTTGATGCGCGCCAGCGCCGGCGTGCTGGCCGACCACCCGGTCAACGTCGCCCGGCGGGCCCAAGGCAAGCCGCCGGCCACGACCGCGTGGCTCTGGGGGCAGGGCGGCATGCCGAAGCTGGCGCCGTTTGCCCAGCGTTACGGCGTCCGCGGCGCGATGATCACGGCGGTCGATTTGCTCCGGGGGCTGGCGGAACTGATCGGCTGGCGCCGGATCGAGGTGCCCGGCGCGACCGGCTACACCGACACCGACTACGCCGCCAAAGGCCGGTACGCGATCCGCGCGTTGGACGACGCCGATCTGGTCTGCGTACACGTCGAGGCAACCGACGAGGCGTCGCACGAGGGCGATACGGCGGCGAAGATCAAGGCGTTGGAGGAGATCGACCGGCACATCGTCGGCCCAGTACACGAGGCCTTGCGGTCGCGGGGTGAGCACCGTATTCTGGTGACTCCCGATCATCCGACGCCGCTGCGGATCAAGACGCACAGCCACGGGACCGTCCCGTTTGCCATGGCCGGCGCCGGCATCGACCCCGACGCCGCCACGGCGTACGACGACCCGACCTCCCTGGCCTCCGCGCTCTCGTTCGACCCCGGCTGGCGGTTGATGTCGTATTTCCTCGGGCGAGCGGGGTCCTGAAGACCGACCACCCCCGGCACGCAGTGCCGGGGCGTTTTGTGTGTCACTATCAGATCCCTGACCCCTGACCCCTGACCCCTGACCCCTGTCCCCTGACCCCTGTCCCCTGACCCCTGTCCCCTGACCCCTGTCCCCTGACCCCTGTCCCCTGACCCCTGACCCCTGACCCCTGTCCCCTGACCCCTGACCCCTGACCCCTGACCCCTGTCCC
>JAPLNP010000326.1 GCA_026401055.1 Planctomycetia bacterium
TTACAGGGCGTGCCACCCAAAACGTAATGGAAGCCTTGCCATGCGAACGTCCCGAATCACCCTGCTTGGTTGGGTCCTGCTTGTCGCTGCCATTTTGGCGGTGGGCACGTGCCTTGCCGAACCGACGGGCAAGCCCCGCGACCAATCGGCGCCGTCGCTCGGGCCCGGCGCGGCGACGATCGCCTACTGGAGCTTCGACGAGCCGTCCGGGACCCGATGCGCCGACAGCGGCGGCCACGGCCGTGACGCCGACACGCAGCCGCCGGGCCAGCCGGGGCTCGCGCGGGTCAAGGGGCTCTTCGGTGGCGCCATGAGCTTCTCCGGCGACCACCGGTTGTGCGTCGAAGGGCTCGACGTCGCCGCGCTGCCCAGACTTTCCATGAGCGTCTGGGTCATGCCCCGCGATCTCGGCGGCTACCGCGAACTCTTCCGCAAAGAGGACGGCGACAATCGCATCCTCTTCTCGTTTCAAGGCGGCGGAACGATCCTCTCGCTGGGCTTAAACGTCGGCGGCTACGTCGAGTGCGACGCCACGATCGACCCCGCAACCGTCCTCGACGGCATGTGGCATCACTGCGCCGCGACGTTCGACGGGCGGTTCATGCGGGTGTATCTCGACGGCAAGGAAGTGGGCTCGCTGGAACGCTCGGGCAAGATCACCGCCGGCGGCGCCGCGCCCGGCTGCATCGGTTCGAGCAGCGGCGGCGAGTGTTTTCAAGGCGAAATCGACGAACTTGCTCTCCACGCCGACGTGCTCGCGCCCGAGCAGATTTCGGCGGCCTATCGCGACGGCCTCGAAGCAATGAAGCGGGCGTCCGTCGAACTTGCCGAGAAGCTCGCGGCCGTCTACGCCAGGCAGCCGTCGTTCGCCGAAACCGTCGCCGCGGTGCGAAAGAACCTTGTCCAACGGAAAGCCCAGGGCGACCGGAAGCTCGCCGGCGCGGCGACGGCGATGCTGCGGGCGGACTTCCCCGACGATCTCGAACGATTCGAACGCCGCACCGGCGGCGTGCTCCGGGAGTACCTCGCCTCGACGGACGACGACGTTCAAGTCGGGCTGACGGATCGCCTGATGGAGTTGGCGGCGGAATACCGGCCGCTGACCGAGGGACAATGGGCTCGCCGGACGCCGGACGAGCGCCGCCGGTGGGAGGAGTTCGCCGCGATCGAGAAGGAGTATCACGAACTCGCGGCCCAGGGCGCTGCGAAGCGGTTCTCGCCGCGGTGGATCGAACTGATGCTGGCCGCGGGCGAGCGGATCGACTTTCGCCCCTCGCAAAACGAGCCGGTCGCCCCGTACCGCAAGCCGCAAACGCCCGAAACCCGCAACCTCTCGCCCGACGAGGCCCGCGACACGCTGCGGCGCGATTGGCTGCACCAGGCCGGCGGGAAGCCCACGGTCGAGCGGATCCGCAGCGAGATCGGCTGGACCCGGCAGTTGGCCGAGCGGATCGCCGCGGACTACGGGGTCGATTTTTCGGCCGAGCTTCGCGAACTGGCGGCTCTGGCCGAGCGGGCCGCCGCCGCTTCGGGACTCGACGCGGAACTCTATTTCGAGGTCCGCCGGCTGAAGCGGGCGATCACGTTCAAGAACCCCGTGGTCGATTTCGACAAGGTGCTCCTGGTCGACATGCCCTATCCCGACGGCTCGGAATGGCGGCACGAAACCCGGCACCGCCTGGGCTACATGGCCGTCCCGGGAGCGCGGCTGCTCGTGCTGCAGGGACTGTCCCCGGAGGGCAAGCTGAGGCAGCTCATGCCGCAAGC
>JAPLNP010000214.1 GCA_026401055.1 Planctomycetia bacterium
ATGCCCCTCACGCGCGCCCATCAACACCGCGACCGCCGCAAAGGGCGTCCAGGGCAACGCGGCCGTCGCCGTCCGGACAAGCACTAGCGCCAACCGTTCGGGCTGGAACGAGACGGCGGCAACGACCGAGGCGAGATCGCCGTCCCAGATGCCCGGCAGCCCCGTCTGTCTCATCAACCACCAGGCGGCCGGCGAGAGTAGCACGATCGCCATGCCCAGCGGAGTGACGAAAAACGCCAATCCTCGGAGGTTCTGGCTCGCGAGGACGACGGCGAGGCACGCCAGCAGGATCGCGACGGGTCCGGCCGGCCCTTCGACCACCAGCCCGATCGCCAGCACCGCGAAAAACGCCCAGCCGATCGCCGGCCGCGAGTCGACCTTCAGCCGGCCGGGGACGTTTGCCAACGCGAACAGGCCGATCGCCGCGGCAGCAACCGTTGCGCCAGGACCATCGCCCCCGCCGAGCAGTACATACACGCTAGAAAGGTAGAACAGTCCAGCCAAAGTAGCTAGTGATCTTCCGATCCACCTTGCGGCAACGACGGCGAGCGTCAGGGCGGTCAACGTCGACCACGTTATCGAGGCAAGTGAAGGCACGCTGATGACGCTCGTCTCCACCCGCGGGCTAACCATGTGGCGGTAGACGGGCGGACAATCGAGAGAGGGTTCCATAGGGAGATCGATTCTACCGGTCCGCGGCAATTGGGCCGAGAGCAGTTTTGCACCGGCGTAGTTTTGCACCGGCGTCCCTTCGACAGGATGGGAACTTCTGACTTATTGATCACGAAAACGCGAAAGTACGAAAATGCGAAAGAAGATGCGGCCCTTAGGCCCCCCTTTCGTGCTTTCGTGCTTTCGCGTTTTCGTAATTCTTCTGGAGTGGTGCCGGATTGTTGTCGCCCGCCCGTCGCGCCGCCGCGTCAGGCTACCTCGTCTTCGTATTTCTCCGCGATACCGTCCTCGTCCTCGTCGAAGGGCGCGTCATCTTCCTCTTCTTCCGCAGTCTCGTCCGCGTCGTGCTCGTCTTCGTTGTCGGACATCTCTTCGCCGTCCTCATCCTCGTCGTAGACGTCTTCTTCCTCCTCTTCGCCCCCGTCCTCCTTATAGTCTTCCTCTTCGACCTGTTCGTCCTCCTCCTCTTCCTCTTCGACCTCTTCCTCCTCGTCCTCAAACTCGGACACCGCCCGCGGTGGGGTGGTTCGGGCGGCGGTGGGCTCCATGCGGATCTTGTTGGTTCGCTTGGGCCCGGGCGACGGCGCCGGGGCGGACGCATCCTGGCCGCCGGTCATCGCTTCCCAGTCCTCGATGCTCATCGTGACCTCTCTCGCCTGGGAACCGTTGTAGGGACCGACGAAGCCGTCCTCGGCCATGTAGTCGATCAATCGCGCGGCCCGACCGTAGCCGATCCCCAGAGTGCGTTGCAGCAACGAAACGCTGCCCCGGCCTTCGCGGACGACGACGTCCACCGCGGCCTCGTAGAGTTCGTCGCGGTCGGCCAGTGCCATGCCGCCCTTGCCGTCGGCCGCTGCCGCCTTCAATTGGACCAGTTCCTTGACGTATTGCGGCTCGCTGGTGGCCACGGCGTCGATCACGCGGTTGATTTCGTCGTCGCTCAGGTACGTGCCTTGGCCGCGGATCAGCGTGGTCATGCCGGGCCAGAGAAACAGCAGGTCGCCGTTGCCCAGCAGCTTATCCGCGCCCATCTCGTCCAACACCACCCGGCTGTCGGTCCGGCTCGCCACCTGGAACGCGACCCGGGCGGGCAGGTTCGACTTGATCAGTCCGGTGATGACGTCCACCGTCGGCTTCTGGGTGGCCAGCACCAGGTGGATGCCGACCGCGCGGCTCTTCTGCGCCAAGCGAATGATGTGCGTTTCGACCTCCTTGGCGGAGGTCATCATCAGGTCGGCGATCTCGTCGGCGATGATGACGATAAACGGCATGTGGGTGGGAATCTGGCGCCGGTCCTCGTCGCACTCCGGCTGCATCCGCTCCATCAACTCTTCCTCGCCGAGCTGGTTGTACGAAGCGATGTGGCGCACGCCCGCCCGGGCGAGGATCTGGTAGCGCTCCTCCATCTTCTCGACCGCCCAGTTGAGAATCGCCTCGGCCTTGCGCATGTCGGTGACGACCGGGTGCATCAGATGGGGGAGCCTCTTGTACGGGCTGAGTTCGACCATCTTCGGGTCGATCAGCAACATGCGGACTTCGTCGGGCCGCCGGGTCATCAGCATCGAGACGATCATCGAGTTCAGGCAGACGCTCTTGCCCGTGCCCGTTCGCCCGGCGATCAACAGATGGGGCAGCGTGGCCAGGTCGACGACCATCGGGTTGCCCGCCACGTCCTTGCCGAGGAAAATCGGGATCCGCATCTTCGCGGCCTTGCCGTTGGACTCTTCCATGACCTCGCGAAGGCGGACCAACTGGCGTTCGGCGTTGGGCACTTCGATCCCCACGGTGTTCTTGCCCGGAATCGGCGCGACGATCCGCACGCTCGGCACGCGCAGGGCGATGGCCAGGTCGTCGGCCAGGGCGGTGATCTTGCTCAGCCGCAGGCCGGCCTCGAGTTCGACCTCGAACTGAGCGATGACCGGGCCCGTCTGGATCTCGACCACGCGAACGTTGAACCCGAAACTGGCGAAAGTCTTCTCGAGGATCTCGGCCTTGTGGCGGACGTCTTTCTCGTGCTCTTCGAAACGGAATTCGTCGGCCTCGAGCAACAACTCGATCGACGGCAGGGCATAGTCGACCGGGCTGTCGTCGGCAACCGCGGCATCGAGTTCCTCGATGACCTCGTCGCGATGCGATTTGCTGGGCTTGCAGATCCGCAGGGCCGTGCCCGGCGAGGCCGCCGCTTCCACGGCCGGCTCGACGGCAGTGTCGTCGTCGGCTTCCGCCTCATCCTCGTTCTCTTCGGACTGCCCGACGCCGCGCCCGGCGATGCGGATGGGGATGCCCAGATCATCGCGTTTGGGTTCCTTGGGCTCCTTGGGTTCCTTGGGCTTCTTTTGCGCGCTGGCGCCGCGCCGGCCCAGTCCGGTGTAGGCGGCCAACACGTGGAGCACGCCATACCCCATGCCCCGGGCGGGCTTGCCGGCGATCCAGGCCAGGACGTGTACCAGCAGGTAGTCGGTGCACAACAACAGCCCGCCGAGGATCATGCTCAGCACGAGGATGTACGCCCCGACGCTCGCGAAGTTCCTCTCCAACAGCGCGCGGCCCGCGGCGCCCAGGTAGCCGCCCGAACCGATGACCGGGCCGGGCGAGAACCGCGGCGCGGCCATGGCGACCAACGTGCTCACGCCCACCAACGACAGGAGCCAGCCGCCGAATCGCAACAGCGGCTCGTCGATCTCGCGCCGCGCCAACAAGAGCGAATCGACCACGGCCAGCGAGAACAGAAGGTAGAACGCCCCCAACCCCAACGCCCCGAACAGCACCCGGCTCACCAACGCCCCGGAGCGTCCGCAGACGTTGAGCGTCTCGGTCTGCTCGGGGTAGACGAGCGAGCTGGGCGGGTCGCCCGGATGGTAGCTCAACAGCGCGCTGGCCAGGAAGATGGTCAGCGCCAAGAGCCCGAGGGCGAGTAAGTCGAGTTTGAGGTCGCGGTTTTCGAGCATCGTCGCGTCGTCAATGTCGCGGACGGCCCGGGGACTGGTCCATTTTTCGGCTCCGAGAACGTGTTTCGCGAGAAAGGCGCCGGCCGAAAAATGGACCTGTCCCCTTCCTTGCCACCAGGAGGGCAGTCCTTCGCGTATCCTTCCCAGAATCGACCATTTCCGCCCCGCCCGGCCAGTGTCGGCGCGGACGGCCGACTCCTTTGCCCGCCCGGGCGCGGCGTGCAGAACCGTCGTGCCGGGCATAACCCTCGCAATGCGCTGCCCGGTCGGCGGCCGAGCCGCGGAGTCGCCCTCCGGCCGCCCGGGCAACCGCTACCATCGCCACGACCGGAGGCTCCGCGCATTTTGACACGCCCGACCGTAGAAGTTACAATCCGGACTGTCACGAAGTCGTCCCGTCAATCGTCGATCTTGTCAATCCCGTTAATCCTGTCCAATTGAGCCCCGCCATGCCAATCCGATCCGTGGTCTACCCGAGCGTTGTCCTGAGCTTTGCACTCGCCACAATGGTGACGGCTGCCCCGCCGGCCGCGCGGCTGCCGGTGCCCACGCCGCAACAGGTCGCCTGGCAGGACATGGAAATCACCGTCTTCATCCACTTCGGCGTCAACACGTTCACCAATCGCGAGTGGGGCGAAGGAACCGAGGACCCCAAGATTTTCAATCCCACGAAGCTCGACGCCCGGCAGTGGGTTCGCGCGGCCAAGGCGGGCGGGGCCGGCATGGTGATCCTCACCGCCAAGCATCACGACGGCTTCTGCCTCTGGCCCAGCAAGTATACCGAGCATTCGGTCAAGAACAGCCCCTGGCGCGACGGCAAGGGCGACGTCGTCCGCGAGTTGGCCGACGCTTGCCGCGCCGAAGGCGTCAAGCTCGGACTCTACCTCTCGCCCTGGGACCGGCACGAGAAGACCTACGGTGACTCGCCGAAGTACAACCAGCATTACCTCAACCAGTTGACCGAGCTGCTGAGGGACTACGGACCGATCGCCGAGGTCTGGTTCGACGGGGCTTGCGGCGAAGGTCCCAACGGCAAGCGGCAGGTCTACGATTGGCCGGCGGTCCACGCGACCGTCCGCAAGCTGCAGCCCGAGGCGGTCATGTTCTCCGACGCCGGGCCCGACATCCGCTGGATCGGAAACGAAAGCGGCATCGCGGGCGATCCCTGCTGGTCGATGATCGACCCGGCCCGCGTGCCGTATGCCGGGTTCTCGGGCCCCGGCGTCGGCGACGTGTTGCAGCACGGCGATCCGAGCGGCTCCCTCTGGCGGCCCGGCGAATGCGACGTCTCGATCCGCCCGGGGTGGTTCTGGCACAAAGACCAGGACGACAAGGTCCGCTCGGTAGACAACTTGGTCGATCTGTACTTCCAGTCCGTCGGCCGCAACAGCCTTCTGCTTCTGAACCTTCCGCCGAACACCGGCGGGCTGGTGAGCGAGCCGGACGTTCGGGCGATGGCGGGGTTTCGCGAGCGGCTGGCGGCGATCTTCAAGACCGACCTGGCCGCCGGAAAGCCCGTCACGGCCAGCAACACCCGCGACGGCAACCCCGCCTTCGGGCCGCAACAGGCCGTGGACGGCAAGCCCGAGACGTACTGGGCCACCGACGACGACGCGAGGGCCGGCTGGCTTGAGGTCGACCTGGGCAAGCCGACGGAGTTCACCATCGCCCGGCTCGAGGAACCCATCACGCTGGGCCAGCGCGTCGCGGCGTACCGTCTCGAATACCTCGATGGTGGCCAGTGGAAGACGATCGTCGAAGGCACGACGATCGGCCACAAGAAGCTTGACCGCTTCGCCACGGTCACCGCCCGGCGCGTGCGGCTCGTGGTCGACAAATCGCTGGCCTGCCCATTGGTCAAGACGTTTGGGCTGTATTGAGAGGTTTGCTCTTGGCCGATCATGGCAATACACTATAATTCCCATGAGACTTGATTTCCCACCCGATCCGACAGTCCTTCCAACACCGGCATCCCTACCGCATGGCGAGTAACGGTCACGATCCCATCCTTCAAGCGGCCGCCGTCCCGTATCGGATGCGAGACGACCAGCCCGAGTTCTGCCTCGTGACGTCCGTCGCGAGAGGCAACTGGATTTTTCCCAAGGGCATCATCGACCCGGGCGAGACCCCGGAAGAAACGGCGTTGAAGGAAGCCGCGGAAGAGGCCGGGTTGCACGGCGTGATCGAAGGCACGCCGCTGGGCGAATACGACTACCGCAAGTGGAACGCCCGGCTGGTGGTGACCGCGATGCTGATGCGGGTGACGGCGGCCGACGACGAGTGGGAGGAATCCGGGTTGCGGCAGCGGTGCTGGTGCGGCGTCGAGAAGGCCCGATCCAAGATCAACCGCGGCGAACTCCTCCAGTTGCTCGACGCGGCGGTCGACCGCCTCATGTAGGGTGGATCGAGGCCACTGATAATTGGTGGGTCACAAACCACCGTCTCGGCGCGCCATCTTCTGTCGCGAAAATCACGTCTGCCAGGCGGCCGAGCCCCACCCGGACCACGGTTTGCCCGACCCATCCCACGGCTGCTCCATGTTTCCGAGCCGGGGCACTTGATTCGCCCGACGAAAAACCGTAGACTTGACAGATAGATGATAATGAGTCTCACTACAAGAAAGCATGCACCCCCGAAAGACCACCCGCATGGTTGATTTCGTGCCCCTCCAAAAACTTCTCGCCGGCCAGTCGGCCGAGGTACTCCAAATCGAAGGCAACGCCGATCATGTCCACCGATTGAGGGAGTTCGGACTGCGACAGGGCTGCCGGATCCAGATGTTCCGGACCGGAAATCCCTGCATCCTCCGCGCCGGCAGCAACAAAATCTGTCTGCGAACCGGCCGTTTCCTCAGTGTCCTGGTGAAACCGGACGATGCGCCGCGCTAAACGTGCCGGAGCCCCGCCGGCTTCCCCCGATGCCACCGTCCTCAACGTCGCGCTGGTTGGCAACCCGAACACGGGCAAATCGACCCTCTTTGGTTGCATGGTCGGTTCTCACCAGAGGGTTGGGAACTACCCCGGCGTGACGGTCGAAAAGAAGACCGGCCAGATGACGGTCGACGGCCGGCGCTACGCCATCGTCGACCTGCCCGGCCTGTACAGCCTCGCCCCCCGAAGCCGCGACGAGATGGTCGTCGTCGATCTCTTGCTGGGCCGGCTCACGGATTCACCGCCGGTCGACGTGGTCTTGTGCATCGTCGATGCCGCCAACCTGCGCCGTGGTCTGTATCTGCTCGGCCAGGTGCTCGAACTGGGACTGCCCACGGTCGTCGCCCTGAACAAGCTCGACGTGGCCGAGGCGGAGGGCATCACGCTGAACGTCGACCGGCTGCGCTCGCGGCTCGGCGTGCCGGTCGTCGCGATCCGGGCCAATCGGGGTCTGGGCATCGCTGATCTCAAAACCGCGCTGGCCGGGCTGGAGCGCCAGACGGCCGCCGTGCGAGAGTCGCTCTTTCCACGGCCGTTCGAGGACGAAGTCGCCCGGCTGGCCCCGTTGCTGGATTCGCTGTGCGGAAAAAGGACCGGCGCGGCCTTGTGCTCGCGATGGCTGGCCGAGCGGCTGCTGCTGGACGCAAACGGCTATCTCGACGGGATTCTGCTCGGCGCCGACGAGGGCCGGCTTCGCGGCGAGCTGCGCTCCGCCCGAGAGCGGCTCGCCCAGCGCGGCTGTCCGGTCCCCGACGTCGAGCCCGAGGTTCGCTACGATTGGGCCGGCCGGGTGCTCGACGGCGTGCTGACGCGGCCGGATCGCCACGAGGTCACGGCCACCGATCGGATCGACCGGGTGTTGACGCATCCGGTCTGGGGCACCGCGATCTTCGCCCTGGTGATGGCCGTCGTCTTTCAATCCGTCTTTGTCGGCGCCGCGCCGGTGATGGAGTGGATCGACGCCGCCTTCGCGTGGCTGGGCGACGGACTGG
>JAPLNP010000366.1 GCA_026401055.1 Planctomycetia bacterium
GCGCCTGCGTCAGCGGCCCGGCTCAGCGAAGTTTCAAGAGCAAGATGCCTTGCCGCGTCGGGCGGTGGAGGCGATGCGCGCCGAAGCGGCGGAGGAACTTTCCGATCCCAAACTCCGCCAGCCGTGCCGCAAGGTTCTGGAAAGCCTGCAAGAGCACTGGACGGGACTGACGCGGTTTGTGGATGATTCGCGCATTCCGATGGACAACAACGCTTCGGAACGAGCGGGCCGTGGCCCGGCCGTGGCGCGGAAGAACTTCTACGGCTCGGGTTCCCTGTGGAGTGGTCGGCTGGCAGCGACGATGTTTTCGCTTTTCGCAACGCTGGCCTGCTGGAAACTCAATCCACGACTGTGGCTGACGTGGTACTTGGAGAGTTGTGCAACGGCCGGTGGAAAAGCTCCGGAAAACATCGAGCCGTTCCTGCCCTGGAATCTCTCGGCCGAGCGCCGTGCCGCACTGGCCATGCGACCCCCGACTCCGCCCGCCGCCGACACCGCGTAAGGCTGCCGATCGCCGGCTTGCTTTCCAGCCCCCGTGACCCCACCTTCCGTCGCCCCCTTGTCGGAGTAGACGTGCTCCTGGGCCATTCACTGCGCTGACGGCTTCAACGAAGCTTTGCATTCTTCAAGGGAGCTGCCCTCATTGCGCACTTTGGAGCCGCAGGTTGTTAACTTCGTGCGTTGGATCGAAGGGGGTGCCTCTGATGGCAAACGGATTGCCTGCGTTATCCCACCAGAAGGAGATGACACATGACGAACGTGCTCAACGTCATATACCCCTACAAGTGCCAAGGGCTCTGGGTCTTCGACGACGCGCGCGTCGGGCTGGAAAAGGAGCCGTTCGTCGAGGGCGCCGATCTGGCCATCGACAAAGCCGTCGCCATGAAGAGCATCCCCGAGCCGGAGAAAGGGTTCCGCCTGCTCTTCAGCGCCGGACCGTTTCCGAACTACGACCTGAAGTTCGAGTGGCTTCGCGAAAGCGACGGCGGCAACTGGTACCGGGCGGAGCAGTTCGGCATGGACGGCTGGCTCTGCCCGGCGTTGCTGAAGTACTTCGACAGCCCTCCCAAGGAAATCTACGCGCGTTTCGAGGCGAAAGGGGCGTGGGCCGGGTCGTGACCCGGCGGCTTGGGGCCATTCACACCTCTCGCGTCGCCGGGTAGCGACCCAACCTACTCGTCTTTCGTGGTTCCCCGCGTCCGATCACGACGGCAGACCGCGAATCATGTACGCTTGCAGGATGCCCGACTCGTCGGAATTGAAAAAACCCATCGAGCCGTCCGGCGAGAGAAAGGGATGCACGTGGGCACCCGTCTGCCAGGAGCAGCGGGGGTTCACAAGACGCTGGAAGTCGCCCAGCGGGTCGTTGCCCGGCTGCCCCAATCGCGCGAGAAAAATCGGCCCGCCGCGATCCGCCGGCCCGGCGTCCGAGATCAGCCGCTCGCCGCGGATGTCGGTGGCGAAGTGGTAGAACGCCGGGCGGGGGAACGTCCGCGTGAGGTCGTTGCGGACGCCGCCGGGCGTCTTGCGGCCCAGATGCCCGCCGCCGGCCACCGCCCGGGCTTCGATCAGTTGGGCCTCGGGGGGCGTTTGCGTCGCGGTGCTGGTGATCGCCCAGTCAGTACGACCGCGCCAGCACTGGTGGCCCTGGCACGCCTCGTTCCCATCGCGACCCCAAGGCATGTCGCGCATCGCGGTCCCGTCGTCGCGGATGACGTGGATGTCCGCCCCGGCGCCGCCCACCAACTGCGTGATCTCTCCCCGGGCGTCCGCCACGTTGCCGTGGTTCTCCTGAATGAGAATGTCGTGTTTCTGCTCGGGATCGAGCGAGCGGGAGTACTGCGGGTGCAAGTTGCACCACGTCTGCCCTTG
>JAPLNP010000260.1 GCA_026401055.1 Planctomycetia bacterium
GTGAGAAAATCGAACCTGACCTGCAAATCAGACTGCGAATCCATCTTGGGCCTCCGAGTTGCAGTCGAAGTGATTTTCAACTAACCACTTAGATGCGCTCGGAGGCTCAAAGATTCCCGCAATTCTGAATAATCCGGGCTAAGTCGCACGACTTCCGGAAGCATCGCGCCGCGTTCGGTCTGAAGGGCAAACACCGGCTGATCGCTGGTCGGCCAGGGGGATCCGTCCGCCAGTTTCAGCGTCGCCACGCCCCGCTCGTCGATCGTCAGCTTCGCCGTTTGGAGATCCAGGGTTGCGGCCGAGCACCGGAACGGGGGTGATGCCAAGATCAGCGCCGCGACAAGAACGATCGATCGCATGGTGGAATTCCTTGAGTGATGGGGTGGCACGTCCCTGAGCGCAGCGAAGGGCGTGGTTTGCCGGGCTGCCACGCCCTTCGTCCCTCAGAACGTGCCACTCGATGGTCAGACTTCTTCTCGCGGGCCCCTACGGCCGCACGCTGGCCTTGTCGGCGGTGGGGAAATCGACGGGCACCTTCTGCGTCACCTTGCCGGTGGCGGCCCACTCGACGCCGCGCTCGAACGTGACGATGAACGCCACGCTCTTGAGTTCCTCCGGCGTGTGCCCGAGCGCGTTCTGGAACACGCGCCCCTTGCCGTAAGTCACGGTGAACAGCACGGGTTCGTGCTCGTCGGAGCCGCCCTTGTCTTTGGGGGCGAAAGCGGTGGCCAGCACGGTGAGGTTTTCGGCCGGCCCGCGGAGCCAGCCGTAAAGCTCATCGGGCACCTGCATGAAGGCGGGCGGCAGCCCTTTGGTGATGGGATGATTGGGGTCGCGCACGACGATCTGGAACGGCTGCATGGGGCCGTGGCCGCCCGCCTTTCCGGGCGAGTTGTCGCGAACGAACTTCCCGTCGCGCAGGCGGACGTACGCCCCGGTGTCCTGCCGGAGCTTCCCCCAGCCAATGCCGATCATGTCGTTGTAGTCTTTCCACTCCCCAAAGGCCGCGCAGGCAAAGTGATAGATCACCAGACCGCCGCCACGCTTGACGTAATCGGCCAGTGCTTTTTGGGTTGCCTCGGGCCAGGCGTCGCCCTGGTAATTGGAGACGACGACGTTGTAGGCCGCGAAATCGGGCTTAAAGCCGCTCATGTCCTGGCCCTTGGGCGGCGACGTCGCCACGTCGACCGAGAACAGGCCGGTTTCCTCGATCAGTTTCTTCAGCACCGGCGTGGTTCCCTTCCAGTCGTGGCCGTTCTGACCGTCGACGATAAGGGCCTTGTTGGGCGGCGCCGCTATTGCCGCGGCGGCCAACACGAACCAAACCGCGAACACCATGAAACCGTGCTTGCGTGTCATCACATTCCTCCCGCGTTGATGTGTGGCACGGCCGCCCTCGGCCGTGCAGAATCGTTGATGTGTGGCACGGCCGCCCTCGTCCGTGCAGAATCGTCCGACACAGCCGAGGGCGGCCGTGCCACGTGAAATTCCGAGATATTCGCGTTGTCTCAGCGGTTGGCGGCCTCGCGCGCACCGTAACGAAGCAGGTTCAGCAGCAATCGGTCAGCCGCGGGATGCGCTCCAAGGTTCTCGCGGATCAGCAGCGTGTTCAGGACAATGCGGCCCTCGCCGAATTCGTAAACGGCGAGCATCAGGCCGGACGAGTAGTCTTGCGAAGCCTTGATCGCGCCGGCGACCGCCTCGGCCGGTGGGTCCTGGCCCGAAAGCAGCAGGTCGGGAATGATCTCTCGGTAGAACGTGTAGTCCATCAGCCCACCGTTGGGCAGGCCGTCGAAAATCGGGTGCCGCTTCGCCCACTCGTCCTTCAGATAGAGCCAGCCGTGAATCGGCGACGCCGTGCCCTTGTTCGCCAGTGGCAGCCCGCCCAACGGCTGATCGCCCAATTTCAAGGCTTCCGGCGACAGAAACACCGCCGTCGCCCCGTGCTGGACCCGTTTCCACAGTTCCTCGAACGCGGGCGGCGTTTTGGAAACGAGAATCACCTCTCGCGGCGCCGGCTGGCCGTCGGTGAGCTTCCGGCACCGGACGCCATGCTCGGCCAGCCACTTCGCCAGCTCGGCATCATCGCCGGCCAGCACGATCTCGGCCTTGACCGCCGGCAACTCCGCCGGATCGGCCACGTAGAACTCCGTCTGGCCGCCCGTCGCGGCGCCGCCTCGCTCGAATGACGCCAGAAACCGGTATCGGCCCGACGCGCCATCCACAACAACGTCTTCGGCGAATACGGGCACCGCGAAGGGCGAGTCTTTGGCGATGGTCACGTTCACGGTCTTCTCGAAGATGCGCTGGTTCCGCGGACCGGCCACAAGCAGCCGCACGGGATAATCGCCCGGCGCGAGCGCGTCTTCATTGGCCAGCACCGCTTCGAAGCGGACTCGCGCGCCGCGATATACGTTCACCGGCTCGGCGAACAGGCACAGTCGCAGCGGCGCGAAGCCCTCGAAGAGCGCGTCGACGGTGCCGGGCTTGAATTCACGAAACGTCGTCGTTAGTCCCTCGCCGCAACTGACGTGGTCGTTCATGCCGGTGAGGCTGTAGCCGACGATGTTCGGGTTCGACCGGATCGCGTTGAGGCCGAGCGTCCGCTGGCCGGCCATCTTGCGCAGGCTCTCGGCGAAGAAATCCTCCGGCCGCGCGTACAGCTCGTCCAGCTTCCATCGCTTCCAGTCGGCCAGATAGCGATCCAGCTTCTCGCGGTAGAATCGCGCGTCCTCGACTTCCGTCTTGCCGAGCCGCTCGAAATGCCGCGTCACGCGCCACAGGTCCACCGCGCTGCCGATCCCGTATTCGGACAGGAACAGCGGCGTGCCGGCGCCGGTCAGGGTGCGCAAGTTCTGGATGGTGCCCGCCGTGTGCGGCACGCGGGGGTAGTTGTGATGGTCGCCGACCACGTCTTCCCACTGCCCCGAGCCGGGGTTCGCCAGGCTGCCGATCGCGCGGCGCGTCTTCGTTCCGGACTCGGAGTAGACCGTAAACGTCGCCGCATCCGGTTTCTCGCCGGGCGCGAGGAAACCGTAGGCCCACGGCCCGGCGGGATTCTTCTCGCCCGAAAAATCGGCGGCGACGTCGAACGTCTTGCCCGCGCCGGACTTGATCGTCGCGTTCAGGGTGGTGGAGTCGCTGCCGTAGCTGCCGTTGCCCCAGCCGACGACGAAGTCGACCGTGTCGCCCGCGGCCAGCGTGAGCCCGGCGGCGTGGTTCGCCGCGTTGGGTTGACTCTGGAGGTTCAGCCGCGTCTCGAACAGCGGCCGGCCGTTGTCGAGAACGTACACGTCGGTTGTCGCGTTGGCCAAACCTCGGAACGCGGCCTCCACGGCATAGCGATCGGCGGCGGGCGCCGTCCAACGCACGACGCTGTATTCGCCCTTTGGTCCGGGGTGAACCGCCACTTGCCGCGCCGGCCACGTGAAACCGAACGGAGTCTCGACCGGGGTGGCCAATGGATTCAACGTGACCCACGGTTCCCGGTCCGCGGGCGAGTGCCAGATGTGCAGTCGCGCAAACGCGCCGTCGTTGGCTCCGGATAGATCCCAGCGGCCGCTGTTCAACAGCACCATGCGCGTGTCGTCGAGCTGCCGCAGGGCCGGCAGCGACGCCGCCGCGAGGCGAAACTGGGCGTTGTCCGGAATCTCGTTGAGCAGTCCCCAAATGACGACGCTGGGATGATTGCGGTCGCGGCGGATCAGTTCCGTGACGGCCTGGTTCCACCGCGCTGCGAACCGCGGCGAGTCCTGCATCGCGCTGGACGCGAAGGACTCCTCATAGACCATCAGCCCGATCTCGTCGCACAGATCGAGCTGGTACCGCTCCGCGCCGCCCCAGATGAAGCGAATCATGTTAAATCCCATCGCTTTCACGTCGAGCAGATCGCGCCGCGCAATGTCGCGGTCGGGCGGAAGCTTCAGGCCGACCGGAAAGTGATTGCACGTGTGCGTCGAGCGCAGGAAGAGGCGGCGGCCGTTCAGCCGGAAGCAGCCGTTGTCGAAGCGAAAGGAACGAAAACCGCAGCGCGCCGAGAGTTCGTCCACGACGCCGGGCTCCGCCGTCGTCACGCGCGCCGTGACGCGATACAGGAAGGGGTCGTTCAACTCCCAGAGCCGCGGCTGGTCGAGCTTCAACTCCGTCGCAACCGGCGTGTCGCCGGGGGGAAACTCCCGCCCGACCACGCCGGCCTTCAACGTTTCGCCGCCGGCGGCGGGCGCCACCGCGAACTCCAGATGGCCGCGCGCGGGCGCCGGGCCGGCGTTGCGCACGTTTGCCCGAATCCGGACGACGCCCGTTTCGGGATCGGCGCAAGCGAACAAATCCTCGACCCGAACCGCCCCCGTGGCGAGCAGTTCGACGGAGCCGGTGATGCCGCCGTGGTTATAGGCCGCGCCCGCGCTGTAGGGGATCACGCGAGCTTGATGGGGCGTCTCGTTCAACACGACGCCGTCGATGCGTTCGTGCGTCGGGTTGAGCACGCGGACCGCGAGCAGATTGGACGCGCGGGGCTTCACGGCCTCGGTGACGTCGAGCACGAACGGCGTCTCGCCGCCCTCGTGCTCCCCGACGCGCGTGCCGTTGAGCCAGACCTCCGCCATATAGTCCACCGCCCAGAACCGCAGCAGAAACCGCCCCCCGGTGCTCGGATTCGCTGGCGCGTCGAACTCCCGCCAATACCACGCCACGCCGTGATAATCGGGAAAGGCGTCCTGGATGATCCACGGCGCCTTCGTTGCCTTCGCCTCCGCTCGCGGCGCGGCAGACCACTTCGCCTCGCGTCCCTCGTTCTTCGGATCGGTGGCGATCCGCCAGTCATTGCCGTCGAGTGAGTGGACGGACGAAGTCATCGGTTCACCGGCAAAGGCGAACGTTGCCAGCGAGGCCGGCAGCAGGGCAACGAGAATTAGGAGGGCGCGTCGGGTTGTTCTCAACATCGGGAATACTCTACGGCAGTTGGGTCGACGACCGTTCGGATTCTGACATAGCCTAGGATCTTGCGTCCGCTCATTGTAGCGGCGACGGAATGGTGCGTCAAAATACGCTCGAAATTCGCGACGCCGAATCCGTTGGGGGTTTGGCCCGCGCGACGGTCGAAAGCGGCACCCCTGGGGCCCCCGACGGGAGGGCACCGCGCGATGAGAAAATGGAACCCGCCGCTGTCATCCGTCGCCGGCGGGCCGGGGCGACGGCCCAAGTCCGCCCGTCGCCCCGGTCGAGCTTGATCTGGAGACTGCCGCCCCATGCCAATGCACGAAATGGCAAACCAGAAGCGTGTTGATGAACCCCTTGTGGCAATGGCTTGCTGGGCGTAGGTTCTAGCTCAATTGACTCCCACGGAGGCAGGGACCGCGCGAACCACGGTGACGTGCGTCTGACGCTTGGTGTCTACGCGCATGTCGAACTGGACGCCCGGTGCTCAGACGTCAGTCCTTTTCCGTTGTTAAGAGGAGACATCGCAATGAAGTCGTACATCCTTCTGGCCGTGGTTTGCACACTACTGGTGACCGTGATTCCCTGTCGGGCCGACAAGCCCGAGAGCGAAAACACCGCGACCGCGGCGAAGGCGGCGTCGGGCCGGCGAGTTTTCGGCAATGGCGATGTCCTCATCAGCGAACTCGACAAAGCCGTCGACCATGAACTCATCCAGACGGATCCAAGCCAAACGAATCTCTGGAAGACCGTCTCCTACAAGAGCGACGAATTCACCGGCGTGATGTTGGGAGAAGGTGGCGGGCCGAGCCAAAAGCCGATTACGATCCGGCTGGGCGCGGAGGGAGTGTATCGCGTCTTCCTGGGCCTGTACGGAGGTTACGACGCTCAGCGGATGCGAGTCAGGTTGAGCAAAGCCTCCTCAAGCGACACGATCCCGATTCAGGTCACCGGCAACCCCACGCTGGTCATCAGCGAAGCGTTCTGGAAACAGGTGGATCTAACCGGCCAGGATTTGATTCTGGAGGGTTCCGGCGATTCACGTTCTCCAAGCGCGTTGGCCTATGTGCGTTTGCAGAAGGTCCCGGACAGAAAAGAATCCTACCCCATGGTGATAAGTGAAGACGGCAATGGGATCTTCTTTGGTCCGGAGCCGTCCAGCCCACGGGACCTGGAAAAGCCGTTCGAGGATATCCCCGAAGGCACCTGTATGCGGATGCTCCTCTGGGGCAACGGTTGTGCCGACAACTGCAACTATCCGACCAAAGTGGGGCAGTTCTATCCGAACGCCGGCAAGCAGTTCGCGTGGCAGCCCGACTTTGCCAGAAACATGGGCATCTGGAAAGAGAAAGGATGGGATAGCCTCCGGGTAATGAGGGACTACACGCGAAAACGGAAGTGGGAGTTCCACGTCTATATCCGAATGCAGGCGTTCAAGGCGCCGTTTCCCTTCGACGTTCAGGAGAACTCCAAGTTCTTCAACGATCACCCGGAATACTGTTGCCTGGACCGCGAGGGGCAGAAGGTGAACCGGTTGAGT
This sequence comes from Planctomycetia bacterium, assembly GCA_026401055.1. GTDB lineage: Bacteria > Planctomycetota > Planctomycetia > Pirellulales > Thermoguttaceae > JAPLNP01. The sequence goes on from JAPLNP010000260.1 coordinate 6,476, forward strand.
TATGCCTATCCCGAAGTCCAGCAATACATGCTAAGCCTGGTCAAAGAGATCGCCGGCTACGGCCCCGACGGAGTGTGCCTGTGCTTCATTCGAGGTCTGCCGCTGGTTCTGTATGAGGGGATCATGGTCGAGGAATTCAAGAAGCAACACGGGGTCGATCCGAGGCAACTGGAGGAACGTGATCCCCGCTGGATGGATTACCAGGGCACGGTGGTTACCGCGTTCGTTAGGCAGGCGAAGCGGGCCCTGGAACCGAATCAACGCCTCTCGGTAATCGTCCCGGGCACCGAGTTGGACTGCCGACGGTGGGGTCTGGACGTGGCGACTTGGGTCAAGGAAGGAATCGTTGACGATCTACTCCCGACGGGCCAGTCCTTCGACGAGCTCGACGTCCATCGCGACAACCCAGACAGTCTGGATTTCGATTATTTCGCCCGATTGGATGGCCGGGCAAACGTCCGACTGATCCCGCTGCTCTATCCATGGGAGAAGTACGCTTCTGACTTTGGCGGCTGGGAACAGTTGGTGTATTCGTTCCTGGACCGGGGAGCGGACGCCTATGCCGTATGGGACGGCCGGTCGGAACTGCCGAAGATCAAAGACCTGGGCAAGACGTTGGACAAGTACCAACGCCCGGCGGCTCCAGCCTTTCGCGAGATCAAGCTCCGGAGCTTGCAGGGGTTCCGGATCGACCGGTATCACTATTTTGAGGTGATCTGAGTCGTGCCATTGGCCGTCGGTAACCGTTCACGGGTTGGCTGGGGACTGGTCCATTTTTCGGCGTGAAGACGTCTTCGGCGAGAAGAACGTTGGCCGAAAACATGGACCTGTCCCCTTTCGTGACGCGGAAAGCGGGTTGGCGGTAGACGTTCTCGCTATTCGATCGAAAGCACGAATTGCTGGTTGGAGTCGGTCAGGTGCTTGTCCAGGTGGGGTGAGTAGGTCTTGACCTGGATGGTCTTGCCGTCGGGGAGGAACTCCAACAAGCGGAGGTAGCCCTCGGGCGGATCGTGGTAGGCGGCCACCAGTTCGTGGACGGTCTGGCCGTGCTCGCCCTTGCCGCTCAGCCGCGCGCCGGCCCAAGGCACGTGGCCGCTGAGGACGAGGCGAACGTTCTTGTTCTTGTTGACGAGTTTCTGCCAGAGTTGCTGGCCGTCGTTGACGTTCTCGCTGCCGTCGTGCGGGGTACTGAAGCCGTAGGAGTCGCAGTGCGGGTTGCAGTCCTGGCTGGCGCCTTTGGCGGCCCAATCGTATCGGGTGCCGTCGCTGTAGAGATAGGCATGGGTGACGACGACGGCGACCCGGTCGGAATGCTCCGCCAGGACGCGGTTTGCCCAGGCAACGGTCTCATTTCTGGGGCCGCACTCCAGGGCCAGCGTGAGGTAGTGCTTGCCGGCGACGGTGAACCGGTGATAGTTGTTTTCCGTCCTGCCCGGCTCGAACACGCCGCCGAAAGTCGGCATCGACTGAAATCGGGCGATGGGAAAGTAGTCGCCCAGCAAGGTGTTTCGATCGGGTGTGTTGCGAAATGGATTCCAAGCGTCGTGGTCGTGGTTGCCGGTGGTCAGGGAGTAGGGAATCCCGGCCTTGTCGAGCACGGCCATGGCTTCACTGGCGACCTGCCAGGTGTCCGCCGTATTGCCGCCCGTGATGTCACCCTCGTGGAGGACGAACCCGATGTTGCGTGCCTGCCTGTTGCGTGCCAGCCATTGGGTGATCGTGGAGAAGATCCCTTTCCAGGGGTCGATGGTGTAGCGTTGGGTGTCGGGCAGAACAGCCAGGGTCCAGGAGCCGGGAACCCAAGGCAAGGGATCGCCATTCGCCTCGCCGCCGGCACACCAACCGCTCCAGAAACGGGACGTCGCGCCGGCCGCCGCAATGCCAAGCGAGGTCCTCAGGAAACGGCGGCGGGTGGACTTGATGTGGGTCATGGGCGTGGCCTTCAAATAATAGTTGCCGACGTCCACGATTATAGCGGCTCAGTGATCCAAATGGGATCCTCCCCCAAGGCGAGGGGCGAAGCCTGGCCGAACCACCGTCGGATGACGCCTCGGAGAAGGTTGGGTTTTCGGGACGCCGAATCGCCGCTGATTTCGTCCGGATAGCCTTTTGACGAAACGATGAAAGAGAAGCTGCGGCATCCGTCGTGTCGCGCCCGAGCGGAGATCAGCCCGGTCAGGCCGCCTGGGTACCTGCTTTGCTGGGCGTCTCTTCGCAGGTTCGCCCGGCGGGCAAGGTTCGTTGTGTCGCGCCACGCGCCGGAGAATTGTCGTCCGCCGGCGTTTCTCCGGCGGGATCCCAACCTCGAATTCGCCAACGAATGGTTCGTCCCAGGTAGGCCGCGTTCACGGCTGCCAGAAAGGGGAGCGAGGCCCAGGCTCGGGGCCGTCGCAGACGACGCCATATTCGCCGAAGGATGCGCGACGGCCTGTAGAACTGATGAGTTACCCAGTCGTGACCCGCCTGCAGATCGCGGGGCGACATTCCGCCGGGCTGAAAGACGGCGTGGTGGAAGTCGTAGTTCGCCCAGTCGCGATCGAAGACGCGGTCCGCCAGGAGCTTCGCCCGGGGCGTGCCGGGAAGCGGCGTGAAAATCGACACTTGAATCAGGTCCACTTCCAGGTCGTCGAGCGTCTTCAACGTGCGTCGGAACACGTCGGGGCCGTCGCCGTCAAAGCCGAAAACGATCCCCGCCTCCACGGTGATTCCATGACGGTGAAAGAGCTGAATCGCTTCGCGATACTGTTCGACGCGATGACACGTCTTGTTCACCGACCCGAGGTTGTCTTCGGAAAACGTTTCGAGTCCCGCGAAGATTCCGACGCATCCGGCGTCGGCCATCATTCGCACCAGGTCCGGATCGTCCGCGATGGCCAGCGTCGACTGGGTGACCCAACGCTTCCCGAGCGGCCTCAGGGCCGCAAACAGCCTCTTGGCGTAGTCTCGATCCGCCGTCAAGTTGTCGTCGACGAAGATGAGCCCGCAGCTCGGCAGGTCCTTGATCTCGGCGATGACTTCTTCGACGGGCCGCTGGCGTTGGGTATGTCCGTTGAACGCGGCCACCGCGCAGAAATCGCAGCCGTGCGGACATCCGCGAGTCGCCTGCACGGCGCTGATTCCGGCGTGCTTCCCGGCCGGCAGCAGATCGCGGCGCGGACGCTTGAGGCCGCCGAGCGGCGGCCGTTCGTTGCGGTAGACCCCCTTGAGTCGCCCTTCGCAAGCGTCCTCCACGACCTTGCGCCAAATGCCTTCGGCCTCGCCAACCACAATGGCGTCCGCATGTCGAATCGCTTCCGCCGGGCATAGTGTCGGGTGCATGCCGCCGAGCACGACGGGGATCAGTCGCCGGCGGAATCGCCGGGCGATCTCGTAGGCGCGCGGCGCCGCGGCCGTCATGCAGGTAATGCCGACCAGATCGACGTCCGCGTCCCACGGGATGTCGTCGATCTGTTCGTCAACAATACGGACCTCGGCGTCGGACGGGCTCTCCGCGGCCACCGACAGGAGGCTCAGCAGCGAAAAGCGAAACGTCCTGCCATTGAGAAACCGGTGACGGCCGACATGCCGCCACATTCCGCTTGCCGGTGCGATCAAGAGGATCTTCATCGTCACGCCCTTTCCGATCTGCCGAGAGCCAGAATCGCGAGCTTCGTTCCCTGGACCTACCTGGGCCCTACTTGGTTGGGCGTGCTTTGCGGCGGGATATCACGCGCCTGGGCGGGCCATTTTCGCAACTCCCAAGAAACCGGTGGCGTCTGATCCCGATCACCCAAACGTGGCGGAATTCAGAAGGAGCCCAGCACCGTTCCCGCCGCCACGACGGCAAACGTGGACAGAATGGGGATCACGACGGAGACCACGGCGACGTCCAGGTAGGACTGCCGGTGGGTCAGACCGCACACGATCAGCAGGGTGATGACGGCTCCGTTGTGCGGGAGGCTGTCCAGTCCGCCGGAGGCCATCGAAGCGACTCGGTGCATAAGCTCCGGGCTGATGCCGGTTTCCAAGGCCATCCGGCAATACGTGTCGCCCAGGATCTCCATCACGATGCTCAGCCCGCCGGAAGCCGAGCCGGTGATCCCCGCCAACACGTTCACGGTCACCGCCTCGGAGACGAGGGGATTGCCCGGCGAGAGGTTGATCAGCCACTCTTTGATCATGACGAAGGCCGGAAGCGAGGCGATCGTGGCCCCGTAGCCGACAACCGAAGCCGTGTTGAATATCGGCACGAGCGATCCGACGGAGCCCTTGGTCATGCTGTTATTGAGTTGCGAGAGGGGGCGGCGGGTCAGCGCGACCAAGAGGACGATGGAGATCAGCAGCGCGGCCAGGATTGCCCAGATGCCGCGGACCCGGTCCAGATCGGTCGACCCGTACTTGGCGTCGGCGAGGTATCCGGCGTCCCAGCAGCGCATGACGTGTTCGGCGAAGACATAGTTCAGCACGAGCACGGCCAGCACGGGCAGGACGGCCACGGCGAACGTGGGGAGTTTTCGGTCGGATTCCGGGCTGGGCTCGTTGAGGTGGCCGGCGCCATAGGTCTCGCCGGACAGCGCCGCCCGACGGGCCCGCCGATCGAGCCAAAACATGCCGAGAAGGAACATCAGCAGGCCACCCAGGGTGCCCAGACCCGGCGCCGCGAAGGCCGTCGTCTTGAAATACGGCATGGGGATCAGGTTCTGGATTTGGATGGTGCCCGGAAGGCAGGTCATCGTGAAGGTGAACGATCCCAAGGCGATGGCTCCCGGGATCAGGCGTTTGGGGATGTCCGCTTCGCGGAACATCGCGGCGGCCAAGGGGTAGACGGCAAAGGCCACGACGAACAGCGACACGCCGCCGTAGGTCAAGAGCCCGCAGGCGAGCACGACGGCCAGGATCGCCCGTTGCCGGCCGACGAGCTCCGCGATCCGATGGGCGATGACCTTGGCGGCGCCAGAGTCATCGAGGAGTCGTCCGAAGATCGCGCCCAGGAGGAAAATGGGGAAGTACTTGACGATGAAGCTCCCCAGCGCGGTCATAAAGACCTGCGTGTAGCTGGCAAACAAGGGCATGCCGCAGTTGAAAGACACGGCCATCAGGGCCAGCGCGGGGGCGAGAATAATCACGTCCACGCCCCGGTAGGCCAGGTACATCAACAGAGCGAGCGACAGAAAAACACCCAGGATGCCGAGCATAGGTGGTGCTCCGTGCGTTCCGCGGGGACGACCCGATGGGCAACCGTTCGCCGGGCCGTTGACTTCGTCGTGCCCACTGACCCCGATCGTGTTCGATGGTGCGTCCAGACGCTCCCGTTACCGCCGCTTCTCACGCCGCGCACCGGTGGCGGCGGGCGACCTCGTGGTAGACGCCGATGATCTCGTCGCAGTTGTGTCGGAACGTGTGCTCGAGGGCCATCCGCCGCGCGGCGGCGCCCATGGCGGCTCGGGTCGCCGGGCACAAGAGCGGGCGCAGGCATCGCGCAAACTCGCGGCCGTCGGCCGGATCGTCCATCAGGTAGCCGTCGAGACCCTCGGCCAGCAACTCGCCCGCGCCGTTATACCGGCTGGTGACGCTCGGCAGGCCGCTGGCCGCCGCCTCGAGGACGCCGAGGCTGCACGGGTCGTAGAAGGTCGGATGCACGTACACGTCGGCCGCCGCGTAGTACGGCACGGTGTCGTCGACCGCGCCGACGAAGCTGACCCGCTGGGCGATGCCCAACCGCCGCGCCGCCCGCTCGTAGCGGCTCAGGTGTCTCCCGCCGACCACCGCCAGATGAATCGGCCGCGGATCGTCGCACGCGGCCACCGCCCGCAGGAGCATCGGCACGCCCTTGAGCCGGAAATTGTGGGCCACGATCAAAAGCAGCGTCGCATCGGGCAACACGCCCAGGCTGCCGCGGATCGCCTCGCGGTGGGTCTGCCGATGTTCGGGCGAAAACCGCTCGGTGTCGACGCCGTTGTAGACCAGCCGGATTTGCTCGGGCCGGACGCCGTCGAGTTTCGCGAGATCGGCCGCTACGCGGCGCGACAGCGCCAGAACGATCCGGCCGTCGTCGACGTACTGCCGGGCCGACATCGCCTCGAACTGGCGACGCCGGGGCAACACGGCGTCGACCGCCCGTTTGATCGGGCGCATCCACCGGGGCACGAGCAGCAGCGACTGCCGGATGGCCGCGCGGCGCGATCCGCCGTGCGGATGGAAGACATCGCAGTACCAGCCGCTGCCCATGTCGTGGATCACGTCGAGCGATATGGCGCGGAGTCGGGCTTCGGCGGCGGCGGCGAAGTCCATGCGAGTGCCGGCCTTGCCCAGCGCGTGGCGAACGATCGGCATGGCGTCGGTCGCCGGCGAGAAATGGTTGGCCACGACGTGGACGTCGTGCCCCAGTTCCAGCAGCCGGCCGGCGAACTGCCACGTCCATTGTTCGGCGCCACCCCGTTCGGGATGGAACTGCTCGATCACCAGTCCAATTCTCACGCGATGATCCCCTGTTTCCGTTCCATCAGTTGTTGTTTGGCCAGAACCGCGCGGATCAGCCGCTTGTCGCGCGGCCGGAGCTTCCGCACGCCCAGATAGTGCCGCATGAACGCCATCTTCCGCGTACACTTGATGCGATCGCGAGGGGCCGAATACGCCAGTTGGGCCAGGTCCTTGACGATCCACCGCCGCCGGAACCGCCGCCGACGCTGCACCCGCTGCAAGTCGATCAGCTTGATCTCGAACCGGCCGGGCTCGGGCTCCTTGATAAAAAAATGGCAGCAGTACAGATCCCGGTGGTTGTACCCGGCCGCGTGGAACCGCCGGGCGACCTCGGCCACGCGGCACACCAGCGCGTCGAGATCGCCGTCGGCCGGCAGCGTCTGAAACAACTCGCGCTGGGGAAACCGCCGGGCGAGAAAATGATCGAGCTGAACGTAACCGCGAAGCTCGTCGGTCAGGACGAACGACTCCAGCAGCCCGTCGTCGCGCAAGTGCTCCCCGTAGGCCACCAGCCCCATCACGTCGATGCCGTCGGCGGCGAGGTTTCGGACGTTTCGGGCTTCGGTCCGCGCGGCGCTCTCGCCCGGCCCGGCACCCAGCTTCGCCCGAAGCCGGCTCGGCCACGTGCGGACGTGATGCTTCTTGAGGAACACGCCTCGCGGGCCGCCGTGGGGGCCGTGCAGTTCCAGCCGCCAATTCTCCCGATCGGCCAGCGCGCGGAGGCAGCGGCCCTCCAGCGTGGCCATCACCGCGCCAAACCGGTCCAGCCCGGCGCGGGCAAGCGGTGCCTGGAACCGTTCATCCAGCCACATCTGGCCGTCGCCCGCCGGCGTCAAGCCCGTCCCGGCCGGGTCGCTGTCTCGTGTTGGAGCTTCAGAGCAAATCAAAGTGGGGATTGGGGATTGGAGGTTAGGGATTGGAGTCCGCGCTTCATGCTTCAACAACGGGGCTCAACCGACAACCGACGACCGACAACCGACAACCGCCTCACGCCGCCGCGGCCTCGCTTGCCCGCAACAGCCGCACGACTTCCTCGTAAACCATGTCGACCGACAAATCTCTCATGCAGCGATGGTGGCCCAACGGGCAGGTCCGCTTGTGGCAGCCGATGCAATCCAGATCGAGGATCAAATTGGCGGCCTGCTGCGTCGGGTTCTCGCTCCAGACCGGCAGCATCGGGCCGAACATCGTCACGACGGGCTTGCCCAACGCCGCCGCGACGTGCCGCGGACCGCTGTCGGTCGAGACCATCAGCCGCCCGCGCCTCATGCATGCCTTCGCCGTCCCGATGTCTATCGGCTGGTCCGCCATCGAGAAGACGCGCTCCGAGCCGCCGCGGCGAACCACGTCCCGGGCGATGTCCCGTTCGTTCGGTCCGCACATCACCAGGACGTCGTGGTCCAATCGCTCGACCACGCGGCGGGCGAGCTCGCCGAAATGTTCGACCGGCCAGAGCTTGGCCCCGCCGTAGGCGCCGCTGGAATTCAGCGTAATCACGCGGCCGTCGGTCCGCAGGCCGAGATTCCGCCAGACTCCGTCGGCCGAACGCTCGTCGGCCTCGGTGGTCGCCAGTTCCAGCCGCGGCGACTCCGCCGGGCAACCGATCGCCCGGGCAAGGCGGAGGTAGTACTCGACCATCGGCTCGGCCGCCGGCCGGCCGTGCTCGCGCGGCGGATCGACCTTGCCCGTCAGCAGCGGCCCGCGGCCGTATCGGACATAGCCGATCCGCTCACGCGCCCCGCCGAGCCACGCCGTGACCGCCGTGCTAAGCGAGTTGGGCAGCAGGAGCGCCGTGTCGAAGCGTTCTCGCCGCATCCGCCGCATGAGGGCCCAACGCCGCAACTCGGGGTCCTTGGCCCCAGGTTGGAAGTACCACTGCTGGCTGAGCCAATCCGTCCCGCCGAGCACGTCCCGCAGGTACGGCCGCATCACGCCGACGATCCGGGCGTCCGGGCCGAAATGCCGCCGCACGGCCCGAAACACCGGCGTGGCCATCGCCACGTCGCCGAGCCAATTCGGCAGGAAGATGGCGATCTTCATGGGGTTGTCGCCCTCGCGGACACCTCGGGCACGACCGTGGCCGTGGGCGGGGCTTGGCTGGCGCGTTTGGCTTCCTGTTCGGCCCAAAGCACATCGGACTCCTGCCGCAGGGTCTCCAGTGCCTGCTCGTAGCTCACACGGTGTTTCTTGGCGTAAGCCCGGACGTTCTCCGAACTGCAAAACGTCCCGTTGTTTAGGTCTACCAACGCGGGATTTACGCACCCCAGAAGGGGCAGTAAGGCCATCACCAGGAACCACTTCCTCATGAGTTCGCCCTCCTTGGCGCGGGAAAGGATGTGAGAAGGGAGAAGCCGGGCACCAGAAGATACCCCTGGTCACCGGTTTCGACCAAGAGCAATTTGCAGAGAATCACGCCCACGGGTGCACGTCAGCTTTTGCGCGCGGTGGCGGGGGGCGAAAAAGGTCAATAGGGGAAACTGGGATTTCTGTGGTAAACTGGCTGCCTCGGGGCGGTTTGGTGAAGACAGAACGTTTCAGAAAGGACCCTGGCCATGGACG
>JAPLNP010000176.1 GCA_026401055.1 Planctomycetia bacterium
AAGAGGCCGCGACAAAAGCGTAAAGCGGTAAGTAGTAGACGGTAGACGTTTGAGGATAACTATCGAAATCGCCAGTAGCGGCATCCGACCCCGCCGACGCAGTCGGTGGGCGTTTGACTTGAATCCCCAATCCCTAGTCCCTGATCCCTGATCCGGAGATACATCGCATGACACCCCATCTGAATCGACGTGGCTTTCTGGCGGTTTCGGCCGTGGCGGGCGCCGGCATGATGCTCGGCGGCCGGCTTCAGGCAGCCGAGCCCGAGTTTTCCACGACGCTGCACAAGGCCCTGATCGGCCTGCCGAGCGAGGCGACGTTCAAAAGCTGGAAGGCCGCGGGATTCGAGGGCATGGAGACCTCGGGCCAGGAGGCCTGGGGCAAATCGCCCGCCGAAGCCGCCAAGGATCACGCGATGGCCGACCAGCTCGGCATGAGGATCCACTCGGTGCTGTTCGGCTGGGCCAACTTCAACGATCCCGCGAAGATGGCCGGCGACGTCGAGAGCGTCAAGACCGCGATTCGGGCCGCCGAGGGCCTCGGCGCCGACGCGGTGCTCCTGGTGCCCTGCCGAATCGGCGGCATGGCAATGCCCGAGCCCTGGGAGTTCGACATCGAGTTCGACGAGAAGACCGGGCACATCGCCAAGGTCGTCCCGGGCGACAACGCGAAGTTCAAGGCGTACATCGACGCCCACAACCAGGCCACCGACGCGACCCGCAAGGCCGTCGAGCAACTGATTCCCGTGGCCCAAGAGACCGGCGTCGTTATCGCGCTGGAGAACGTGTGGAACAACCTTTGGGTCAAGCCGGCGATCTTTAAGAACCTGGTTGCGTCGTTCGACACGCGATTCGTCCAGGCGTACTTCGACATCGGCAACCACGTCAAATACGCGCCGCCGGAAGAGTGGATCCGCACGCTGGGCAAGCTAATCGCCAAGTGCCACGTCAAGGACTTCAAACTCAATCCCAACGGCCACGGCGGAGAGTTTGTCGACATCCGCGACGGCAGCGTCAACTGGCCGGTCGTGCGCCGCGAACTCGACAAGGTCGGCTACGGCGGCTGGCTGACCATCGAAGGCAGCGGCGGCTTGTCGCTCGAGGAGCAGAACCGGCGGTTGGATTTGATTTGCGCGGGCAAGTAGCCGTTGTAGGAGGCGACTCCGTCCCTCACCAAACCGAGCCGTGACCGTAAGGGAGCGGTAAATCCAGCCTCGCTCGTCAGATAGTGACATTAGCGCGTCGCCAACACCGCTCCCTTACGGTCGCGGCTCGGTTTTTTGGTTCGGTCGCGGCTCGGTTTTTTTCCTTCATCCACCCCCTGGAGCACGCCATGCCATCGCATTTCATCGGCAAGCGGTCTTTCGTCGTCGTGGCGTTGATCGCCGTTCTCGCCATCGCCGGGCCGGCCCCCGGCGAGGGCACGATCAAAGTCGGCATCATCGGCGTCGACACGCCGCACTCGACCGAGTTCACTCGGGCGATGAACGACCCGGCGGCGACCGAGCCCTTGTCCCGGTGCAAGGTCGTGGCCGCCTTTCTCGGCGGGACGCCGGACGTTCCGGCGAGCGTCGAGCTGGGCAAACAGTTCGGCGAGGTCCTCCGCAAACGCGGGGACGTCGAAATCGTCGACTCGATCGACGCCTTGCTGCCGAAGGTCGACGCCGTGATGATTAACACGCTCGACGGCAGAGCGCACCTGGCCGAGGCCCAGAAGGTCATCGCCGCCGGCAAGCCGGTGTACATCGACAAGCCGGTCGCCGGCAGCCTGGCCGACGCGGTCGAGATCTACGCCTTGGCGAAGAAGGCGGGCGTGGGGTGCTTCTCGGCTTCGTCATTGCGGTACGCCAAGGGCATCGCGTCGATCGGCACGCAGAACGACCCGGCGGTGGGCAAGGTGCTCGGCTGCTCGTCGTATGGCCCCAACACGCCCCTGGAGCCGCACCGCATGCCCGACCTGTTCTACTACGGCATCCACGGCGTCGAGATCCTCTTCACGATCATGGGGCCGGGCTGCGAGACGGTCACGCGGGTGCGATCCGGCAGCAACGACGTGGTCGTCGGCGTGTGGAAGGACGGCCGGATCGGAACGTATCGGAGTCACCCGGGCTTCGGCGCGACGGTCTGGGGCGACAAGGGCATCGCCCCGAGCGGCGGCTGGACCGGCTACGACCCGTTGGCCGTCGAGATCGCCCGATTCTTCGTCACCGGCAAGCCGCCGGTCAGCCCCGAGGACACGCTGGAGATTTACGCCTTCCTCGAAGCTGCCGACCAGAGCAAACGCGAAGGCGGCCGCCCGGTCACGATCCAAAGCGTTTTGGAGAAGGCCCAAAAGGAAGTGGAGAGCAGAAAGTGAGAAGGAACCGCGGATGGACGCAGATAGACGCAGATGAAGAGATATCTGTGTCTATCTGCGTCCATCTGCGGTTCGCTTCCTTCCGGCAACTGTAGGTTGACCGTTCGCTCAACGGCCGATGCGGCATATCGGCTCGGGCCGGCCGGGGACGTCGACGCGCAACCGGTACAGCGAGCCGCCGAAATTGCCGGCGTCGAAGTCGTAGCCAGCCGGGGCGTAGGGGCTTACCCAGGTAGCGGACCACCTGGGCCCCGTACCATTGGGCGCTCCAAAGGTAGCCCTCCACGTCGATGGTCAGCCCGTCGGGAATGCCCTCGTCCAGCCCGATGCGAACCAGCACCCGACGTTGCGAGAGCGCGCCCGTGGACGGCTCGACGTCGTAAGCGTAGATCACCCGGGCGGTCGAATCGGTGAGGTAGAGCGTGCGGCCGTCGCCGCTCAGGGCCAGCCCGTTGGACAACTCGATGCCCTCGTCGACGACGTGGACCGAGCCGTCGGTGTCGATCAGGTACAGCTTGCCGTGTTTCTCCATTCCCGCGTCGTTCCAGAACATCGTGCCGGCGTAGAGGCGGCCGGCGGGATCGGCCGTGATGTCGTTGACCGCCAGCGGCTCGCCGTCGTGTTCGGCGGCGATCGTCCGGTAGTCGTCCTGTGCCCGCCAGACGTGGACGCCCGCCGCCCCGGCGAACAAGAGCGAGTCGTCTTCCATCAGGGCGATGCCGCCGACCATGAGTCCCCGGCTGATCAGTTGGGGCTCGGTCCGGTCGGCGGGAATCTGGTAGACGAGGTTCTGGGCATTGTCGACAAAGAGCAGCCGGTTCGCCCGCGGATCCCAGATCGGCCCCTCGCCGCAAAGGGTGTTGGGTCGGGCAACGACTTCGACCTGGTTCGGCACGGGGTTGTTCTCCGACTTGAAGCGGCGGGTGGCAAGGACGCCCGGCAATTGGTTTGATGCTTTTCGGTTCTTGTACCGGACGAGGCGAGCCGAATCAACCACCCTTCTATGAAAGCCGGTTACTTGAGTTCGACAATGCCACACACGGCCAGTGAGGTGTAATGGGATGGGGTGGGACTTGAGTGTCTCCACGGTCCTGCCCACGGACACGGGCTGACCGGCAGCCCGTGCCACCCGACCGAGACTGTCAACACTCGTCCGACCGGGCCGCTACCGCGGCGGGGCGGCGAAGGCCGAAATCCCCGCCGAATTCGGCAACGTGCCGGCCGTCACCGCTCGGCCATTCCAGGTCGTCTGCCAACCGGTCACGTCGCTAATGCCGACGTTCTGAATCTCCCCTTGCGACGTGATCGCAAGCTTCTTCGCATCCGGATCGTAGACAAGATCCAGGTACGGGACCTTGCCGTTCGCGCGGATCACGAAGTTGCTGAACTCCGTTAGGACGAAGCTGCCGCCAATCATCGTCATCCGACGCACGCGTCCCCGGCCGTCGACGCGACGAATGAGCGTCTGGGCGTTGCTGTCGATCGAGAACGGCTTGGCCGGGTTCTCGCATTTCTGCCCCAACCACGAAGTGCGCGGCACGCTGCAAAAACCTTGCAGCCCCAGCAGCGCCAGTTCCTGACCGTCCTCCAACCTTCGCAACAGGTTGGCGCTCGACCAGCCGTAGTATCCCTCGTCGTTGATCACGAGTTGGAGACTCTTGTGGCTTACCCAATAATGCTCGTGGTAGCGGCGAGACTCCGGCAGTTGGTCGCCCAACGGATCCGGCGGCGGCGTCTCCATCTGGCCGAATCGCATGAACATCCGCTGATCCCACGCGCGGTCCCAACGCATCAGCTCCGTGCGATAGAACAAGGGGCATTTCGGATTGGGAACCGGATCGGAAGCCAGTTCATAGATGCTCCCGTTCACCAGCCGCATCGTCGAGACCAACGAGGCGTAGGGCCGCCGCTGGCCGTCTACCACCCCAAAGTTGCAGTCCTCGGCGTACCCGCCCCAGGGCAGTTCCAGACTGTCGTCCTCGTATTTGTACCAGCAGACGCCAACGTGAAACGGCAGCGAAGCCACCGCCGAAAGGTACGAGAGGTAGCCGACCGCCCGATCCGCCTGAGTGGGCACCGTCGGCGGCGCGCCGATCGTGTTGGGACAGCGCGTGTCGCCGCCACGGAAGGTGAACTCGCTGGTCATAATCGGCTTCTTCGTGAAGGTGTGAATCGCCGGCAGCAGCGTAAACATCTGCGTCAGCAGCCGATCCGAAAAGAGACTGTACAGGTTCATGCTGATCACGTCGACGTGCCGGCCCATGGCGGCAAACACCGCCGGCGACGGTGGGACCGCGTTGATCATCCGCGTCCCCAGATTGAGGTGATTCGGGGCGGCCTTGCGCGCAGCGGCCTCGACCGTTCCAAAAGCCTGCTCCGCCACCGCCTCCTGCCACACGGCGGCCAGTTCCGGCAGCGGCGGCGCGTCGCCTTCCACCCCCAGCAGGTCCTCGACCTTCGTCACGTTCCAGGTCTTCCAGTCCTTGACCAGTTGGCCGGGCTTGTCCGCATAGTACTTCCGCGCCACCTCGACAAAGGCATTGCGGAACGGGGCGTCCTTCGGCATCCGCGTGACCACCTCGTACCAGCCCGCGAAGTTCGGCTCGTTGTCGATGAAGTAGCCCACCAGCCACGGGTCCTTGGCAAACGGGGCCAGCGTTTTCTGGGCATACTCATGACACTTCTCGACCCAGGCCGGGTCAAACACGTCGGGAAAACTGACCCACGGCGGGATCCCCGCGTTTCTCGGGATGGGGAGGTCCTTGCCCTGATCGAAGAAATACATCCCGATCGTGTAGGGCATGCGGCGATCAGGATCCGGCAGCGAGGCCGGCCGAGCCACGGTATTGAAGCCCCACGTCTTGTACTTCGCATAGGCCGACTCCGGCACGCCGGTCATGCCCAAGGAGTAGAAGGCGTGGCCGGCCGGAGTGATCAGCCACCAGCGATTCCGGAGTTGCTCGACGTGGAAAAACCCAGTGGTCTTGCCGCTCAGCCCCAGCCAACCGCCGTAGGCGTCCAGATCCATCCGTGGCGGCTCGCGGAACGGCGCCTCGGGGGCGAAAACCACCGCCGTGCTTCCCGGCGGATTCGGCGGCGCCGCTTCCTCCGCTTTGTCCGCGGACGCGACCGTCGCGCTGATCACGATCCCCGCCATCGCCATGGTCGTCCACGCCCGAGTGCTGTATCGATTGTTGGTCATGCCACCGTTCCTTTCGTGATCTTTCACGTGCCGTCAATACCGAAGAACCGGACGAGTTGGAAGACGCATTCTACGAGAAATCGTGCAGTACAGCCTCGCGTGCTCGGCATCCAAGGGTTCTTGGGTTCAGGTTTGCGTTTTCGTGGGAAGCAGTGTGACGCCAATGGCGGCAGTTCAGACTGTCGCTTATGATTCTACGTCATCCTGGTTTTGCCGGGAATATGGGCCACGTATCTCCACTGCTTTCATCCCCATCTACTGTTTGTGGACGGCCCGGGTAGTGATAGAATACACCAAGACGAGACGGCGGGAGCGAACCCACGGAGGTCAACCACTATGCCCAAAGAGGTAATCCATCGCACGGCGAGCGACAATAAGTACCTGCACAAGGATTTCCACGGGGCGTTGAGCGTGGGGCTCGACTACCTCCAGAGGCACTACGGCGACGAATCCGTGCGGGACTACTTGCGGCAGTTCGCCAGGAGTTTCTACGCGCCGCTGACCGACGCGCTCGGACGCCGGGGGCTCGTCGCGCTGGCCGAGCATTTCGAGAAAGTCTACGCCGATGAGTCCGCCCAGGTCCGCATCAGCCTCTCGGACGACGAGCTTCGGATCGACGTCGAGGCGTGTCCGGCCGTGATGCACATGCGGGAGCACGGCTACACGGTCGCCCCGCTCTTCCACGAAACCACGCGGACGGTCAACGAGGCGATCTGCGAGGGGACGCCGTTCGCCGCGGAACTGCTCGACTTCGATCCGGCGACCGGCCGCGGCACGCAGCGATTTTTCCGGAGGAAGCCATGATCTCATGCACCGAATTCATTCCGGCGTACAGCGAGTTGTTCAAGTACCTGGAGGCAAAGGGGGACATCGAGGCGGTCGACGATTTCTGGAACTACCTCTCTGACGAGTTTCTCGGCAACCTCCGCGACCTGGTCCTCCAACACGGGCTGCGCGGCTGCTGGCTCTATTGGAACCACACGCTCAACGAGGAGGCGGCCGACTTCACGATGTCGATCGACGACGAGGCCGGCGAGTTCCGCATCGACATGCACTACTGTCCCTCGATGGGCCGACTGATGAGCACCAAGCACATCGTCCCCTATCACGATTATTGCCGGCACTGCGACGTCCTGTACCGCCGCGTCCTCGAGCCCTTGGGCTTCGACGCCGTCAGCGACCGCACGGAGTGCCACCGGGCCAAGTGCTCCTTCGTCGTCCGTCCGAAGAAGTAGGGCGCAGAACACACGCAATGGGTCTTTCCGTGCAGTCTCACACCGGCTTCGCCCTCGCCGCGATGGGGTCGATATTGCTGGCGGCCGGGTGCCATCGCTCATCGCCGGAGCAGCCCGCCGAGCCCACGCCCGCAGTGACTTCCGGTGTGACCGCGGATGCGAACGCCCGGCCCGAGTTCGTCGGCTCGAAGACCTGCCGCGACTGCCACGCGGATTTCTACAAGCTGTGGTCCACGTCGCACCACGGGCTGGCGATGCAGCCGTACACGGCCGAGTTCGCCCGGGCGAACCTCGCGCCGCAGACCGACGATATCGTCATCGCCGGCGCCCGATATCGCGCGGAAATCGGCGAGGCCGGCTGCGTGCGCCAGACTGGTCCCGACGGCGAAAAGAAGTACCCCATCGCCCACGTGATGGGCGGAAAGAACGTCTACTACCTTCTAACGACCCTCCATCGCGGCCGGCTGCAAGTCCTGCCGGTGGCTTACGACGTGCAAAAGAAAACCTGGTATGAC
Source organism: Planctomycetia bacterium (assembly GCA_026401055.1). Classification (GTDB taxonomy): domain Bacteria; phylum Planctomycetota; class Planctomycetia; order Pirellulales; family Thermoguttaceae; genus JAPLNP01. The sequence goes on from JAPLNP010000176.1 coordinate 7,306, forward strand.
ACGGCGGCCAGCGGCGTGCGCCACTTCCCCGACCGCCGGGACGAGGCCCTGCACTGGACCGACCGGATGTTCACGTTCAACACGATCTGCTTCAACTGTCACGTGAGCCAGTTACGCACGAACTACGACCTGGCCAGCGATACCTACAACACCACGTGGAGCGAGCCGGGCATCAGTTGCGAATCGTGCCACGGGCCGGCCGGCGAGCACCTCCGCGTCATGCTCTCCGCCCCCAAGCCCGACAAGATCGACGACATCAAGATCATCCGCGCCAAGGACTTCACAACCGCCCAGATGAACGACATGTGCGCGACGTGCCACGCGAAGCTCGTGCCGCTGTCGCTGGACTTCCGCCCGGGCGACAAGTTCTTCGACCATTTCGACCTCATCGTGCTCGACCATCCCGACTTCTACCCCGACGGCCGCGACTTGGGCGAGAATTACACCTGCACCACGTGGATGATGAGCCCCTGCGCCGCGTCGGGGAAGCTCGACTGCAATCACTGCCACACGCCCAGCGGCCGCATGCGCTACTCCGGCGCGGAAGCGAACAAGTCGTGTGCCCCGTGCCATCAGCAGTACGTCGATAACCCGGCCCCGCACGGCCACCATGCCGTCGGCAGCCAAGGCAACGAGTGCGTCGGATGCCACATGCCGATGACGCGGTTTGCTGCGATGAACCGCAGCGATCACTCGATGCTGCCGCCGGTGCCCGCGGCCACTCTCGCGCTGAAATCCCCCAACGCCTGCAATCTCTGCCACGCCGACAAGGACGCGGCCTGGGCCGATTCTTGGGTTCGCAAGTGGTATCCTCGCGATTACCAGGCCTCGGTCATCGACCGCGCGTCACTCGTGGATGCCGCCCGAAAGGACGACTGGAAGCGGCTGCCGGAAGTGCTGGAGAGGATCGCCGATCCGAAAGAAAACGCCGTCTACAAGGCGTCGCTGGCGCGGCTGCTGCACAACTGCGAGGACGCCTCGAAATGGCCGGCGCTGCGCAAGGCGTTGGAGGATGCGTCGCCGTTGGTTCGCGCCAGCGCGGCGGCTTCGCTGGCCAATTATCTCGATGCCGAGAGCCTCGCGGCGCTGGTGGCGGCCACTCGCGATCCGTCCCGGCTGGTCCGCATCCGCGCGGCGCTGGCCCTGGCGCCGCTTCCGCCCGAGCAACTCGCCGACCCCGAGGATCGCGAGTCGCTTCGCCGGGCGGTGGACGAGTTCAAGACGGCGATGAAAGCCCGGCCGGACGACTGGGCCGGCTACGCCAACCTCGGCACGTTCCACATGCAGAGCCGCGACTTCGCCGCCGCGGTCGACTGCTTCGAGACGGCCGCCCGGCTCGAACCCCGCATGGTCGGCCCGCTCGTGAACGCCTCGATCGCCTACAGCAACCTCGGGCTGAGCGACAAGGCCGAGTCGAGTCTCCGCCGCGCCCTCGAGGCGGACCCGAAAAATGCCGCCGCGCTGTTCAACCTGGGCCTGCTGCTGGCCGAGGAGAACCGCCCGAAGGAAGCCGAGGAGTCGTTGCGCGCCGCCTTGGCGTCCGATCCGAAAATGGCGGCCGCCGCCCATAACCTGGGGACGCTGATCGGCACGCGCGACGTGGCCGAGGCGATCGCGTGGTGCCGCAAGGCCCGCGAAATCGAGCCCGAGAACCCCAAGTACGCCCACACGCTGGCGTTCTTCCTTCGCTCCAAAGGCGAGGCGGCCGAGGCGGTCGAGATCCTTCGCAAGTTCGTCGAGCGTCGAACGCCGTCGGTGGAGATATATCTGCTCTTGGCGGCGATCTACGAGGACCGCGGCGCCCGGCCGGCGGCGTTGGCCGTCTACCAACGGGCGCTGGCTCTGCCCGGCCTGTCGCCGCCCGTCCGGGGCCAACTCGAGACGAAGACCCGAAGCCTGAAGCCGTCCGAGCCGGATCGGTGAACCACCGTCGGCCAAGCGGATGGGGAGGGATTCGAACCCCCGGTACCCGAACGGGTACAGCAGTTTTCAAGACTGCCGCCTTAGTCCACTCGGCCACCCATCCAAAACGCGCGGGACGTTGAGCGTCATTTCTCAGTCTAACACGTCCGCGGGGACGGTCAAACCGACAAGCCCTGTTCTGGCAACCCCTCTGATAGCGGGAGTACCGTCGTCGATGTCTGGAATCGATCCTTGACGTTCACGATGCCCGCTAAAGCAGGGGGGGGTCTCCGGAATTTTCCGAAATTTGAGCAAGAGAGACTTGTCACTGACGCGGTCGTCGATACATTCTGGGTTATGCCGTGTGCACGGGTTGCCCGCGACGAACTCGACTTGTGCGGCTGCCACCTGGCTCGGATCGGTTCCGAGGCCCGTAATCCGTATTTCCTGCCAACCCACCGGTGAATGCGATGAAGCGAAGAGAGCCTGCGGCTGTACTGGTGGGATGAAGACGCCGAGCAGTGGCTCGCGGCCGGCAATCCGAGCAACCTGGTCGACAACAGCGGCGATCCGGCGTACGCGGGTTTTGTGCTGGGCGAGCCGACCGGTGTGCTCGGCGACTGGGGCGTCGATCCGGCCCACCACATCGTCTGGGCCAACCTCGACCACGGCTCCACCTTCAGCGTTGCCGGCGTGCCCGAACCGGCCACGGCGACACTCTGGCTGACGGGTTGCGTCGCGCTCGGACTCTGGTTCGGGAGACAAAGGTACGTTGCCCACTAGGCGTTCTCGGCCCGTCGGGTACAATGGCATTGCGATTGGCGAAATTCCCGTTCCAGACGCCGTTTCGGGAGCAGTGCCGTGTCACAGGGTGCCCGTAGCTTGTCGCCCCGGGGTTGGCGGGGGCGCGCCGATGTTGCTTCGGCCAACCAGGCGAAGAAAACGGCGCGGGTCGTGTTGACGGTTCTGTTGTTGGGCCTGGTGGCCGTGCTGGCCTGGCTGCTCTTCTCGATCCTGTTCCATCCTCGAATCCATTTCGCCTGTCTTTCCGTCGGCGACTACGGCGTCGGGGCCGTGCCGCCCATCGGGTTTCAGGACGAGGACGTCGCCGGCTTTCGCAACGCCTGTGCCAGCGACCCCGACGTCCCGCTGTTGGGCGACATCCAGACGTCCGAAAACATGATGCTCCTGGGCGACCGGCTGTCGGGAATCGTCACCGGGCCGCGCGACACGTTGATCCTCTACCTCAGCGCGCACGGCGTTTCCGACGACGGCGAGCCCTACCTGCTGTGCAGCGATTTTCTCTTCCGCCGCCAGAACGTCGCCGGCCGCTATCCGTTGCGCGACGTCTTCAAGCAGGTCCGCGACTGCAAGGCCAAGCTGAAATTGCTGATCCTCGATGCCGGCGGGATCGAGTACGATCCCCGGCTGGGCATGGTGGTCAACGAGTTCCCGCGGCTGGTCGATGCCCAATTGCGCGAGTGCAACGACGCGAGTCTCTGGGTGTTGTTGGCCCATGCCCACCTCGAGCGGCGTCATCTCGCCTACAACCGACTGGGTTTACCGGGAGAGCGAGGGCCACGAGCGCCAGACGGTCGAACTCCTTCACGCCCGCGAGGGAGCGGCAAGGCCGCCGGAGGACCTGAACGTGCTGAAGGTGTCGGACCTAGCTCGCGGCGCGGAGGCCGAGGCCGGATCCGCGGAGGAGGAGCCAGACGCTTCGACCGGCAAGTCCGTCGTCCCGGCCGCCGAGCGCAAGCAGCGCGCCGACGCCCTGGCGGCGATCGCGGAAGCGTGGCGCGTGCGCGACGAAGTCCGCGAGCGTCGCGGCCCGGGCGGCTGGTCGCCGGTCGACTACGCGCCGCACGTGTGGCGGACTTACGAGGAGACGCTGTTGGCCTACGAAGCGCGCTGGCGCGGCGGCCGGGCGTTCGCGGCGACGAAGCTCGCCGAGGAGGTCAAGTCCGGACTGCTTCCGTGCCGCGAAGTGCTCCAAGGCGGCGCGGCGCCGCCTGGCGCGGGTCGAACGGCCGTTTTGGGACCCCTGGCCGCCGCCCAACGCGAATTCCGCGACCTCGGCGAGCGGACCGGCCTGTTCGCCATCAGCCGGCCCGACGAATTGGCCGTTGTTCGGGCCGTTCAGTTGAAGAACGACCTGACGTTTCGCGCGCCGTACTACGTGCGGTGGCACGCGGCGGCCTCTCGCGGCATGGCGGGCACGCATCGGCTTTACGAGCCGATCGCGCGGATGCTCGGGGATCTGCGGAAGTTCGCCGACGCCCTGGAGTCCCTCGAGGCCGCTGCCGGACGAGAGGGCGCGTCGCCGGGTGAAATCGAGCCCCTGATCGAGCGCATCAGCGCCCAGATGGAGTCGCTGGCCGGTTTGGGGAAGGACATCGACAACGGGTTGGAGGAGGACTCGCGGAGCGTGCTGGAGGGCGCGAAGGCGCCGGGAAGCGTCGAGAAGATCGAGACGCTGCTCGGCACGCCGTGCCTTTCCGGGCCGGCCCGGGTGAAACTGCTAGCGCGGCTCGCCGACGCCGCGCTGCAGCCCGAGCCGGGCGCGGAGGGACCTTCGGCCGATCCGGCGGCGGGCGTCGGCCGTCCGTGGCAGCGGCTCGCCGAGCAATCGCAACTCGAGGCGTTGTTGGCCACCCTGGCCGATCCGGCGGCCGACGTGGCGCCGCCGCGCGAGACGCCCGCCGCCGATCCGCCGGACGCGCTGTGGCAGGGCTACCGCGCTTTCGGCGCCCGGCTGCGGACGTTTCACCAGAGTCTTCCGTCGCGGGTCACGGCCCTGCTCGCCTCGCAAAAACCGCAAGACGCGCGGCTGGCGGAGCGTCTGCTCCGGCTGGTCGACGCGCGAGACGCCGACCAGCTTGGCGTCGCCGTCGCCGCGCGGCGGATCGTGCTGCCGTCGCCGCCGGCCCCCGAGCCCAAGGTCGTCGAGATGCCGGCGCCGATTGTCGAGAAGCCGCTGCCGGATCAGGTCGATCTCGTGGTTTGTCAGACCTCGGACCGGCTCGACGTTCCGGTGGCCGAGGTCGACGGCGAGTTCCGCTTGCGGCCGTTTCCAAATCGAGTGACCGGCTATCGGCTCGACCTGGTGAATCGATCGGGCAAGGCAAGGAAGGTCTCGGTGCAATTGGTCTCGGTTCCGTCGCTGCCCGCCCACGAGCCCATCAGCAACGAGGTGCTGCTGGACGCTTCGGGGACGCTGCGCGACACGGTGAAGCTGCTGACGCCGCCCCTGGAGGCAAGCCTTCCGGCCGACGCGAGTCCGGTCGCGGTGCCCTTCCCCGCGCCGAAGCCACCGGCCGCCGAGGAGGCTAAAGACAAGGAGGCTAAAGACAAGGAAGCCAAGGCCGACAAGGACAAGCAGGGCGGGACCAAAGAGGGAGCCCCGGCGAAAGAGCCGCCGCCGATTCCGTCGCGGCTGGCCTTGGTGATCCGCGACATCGAGACTGGCCAGGCCAAGTGGATCAAGCGGCTGAGGATCATCCCCTACGCCCCGTGGAACTACGTCAGCGGCGAGGTCGGCTTCGACTCGCGCCAACGCACGATCGTCGCCCGGTTCCGTCTTTCCGATCCGGACCGCGTGCCGTCGCCACTGGCCGAGAAGCCGATCGAAATCGCGTGGCAGACCGAGGGGCTGCTCGATCCGAGCACGCCGGGCAATTTCCAGGGCAAGCTCTCGACGGCCGACGGCGCGGCCACCCTGACCGCCGAGATTGCCCCCGACCCTGATCCCGAAGGCAAACTCGTTCAGGTCCATTTCAAAGTGGACGGCGTTCCCCGGGCGTTCGTCTATCAGGTCCGATGCGACCGGGACCGCCCGGCGATCGAACGCGAGCGGTCGCTCGCGCGGATCAAGATCACCGCGCCGCCGTCGGAGCAGGCGTATCGGGCGCCGCGCAAGGAGCCCGTCCCGCTGGAGATCGCCGTCGACGCGCCCGAAGACGCCTTCCGCGAGCCGAGCGACTTCGTCGAAGTCGGGATCGACCGCAACGGCGATCGCGAGCTTTCGGGCGAGAAGACCGTCCGATTCTTCGGCGATCGCCAGGTCGACCTCTACCTCGACGAGTTGGCGCCCGGCGGCCGGCTGAAGATCGGCGCCCGGGTCGACGACTTCCACGTCCCGTTGGACTGCGGCGACCCGAACAACATGAAAGTCGCCGTGCTGGCGCAACTGGTGTTGTCCCGGGGCGAGAGCCGGATCGCCGCGTCGGATTCAGTCAACTTGATCTTCGACAGCGCGCCGCCGAAGTTCACGCTCGACGTGGGCCGTGGCGAGGTAACCCAAGGCGAACCGCTGGACGTTTCGCTCCGGATCGAGCAGGAACTCAGCGGCGTGAAGGAGATCGTCTTCGGGCTCGACCGGGACGAGGACGGCAAGCTTCAGGAGAAGGAACAGCCGACGAAGGTCACCCGAGCCTCGCCCGACGGATTGTGGCACTACAGGATCGCGACGAAAGATCTCCCACCGGCCGTCTACCAGTTGCTGGTGATTGCGACGGATCGGGCGGGCAACGAGGCGCCCGCCGAGATGCGATACCTCACCGTCAAGGCCCCGCCGCCGAAGGAACCGGTCGCCGCCGGGCCCAAGCCAACGGTGAGCACCATCGAGGGCACCATCGCGCTCGGGAACGGGGAGCCGTTGGGACGGATCAAGGTCACGCTCGAAGGGCTCGACCTGACGACCACCACCGACAACGCCGGGGCGTTTCGCTTCGAGCGAGTCCCGCACGGCAAGTACACGCTCCGCGCCGAGGGGCCCGTCAAGGGCAAATCGGTCACGAGCACCAAGGAGATCACGCTTCCCGCCCCCGAGGAGCCCGCCAAGGTCCGGATTACGATGCAGTGGTAGATAGCGTAAAGGGGTCGGGAGTCTTTGTTTGCCTTACGAAAGAGTGACCCGCCGTCGCCCCAAAACAAAGACTCCCGACCCCCTTATTTGTCCTGCTTCACATGGGTGACACCCAGCCGCATCCACGCCTATCAGTCGTCGACCCACGTCCACCTGTCAAGATCATCGAACGTTCCGCCACATTCGCACTTACTCACAGAATCTCGGTGCTTGACCCGATGACACGAGTCGCACATGACAATCTTGGCACGCATGGTTAGCGCCTTGTGTCCTATTCGCGTTGCACTGCGGGGAAGGTTAGCCATTCCCAAAGGGGCCACACATGGTCGGTCAGGCCGGCGGCCATGGCGGGAGTCTGCGGTAGCCATTGGCCGTTGGGGCCTCGTTGACGCAGCGTCCGC
>JAPLNP010000619.1 GCA_026401055.1 Planctomycetia bacterium
CGCCGCGAGGTTTGCCGTGTCGCCAGATGCTCAGAGCCTCGATGTATTCCGGCCCGAGCAGCGTGTCGGCTCGGCGGGTGGTGGCGTCCGGGCGGCGGCTGGCGTCGCGGAGATTCAAAAGCGTCAAGGCCACCGCCGAAAGCAAGGCAATCGCCGGCTGCAATCGTTCGACGGCGGTGAACTGCAAGTCTTCAATCGCACAGCCCGTCTTGAGCGCTTTGTGATATTCTTCAACGACCCATCGCCCGCCGTGGAACTCGTGTTCGAGAAACTCGAACGTGCTGGCCCCTTGATCGGCCACGTCCACCAGCCGGCGATCATCGGGGAGATTTGCCGTGCCGTTCACCCACAGCAGACTCTCCCGACTGTCTCGGTTGCGCCGTTGCGTCAGCGTTTCGCCCTCGGGCACCTCGTCGCGGCAGTGGAGGATCTGATCGAGCACCCCCAATGCCTCGCCCTTCGAGGGATCCACGGCAATCACGTTGTGGCAAATGTAACCGCGGTGGGTTCCCTTGCCGATTTGTCCGACGTCGTTTCCCAGCGACTCATGCGACGTGTAGTCCAGTTCCGTCGCGTCATGGATGATCAGCATCGGGCCGTCATGGTCGGCGATTCGTCCGAACGTGTAAGTCCGCATGGCGGCGACAATGGCCTGGTGCGTCACCCTCGGCGACGCGCACAGCCGGTACAACGCTTTCAAGTCGGCCGGCGACGCCAACTTGTCGGGCAGACTGCCGCCGGGATGACGACGCATCTGGTCGAACGTCGTGACCAGACGCGCGGTGCGACGCCGATCGCCCTGAGCGTCATTGACGAGAAGGACCTCGCGGCCGAGATCCAGCGGAACCGGGGCAAGGTCGTGCTCGTGGACTTTTGGGCAACCTGGTGCCCGGAGTGTCTGAAGCTCATGCCGCACACGGTCGAACTCCGGAAATCCCTGGGCGAGCGGCGGCTGGCGGTCATCCTCGTCAGCTTGGACTCGCCGGACGACGATCGAGAGATCGTGCGGCAGGCGCTTGCCCGAAACGGGGTGACGTTCGACAGTTGCGTCAGCCGGTACGGAGGCAGCCCGAAATCGGCCGAAGCCTTCGACATCCTGGCGGCGGCGCTGCCGAACGTCCGGGTCTATGACCGGGAAGGGACGCTCCGCAAGGTCTTCGCCGCCGGCCGCATGCCGCCGGAGCCGTTCGAGCCGAAGGACATCGAGAAGACGGTTCGCGGCCTCGTGGCCGACGAGTGAGGCTCGCCGCGCGGACCCGGCAGGCGCGTCCAACTTATCCATCCAAAGCAGCGGAGAAGCTCCGGACGTCGCAACCACGACGAGACACCGAGCGATCGTCCGTCTTATTCGATCTTGGCAAGAATATGCCCGGGCAACTGGGTCTTCAACTCGGGGTGGGTCTCGATCAAACGGACGATATCGGCAAGGTCCCTCTGCCTCTTGCTCTGGCGTCGCGTCGGAGTGCGCCCAGATCTTTCCCTGAATCACGTCGGAAAGCGAAGCAACCGCCATTTCGTAACCCAGCACGGTCCGAGTCCGCGCCCGGGCCAAAAACGCCTGATAGCGAGGATCCGTTTGCAGTTGGATCCGGAGATCGGAACCGGCGAGCGACAGATTCACGCCGTGCTCGAATCCTTGCACGTTGAATCCGCTTGACTCCGCGGTGTCGGAGATCCTCGCGAGGTCATCCGACACGACGACAAGATCAAGGTCGAGACTCACGACCGGTTCCGCGTAGGCGTTGACGGCCAGCTCCCCAATCACACAGCACCGCGCTTTGATCTGATCCAAAACTCGCGGCAGAACCTGGAGAACATCGACTTCTCCGCGGGCTACCGCGTTCATGAAATCTTTGGCGATCATCGTGACGTCTCCGGCCGCGAGCCCTTGCTGCGCGACGATATCGAGGAACTCATCGCCTCGGTCGACGACCGCAGCACCACGCTGATGTTCACGAACGGGCTTGGGTACACGGCCCAGCGTGCCCAGGCGTGTCAACAGGCGGGCCTCTTCTACTCGGCCGTCAGCATCGACTCGCCGTATCCCGACGAGCACAACCGCGTGCGGCGCAACCCCGAGGCGTTCGACCACGCGATCGACGCGACTTCTTCAAGACGCTGCTGAACGGGGAGGCCCGATAGGGTTGCCATTGGGTCGCCGGGCCGGCTCCAGGTCGTATAATGCCACGGCCGGGCTTTTCGTCCCCCGCCTACTCGTGCTCCAGGGACCCCCGGGACGTTCTGAGAAAAAGGGAGGTCTGGCGATGACGGTACAGCCGTTGGCGGCGTGTGCGTGCGTCTTGGGCGTTTCCCTCCTGGCCGGCTGCGGGAAGTCGTCGACCGAGACGGAGCCGGTCCGGCCGGTTCGGGCGATCAAGGTCGCCGATCTCGGCGAGTTCCAGGGGCGGGGCTATCCCGGTCGCGCGGAGCCGGTCGAGGAGGTCGAGCTTTCCTTCCGCGTCTCCGGCCCCTTGATCGCCCTGCCCGCCAAGGTCGGGGACCACGTCAAGCAGGGCGACCTGCTGGCCGCGATCGACCCGACGGATTTCCAGACGGCCCTGGACCTGGCCAAGGGGAACCTGGAGCGCTCGCGGGCGGAACTGCTGGCCATGGAGCGCGGGGCCCGGCCCGAGGAAATCGAGCAGCTCAAGGCCGCGCTGGCCGAGGCCCAGGCCGCCGCGAAGCAGGCCCTGGCCGAGTTCGAGCGCAATGCGAAGCTCGTGGTCGATCGGATCGTCTCGCAATCGGAATACGACATCTCTCTCGCCCGCCGCGATCAAACGGCGGCTCGGGTCAAGAAGGCCGAAGAGGACCTCCGCATCGGGCAACAGGGTGCCCGCGAGGAAGACCGTCAGGCCAAACGGGCCGAGATCAACGCCCTCGAGGCCGCCGTCGCCGACGCCCAAAACAAGCTCAAGTACGCCACGCTCTCGGCCCCGTTCGAGGGCGACATCGCCTCCAAGTACGTCGAAAACTTCCAGACGGTCCAGGCGAAGCAGCCGATCCTCCGGTTGCTGGACACATCGAAGATCGAAATCACCCTTCAACTCCCCGAGAGCGTCATCTCGCTCGTGCCGCTGATCAAGGACGTGGTCTGTCGGATCGACGCCTTTCCGGGCCGCGAGTTTCCGGGCCGGGTGACCGAAGTCGGAACGGAGGCCACCCAAACCACGCGCACCTATCCCGTCAAGGTGCTCCTGGACCAGCCGGCGGACGCGAAAATTCTGCCCGGCATGGCGGCCACCGTCCGAGGTAAGCCGGACGCCTCGATCCTCAAGGAGACGGGCAATTTCTCCATCCCGATGTCCGCCGTCTTTACGCCCGAAACCGAGAAGCAAAACTACGTCTGGGTGGTCGACGAGAGCGCCGGAACGGTGAGCCCGCGAGCCATCACCACCGGAGACCTGACGCCCGGCGGCGTCAAGGTCGTCGAAGGGCTGGGTAGTGGGTCAGTTTGAATCTCGGGTTTTCACACCCCCATTACGTGTGATAATGAGCCCCGCGAAGATGTGGCACAACGCCGGGCGCGTCGTATAATACGCCGCACCCAGCACCGCCGCCGGTTGTACTCGGTCGAAGTGGTTTTCGGTACGAAATGGTTGCGGACCCTACCGGGGGCATGGTATTATCGTAGAATTGGGTAAACGGCATCTGATAAACTTGACCATTGACAACCGGTATCCAACACGTATAATTATCCCCGAATTATCTTAAGACCGGTACGCATCCACGCCGACTGGGGGTTAATGGGGCCGTGGGTGCATGTTTGTGGCTCGTGGGCTCCGTAGGTGCTTTTTAGGCCGATGCGCGCCCGTTCCGTGACGGGCAGGTATTGCACCCCCTTAGGTGTTGAAATGGGAATGGTAGATTGGCGCACGGTAATTGAGAAAGACTTTCCTGCGATGGGGGAGGTCACCTCAGAAACGCTGGAGGAAGTTGAGCGGGAAGCAGGCCGCTATCGTGGCGGCGTTCGTATCTCGACAGCGCGTATATGGATCGACGCTGAATTCGAGGAGCGCCGCCGGAAGGTGCTTGCGACAGAGCTTCCTTAGAGTACCACGTTGACTGTGCGCCAGCACTTCAGGATCCCAGTAGTTTCGCCGCGCAATGGCAGCGAGACTCACTGGGATTGTCTTTTTAGGTAACCCTGTGTCTTCGTCCGCACACTGGTGGCAGCATGACAGATCAGCACGAGGCAAGTAACGATGAAGTATGGCGCGCGATTGTCGAGATTCATAACGAGTCGAAAGCGTTATTCCTATTGTGCGAGGAGCTAGAACCACGACACTTCAAAGCCTTTCTTCAACCCTTCAACGAGTTGCGCCATGCCTATGAACACGCGATCCGGTGCATGGCGAACCAACTTCGGCTGGATGAAAGATCCCCAGATAAGAAGTACCAACTGGAGAGCCTGAACAAGACCTTGGGGCACGAATATCGTGGTTTTTTTGATTCTGCCGACTGGCTGGCTATAATCCTACGCGAAGAGATTCGGACCGTACTCCAGCCATACTCTCCTGCATGTATCCTGGCTTCGTTGCCTGAGTATTACAGTCAGGATCGAATCAGAGTGGTGGAGATTTCTGAAGCGATCGCCAAACTCCGAGGCGACAAGGACGTTGCTAGGCAGAGGGATGCTGACGAAGCGATTGCCATCGCCGAGCCGTCGGTACTGATTGGTGAAGTGCGGAAATACAAGGCCATTCTCTCTGACCTTTTGGGTGTACATAAGAAGGTGATCGCGGCCGTCCCAGGATTAGAGGAGTACAAGGCAAGATCGCTCGCAGAGGAAAGGCGACAGGCAACGTGGAGCATCTTGATGAAGACCATCGCCGGATTGGCCGTGGCTGCCATTATTGGCGCGGTGGGATACCTGTGGACAGTCGTCACTACCAAGACTGCATCGGAGACTCCAGTTGAGGTGCGAGCGAACTCGGCCGCGGAGCCGTAACCACTCCTGATGGAGCCAGGCTACTACCGGTGTTGCAGATCTCGCGGAATGCCACTTGACCGCTCGGGCATACTAGGATAAGCTCTCAGTATGCCTAAACGCTC
>JAPLNP010000437.1 GCA_026401055.1 Planctomycetia bacterium
CAGGGCGCGACGGCATTGACGCGGATCCCCTTGTCGCCCCACTCGCAGGCCAGTTCCTTGGTCAGCGCGGCGATGGCCCCCTTGGTGGAACTGTACGCGGCGTTTCCACGCCCCGTGCCAAGAAATCCTCCGCCAAGAGCCGACATGTTCACGATGTTGCCGCTGCCCTGGGCCAGCATCCGCCGGCCAACCTCCTTGCACATCCAGAACGTGCCGTAGTAGTTGACCTCCGTGAGCCGCCGGACGGTGGCGGGCTCGATTTCGGTCGTGGGGACTCGAGCCGTGATGCCGGCGATATTGACCAGGATGTCGATTCGGCCGAAGTCGCGATGAATCTGCTCGACCGTCGCATGCACGGCCGCTTCCTCGGCCACGTCGCAGCCGTAGGCAATCGCGCGGCGGCCCAGGGCCGTGATCTCGCCGACGGTGTCGCCGCCACGGTCGCGATCGAGGTCGATTGCGGCGACGTCGGCGCCGTGCGCGGCAAGTCCGACGGCGGCAGCCCGGCCAAGCCCCCGAGCGGCCCCCGTGACCACGCTGATCTTTCCGGTCAAGTCGAAGAGATTTGCGTTCATGCGATTTGCGATAGGCCGGTTGTCCTCAGGGGAAGTGCGGGCCACTCCGTCGGGAGACTGCCTTGTCGAGGCCAAGACCCATGTTACCAGAGCCGGAATCGAGAATCCTCTCGATTTCTGCCTGACTGTCTCTCGAAAAGTGACCTTTCGCGTCGAGAAACATCGGAAGCTGGGGGGTAAACAATGGGGCCGGGAGTCTCTGTCTCTTTCTCGTCCAGACAACGACTCCCGCCATTCACTCCCGCGGATCGTACACCCGCACGTAGTCAACGAGGAACCGATCCGGCAACTTCGCCTTGGTGATGTCGCCCGCCCATGGACCGATCTCGTCGCTGAGCAGCATGTACTGGGGCACCTGGCAAACGCCGCCGGCCTTCGTGCGCCACGTTTCTTTGCCGTCGATGTAGAAGACGTACTCGTCGGGCAGCCACAGCAGGCCGAACGCGTGCCAGCCTTCCATGACGCCCGGCGCCGTGGCCACGAAACCCTCGGACTTGTGGTCCTTGCCGTAGCCGTCCCAGTGAAGCGTGTGCTGCACTCGGCCGTCCAGCCAGGGCTTCTCCATGATGTCGATTTCGCACCCGTCCCGCCCGCCGTCGCCGACCTTGCCGATCCCCGGCCCGTTGATCCAAAACGCGGACCAGTGGCCGGGCTCGCTCTGGAACTTCACCCGGGCGACGTAGTAGCCGTGGGCGTGCTCGAATTTGCCCTGGGTCGTGATGCAGCCGTCCGTGGGCTTATCGCCGTCGAAAAACGTGCTGATGACGAGGTGGCCCTGGCCATCGAGGCTGATCGCCTTGGGGCTCCACCAACCGCCTTGGCGTCGGCCATCGGGCTGGCAGGTCCATTTGGATTCATCGAGCCTTTGCCCGTCGAACTCGTCGCGCCAGACGAGTTTCCAGGTTTTCCCGGCCGGCGCGGTCGGAAGATCGTCCTTTGGTTCATCTGCTCGGACCCAGGTCGTGGCGAGGATCGCCAGCAGGCTCAGACTAACAACGGTGGTTTTCATGGATTCTCCTGTCACACACACCAGGCGTGGCCGCTGCGTTCAATCCCGCGCACAAACGTTGGTCCATCGACTACTCGGATGCGTTGACCATCTCCCCGCCGGCGCGGCTGGCTTGGGCCCGATGGACGATCGGGTCGATCTCGTCGGTGACGAAGCGGACGGCGCCGTCGGCCATCAGGAATCCGGCGCCGCCGGGGTGGTCGCTGCCGAAGCTCGTGTTGTTGGCGTCCGGACCGTCCTGCCGGGGCATCTCGTGGAGGCTGTACCGGACGTTCTGGCACGACTCGACAAGGCAGCCGGCGGGCGAGGCGATGGAACCGTCCGGGCCGGTCGCGCCGAATCCCCAACCGTTCGTGTACCACCGGCTCTCGCGCCAGCACATCTCGCCCACCGCGAAGGTGTGGGAGGTTCCATCCGAAATGTCGCGAATCTTGACCGTCTCATCTCGCGGCAGCACGCCCTCGGTGGAGACGAGGCACGCCTGGCCGCCGCCGCCCAGCGAGGTCGCGTAGGGCTGGCCGTTGGCCGGATTCGTGCCCACCGGCCCCATGACGCCGATGTAGTCGGCCATGTAGCGGACGTCGCCCGGTTCGGATTGGCATTGTTCGTCGGAGCAGTTCGGACACAGAAACAGCGGAATCCTCACGTGCGAAACCGCGGCCTGGATGTGGCACGAACTGCTTCCCACCGGGCAGAAGAGGCTCTCGGCGCCGGCCTGGTCGCGGGCGTTGCTCTCCTCGACGTAGGGGAGGATCCGCCAGTTCCAGCCCAGGTATCGAGTGATGAAACCCTTCTCGGGCGCGGCCACGCCGGCCGGAAACCGCCCGTGTACGCCGTGGTAGTTGTGCAGCGCCAATCCGATCTGCTTGAGGTTGCCCTGGCACTTGATCCGCCGGGCGGCCTCGCGAGCGGCCTGGACCGCCGGCAGCAGCAGCGCGACGAGAATACCGATGATGGCGATCACCACCAACAGTTCCACCAGCGTAAACCCGTCTTGCGCGCCTCTTCTCATGGGTCGGCCCCCTATCGCCCCGCAAGCCGGCGTCGCGCGGCCAGGACGAGAAAACCGGATGCCACGAGGACCCACGTCGCGGGGTCGGGCACGGACGAGGACGGGCCGGTCTCGCCCCAGTGGGCCGCCAGTATCGCGGCGTCTTTGTCGTTCACTACGTTGTCGCGGTTGAAGTCGCCGTCAGCCCACTCGACACCCGTGTGCATCCAATTCGCGCCCAGGATCGACGCATCCAGGTCGTTGACCTTGCGGTCCCCGTTGGCGTCGCCCAGCAAGGACGGGACAACCTGATCGATGTAGTCGCGGAACGTCAGGTAGTAGCCGTAATCGTAGCCGGTTTGCATGTAGAGCACCTCCCAAGGGTCGTAGTTGCTCTGTTGCACTCCATTGATGATGGCGAACTGGGGGACATACCCCGAACTGTATTGGCTGTAGGCCGCCCAGTAGAAGTCATCCAAGACCAGATCGAGGCCATAGTCGCTGATGTACTGGTCCGTGTAGTCGTCCTGCTGGTACGAGACGGAGATCGACATCACCTGCACGGGCACGCCGGCGGCGTTGCCTCCACGCTGGTCATAGTACTGCTGGATGTGCGGTTCGAACTCGGAGGAGGCCACGTGGCACGGCCCACAATAGCAGTGGAAAAAATCGAGCACGACGATCTCGCCCGTGTAGTCGTAGAGGCTCACCGTCTGGGCCGAGTCGTGCAGGTAGACAGTGAAGTTGGGGGCCTGGTCCCCGGGACTCAATTGGGCCTCGCCGACCCCGGCGAGCATAACCGCCAGCACGATCCCCATCACTGAGACCACCGAGAGATGCCATCTTCTCATCGCGAACCTCCTTCTGTCTGGACCCGTGAAAGAGTAACGCCCAAGCGACGACTTCCCCCCATATTAGCCAATCATCGCGTGGCGCACAAGTGGGCCCGCTGGAACAAGAGTAAGGGGGCCGGGAGTCTCTGTTCTTCTCGTGCTTCGTTCAAACAGAGACGCCCTACCCCCTTGGATTTCCTTCCACACTACCCCCTGCGCCGCCGTGTTTACACCGTCGGCAACTGCCAGGGGTCGCGGCGCGGGCGGTCGAGCCAGGTGTTGGCTTCGGCATCGTCCACGAAACGCCAGTTC
Source organism: Planctomycetia bacterium (assembly GCA_026401055.1). Classification (GTDB taxonomy): domain Bacteria; phylum Planctomycetota; class Planctomycetia; order Pirellulales; family Thermoguttaceae; genus JAPLNP01. The sequence goes on from JAPLNP010000437.1 coordinate 3,721, forward strand.
GCCGGATCCCACTTCAGTTTGCGGCGGTTCCAGTAGGCCAGGTTGCCCAGGTGGGCCACCGTGATCGACCGGGCGCCGATTTCGACGTCGCAGACGGGGCGCTGGCGGGAACGGATGCAGTCGATCCAGTTGCGGTGATGGCCCGGCGACTTGAAAAGGTGAACGTCCTTCTCGCCCAGCGGCTCCTTGGCGATGCTTTCGGGCTCGCACTTCATCCCGGGCCGGGTGAGCGTGATCTTGCCGTCGGTCCCTTCGAAGACGATGCCGCCGGGCCCGCCGTGGATAAGCTCGACGCCGTTGGCGTAGACGTACTTCACCCCGGTCATCGCCTTGGGGTCGTCCGGCGGGATAATCTCGATCGGGCCGGAGCCGTCCATGTCCAGGGCCCACTGGACGATGTCGTACTCGTGGGCGCCGATGTCGGTGTAGCTGCCGCCGGAGTACTCGCGATACGCCCGCCACATCGGCCACGACTTGGGCATGCCGCGGGGGCTGAGGATCGAGTTGTAGGGGCGCAGCGGGGCCTGGCCGAGCCAGAGATTCCAGTCCAGGCCCGGCTCCACGGGCTCTTCGGGCAGGTCGCACCACTTGCTCGGCTCACCGATGCTCACAAACACGCGTCTCACCTTGCCGATCCGCCCGCTGCGAATCAACTCGCAGGCCAACGGATAATGGGCGTACTCCTGGCCGGATCGCAACTGGCTGCCGGTTTGGAAGACACGGCCGCACTTGCGCACCGCCTCGATCATCGCCGGGCCTTCGTGAATCGCGAGCGTCAGGGGCTTCTCGCAATACACGTCCTTGCCCGCCTTGCACGCCTCGATCGACGCGATGGCGTGCCAATGGTCCGGCGCGGCGATGAGCACCGCGTCGATGTCCTTGCGGGCGAGCACGTCGCGGAAGTCGTTGTACTCGTCGCAACCTTTGGACCCCGCGGCGGCGCCGTAGCGCTCGTCGATCCGCTGCTTGGCGTGGCGGCGGCGGTTCGTGTCGACGTCGCAAACGGCCAGAACGCGAACGTCGTCGAGCCCGAGAAGCGAGGGGACGTGAAAGCCGTCGGCCTGCATCCCCAAGCCGATCATGCCGACGGTGACCTTTTCACCGGGGCCCGGCTGGTCCCCGCCGAGCACCCAACGGGGAACTATCGTGGGAACCGCAACCGCTGCCGCGGCAGCGCTGCGCAGGAAGTCGCGGCGGGTGAGGAACGATGTGGGAATCATGCGTTGATCTCCTTGGGTGTCAAAACACACAACTGTTGCTTTGGAATCCGTATAGTCGCCTTTCGCTCCGCGAAAGTAGCGGTCGGCACGCTCGGCACGCTACTTTCGCGGAGCGAAAGGCGACATTCGGCTACCGCTACTTCTCGCCCTTGCCGAGCGACAGCACCGTGCCGGCGATGTGCCGCGTGCCGTCGTCCCGGTTGAAGTAATATACCACCAGGTAGCGGCCGTCGGCCATGGCAGAGACCCAAGGATACCCGAGATCGCCGCTGCCGCCGTCGTCGCGGAGCACGATTTCCTTACTCTCCTTGAGGTTGGTGCATTCCGCGTCGAGAACACGGGCGCGGACGCCAAAGGGCTTGTGCCGGTAGCCGTAGACCAGCAGGATCCGCCCGTCCGGCAGCAGGGTCGCGCAGTGCGGATGTCCCTGGAATCCGGCGTCCTCCCACGGACCGAACGACTTCCCGCCATCGGTCGAGCGGGCGACAACGGTGTGGTCGTCGAAGTCCGCGGTCCGCAAGAAGGCCACCAGCGCGCCAGCGCGAGTCTCGATCAGCGCGGTCTCGTTGAAGGTGACCTTCGGGTCTTGGGCGATGGGGCAACGATACTTCCAGGTAAGCCCACCGTCGGCGGACGCCATCAGATGCACGTCGGTGCGCGATGCCCCCTCGGGAATCTCTGCGGCCACGGCCCAGTTGAGCGTACCGTCGCGGCCCTGCCACATCGGGCCCCGATTGTACGCGGGGCAGGGCTGCTTCAACACCGTCAGGGTTTCTCTGCCGGGAACGGGCGGGGGAATGATCGGGCCCTTCCAAGATTGGCCGCCGTCGGTGCTGCGCACCAGATAGCCGCCAATGAACACAAACCCATCGCTCCGGGCCGTCGCGGACAGGGCCGGGTTCTTCGCCGCGTCCCCGCGTAACAGGACCCAACCGTAACTGCTGCAAACGATCGTCCCGTCGCTGAGCTGCGTCATGCAAGGGTCCTGCGAGCCGCCAAACGGATGCGCGAAGATCAACTCCGGCTCCGTGGTCCACGTCTTACCGTTGTCCTTCGAGCGGACCAGCACGAGGTAACTGTTCGGGTCGGTGTGGTTGGTACCCGACTCGCCGAGGAATCGCCGTTCCGGCGCGCGGCGGAACGCGACGATGAGTTCCCCGTCTGAGCGAAGCACGACGGAGGGAAACGAGCTGTAGAAGCGATCGTCTTGGTAAACAACGACGTCACCGTCCTTCACGAGGTCCTGCGCAAGAAGCGAAACGGGCGGCAGCAGTGCGGCCAGAAGCAGTACAGCAAGACAGCGATGCGTGTGCATTTTGGGCCTCCGGATTGTGTTGGGGTTGCGGCTGCGTGGTTTTGAAGGAATTGGAGAAGGGTCGGGAATAGTCACGGGAGTCGAGATTCTCTGTTCTCGCTGTCCCTCGTTCAAACAAAGACCCCCGACCCTGTCAATGCGCACCAGACCTTTCCGCAGTCCAAAGAAATGAACGACTGTCTGAAAGCCTAGTCGTTATCCATGGCAAGAGAGACATTTAGCTCTGTGATTTCACTAGGCTCTACTGGTAATCTGAGGCTTTCCGTATTGCGATTTCCGCGGATCGTCATCCCAGAGCCTCTGAGTTTCGGAGCAGAGTCGAGCCTTACATCTGTTCGCATGCCGTCCAGGAGGGTGTATGTTGTCCCGTTCTTGGCCGTAGCAGTAATGACAATATGCAGCTTTCTTGAAGGCTCTTTCTTGTCTCTGAATTGATAGGCGATACCAAGGCAGCCAAAAACAGGAGGCGGAAAATACAAATCATGCACTGAGGCCCACGCATTACCCGTCTTCTTGTTGATTAACGCCTGATTGTATGAAAACGGCCCAGAGAAGCTGAGTTCCAGAGGTTCCAGAGGTGTCGGCTTTGTCTTGTTGAACCTACAGGATCTCCGCCAAAAAAACGTGCGACTCATTGCTGGAAGCACTCCGGCGAGACCGCCGAGTATTACCCTACGGCGAGATACCCTAGACCCCTTGCCTTGAGTTTCGTCGGCCACATCATACCTCCTGTTTTAAGAGGGTTCACAGCGCATAATGTCGCGTGTTCCAATGATTTCACACCTGGCCACTCGCCGACCATACTTATGCGGGCAGAGCCACGACACGGAAACGTCACTGATCTGCGGCCTTCCTTCGTCAGAGAACGCCGTCACAGTGTCACCCGATCCCCCAATATCACTGATGCCCCCTTTTCTGTCCCAACGAGCTGCTACGGCCGCTGCACGATCTCCGGCAATTCCCGGGGCGCTTTGCTGAACAGGGGCAGTCTCTCCCCGGGCGGGTCGACGGAAAGAACCGTATTGCCGAGCCATTGGTAATTGTATTTTCCGCCTGCCACGCTGATGCTTTGGCGAAAGCCGACGAGCGGATAGGCAATCGTCAGTTCTTCGTCCGGCTTGACGTTCTCCAGTTTGATGTAGTCGCCTTTCCATTTGGCCTCGACCTTCGCCGCGCCTCGATAAACCACCACTTGATCGCGAGGCGTCCAGGACGGCGGCCGCAAGAAGAAGGTTGCGCCCTTCTTTGCCACGACGGTCATTCGCCCCGAGTTGGGCGCGAACGAGACGACGCGGGCCTGCGCGGCATCGCGATTGAGGCAAAGGTTGACGAACACGCCCTCGTTCGACTCGGTCACGACGTTCCGCCAGGCAATGTAGATCGCCCGCATCGCCTCCGGCGGACAACAGCCCATCATGTTCATGCCGGAGCCCATCGTCAGGCTGTTGGGGGTCAACCGAGCAACGAAGCCGCCCTGAAAGTCGCGAGCCTGCCGGAGCCCCTCCTCGACCTTGGGGTTGTCCTTGTGTATCTGGCGGTAGATCGCCTCGTACTCGGGCGTCACGAAGAACTGCGCCTCGCGGCAATAGTTGCGGACGAAACGCTCCAGGTCGTCCCAATACCGGCAGTGCCCTGCTTTGGCCAGACACGCCGCGACGTCGGCCATGTCCCCGGTGGCACAGGTCTCGCTATTGCCGCCGCCGGGCGACTCCGGGAACCAGCCCCAATCGGTTCCTTGAGTCATGAGCCAGTCGTAGACTTTTCGAGACCATTCCAGGTATCGCGTATTGCCCGTGAGTTGCCCAAGCCGTGCCACTCCGAGCACGGCGTTCATGTGGAGATGGCAGTTGTAGCCGCCAAATGAGCCGTCGTCCTGAAAGCGGTTATCGCCGTTGCCAACGTTCAACCTCTTCTGAACGCCGGCGATGGTGCCGTCGGCGAAGGCCTCGGCAAACTCGCGGACCTCCGGGTCTTTGGTCACCTCCCAATACCGGACGACGGGGTCCAGTATGCACGGATAGGCGTCGGCACAGCCCGTGTTCATCCACTTGCCGTCCCGCCAGCCCCCGCCGCCGCCCTCGTAGTAGGCGCGGCCCGTGTCCCAACTGGCGAGGCTTTGCAGGCCGGCGATGAGCTTCCGCGCTTTCGCGAGATGGCTGGGATCGTGGTTGCGCTCGTAAAGCTCGGTCAAGGTCACGATTGCCTTGCCGGTCGTCCACGACATGGCGCACGGCGTATGGTCGCTGAGATCGCAGGTGGCGGCATAGGGAGGCAGCCAGCAGAGTCCGTCGTCACGGATGTAGCCGAAAATCCGCCCGCGGATGGCTTCTTCGACCTCGCGTCCCTCCTGGCTTCCGCTCATCTGGCGCATGTAGATGAACTCCCAGTCCATGCGTGATTCCGTGTCGCCGAAGGTGATGTAAGGATCGCGACTGCCCGGATACATGGTAGGAGGCAGCCCCAGCAACTGAATGTCGAACCGGCACTCGTACTTATGGTCTGGCAGGGGGTTGTGGAGCAGATAGTGCATTGCCTTGGCGGCCATCTGCTCAAGGCTAAGGTCTTTCGTTGGAGCCGCTTGCGCCAGCGGGGTAATGTCTCGCGGCAGGCTTGCCTCCGTCACCCGCACCTGATCGATCTGGCCCCGATAGCCCGGCACGCGCGCGGGCACGCCGGTCTTTTCCGGAGGGTTCTGGCCGAGCGAGGAGGTGACCATCGCCGCAACCAGTGCGGCCGTCATGCCCATTCGACGCAGCGTGGAACCAACGGAAATCCGCACAAGGTTTCGGTCGTACATCACGGTTCTCCAGGAATGGAATCAGCGACCCGCCGGTCGTTTGTCTTTGCCGATCATCTCACGTTCGAGCCAACCGAAGGCCGTGAGGATGATATACGCCAAGGTCGTGCCCACGACAGCCAGACCCAGACGCCCCGTGCCCGCGGCGATGCCAATGGTTGCGGTGAGCCAGATGCTGGCGGCAGTCGTTATGCCCACAATCTGATGCTGCTCGCTCATTTTGAGGATGACACCGCCGCCGATGAAGCCGATCCCGGTGAGAGTGCCCTGGATGATCCGACTCGAATCCGCGCTGGACATCCCGGTCAACTGCGGCATAAGAACCACGATAGCGGCCCCAAGCGTCACGAGCATGTGGGTTCGCATTCCCGCGGCTTTGCCCACGTGCGCTCTTTGAAACCCCAGGATGCCGCCGAGAACGATGGCCACGAGAAGACGGACGACGATGCGGGTCATCTCGACGCCGTCGGGAAAACCGGCAACCAACTCCTGCCACAAAGCCGCGCCTAAGCCCATGATTCACCTGCCTTTCGCACCGCCCGGGGGAGAATAGAGAGGTCGGGAGCGTTTGTCTGAACGAAGGACAGCGAGAACGAAGACTCCCGACCCCTTTGATACGCTCAGCTAATCCCTGTATAGCCAGTATCGGGTGACCTTGCCATCTTTGTCAAGGGCGATGAACAACCACTCAGAGTCAATCCGAAAGAATCCGCGCTCGGGTCCGAGATAGTAGTGGATGTCACACTGCGTACATCCAAAGGGGAAGCTCTTGTCATGCGGAGGGCCAAGAAGCTCCACGACCTGGCTGCTCGTAAGACCGTCCAGTTTCCCGCTGGACATCAGGTCGTCCACCATGCAGAGACGAGGAGGCCACATCGCATTCTCCTCACCCTGCTGCTGATCTCGCCAGGTTTCCAGATTGAACTTCTGACGATGGATGCGGTCTTCAACAAGGGGACCGAAACACAACCATCCGATTAGAATTGCCACGGGAGTGACGGTGCCGAGAAAATAGAACCCGACACGGATGCTACGTCCCTTGACGAATCTAACGAGCAAGACGACCGCTACGCCAATCCAGGGAAGCCAGCCGACAAAGCTCCCGAGACCCTTGAGCCAAGTCGGTTGTTGATCGAACGCGTCATACGGAACCAAGCTCATCCAGTGCCAGACGATCATCCCACAAACGAGAGCAACGAGCAGTCCGGCGACGAAGAAAAGGCCCCGTTGCTTCCAGGGAGATTCGGCCAGTGGTTTCATCGTGGTTCCCTGCCTTTCGACCCGGCCGCTGGGGCGCATGGTCATCGCGGCTAAGGACCGGCGAATCAATAACTGTTGTATTGTCGCCTTTCGCTCCGCGAAAGTGGCGTGGAAGGAACGCTACTTTCGCGGAGCGAAAGGCGACAATGGTTGATTCGCCAATCAATCGTGGCCGAAGACCATCTCCTGAACATCCACGCCTTCCAGGTTCGCGAGTTTCGTCTTCAGCGCTCGGCAGGTCGCCAGATCCCCAACCATCTCCAAGAGGATCAGGCCGCGAGGCGAGCAGACCTTCTCGTCGACATGGTGCAACCCGACGCGCGTCTTGATGTTGCACCCGTACTCGCTGAGCAGTCCCTGCACATTGGGAACCTGGGCCGCGCGATTCGTCACGTGAACACCGTAGATAACATGGGGTTCTTCCATTGTCCGATCTCCTTTCTTTTGTCGCCTTTCGCTCCGCGAAAGCTGCGCTACTTTCGCGGAGCGAAAGGCGACTCTCGTTTCCGCGACAATCCTCAACTCAGTGGACGAACGGCGGTTCGCCCTGCACGCCCTCGATGACTTCCAGGGCGTTCTTCACCTGTTGTTCGGAGCCGCGCAACAGCAGTCTCACGGCGCCTTCCGCGCCGCCGATGCCGCCCGAGGCTACGTGCAGCGCCGAGACGCCGGCGAGCGTCGCCAGGGCCTCGATCTCCGTGAAAATGATGCCGGTATAGAGAACCATCGAAAGGTCGTCGCCCAGGGTGGTTGCCGCCGTCTGCATCGCCTTGACGATTTCGACGATGTTGCCGCCGACCTGCTTTTCGAGGCTTACGGGCACGATCAAGTGCGCCTTGGTGCCGACGGTCGCGGGAATGAGTTTTCCCGACGAGCCCGCCGAGGACGAGGGGACGCCGATCAAGCCGGCGGCAAGTTTGTTCTCGTAGTCCAGCGCGTTGGCACCCTTGAGGACGACGTCGCCGGGCTTGAGCTTCTTGAGGGCCTCGTCCAGGGAGAGGTCCTTTCGATACTGGCCGTCGATCAGGACGATTTCGTCCATGGCCTCGCACGGTTTGAGTCTCTCGCCGCCTTTTTCGGGATAGACCCTGCCGATCAGGAAAGCCCCGTGCGGAACGTCGGCCTTGAGGATTTCCTTGGCGATATAGGTGGTCGTCGTGCCCTTGGCGATGATGAGCATGCCCTTCTTCAAGGCATTTTGCACCAGCGGCATCCGGGCAATCCCCCGGGCGATGAGCATCTTGCCTTCCGAGACGGTGAGCACCTTCAGAGCCTGCACGACGTCCTTGCCGCCCGAGTCGGCCGCCGAAGCAATGTCGCCGCCGGCCGTAGTCGCCATCGCGCCGGCGGTTGCCATCGCAAGGGAACCCAAGACGGTGCGTCGCGTCACGGCCACGGGATTGTCCATGGCTTTGGTCCCAAGAATGGTTGAAGCATGAAGTGGTCGGAAGTCTTTGTTCGCGATGGATTCTCACTTCCGTGTCTGCCGGTAGAACTCCACCAACTCCCCCAAATTGCACCGGGCGTAGGGCTCGTTGCACGCCGGCGTGTAGCGGCCGGCGTCGGCGAACCACATGTCTAGCGTCTCGGGCGAAAACACCGCGTTGTGAAGGTTCGAGGCCATCGCCACCGGTCGCTTGATGATCTCGATCATCGTCTCCGGGTCGATCTTGCCGTAGTACTGCTGGATCCGCTCGCTGGCCACTTTCGCGCGATCGGGACCCGAGATCAGCACGGTGTCCTCGGGCACGAAGGGGAGTTGGGGGTGCTGCTTGCCCGGCTCGAGAAGCTCGACCTCGCCCGGCGTGCAGTGCAGGCCGACCATCGCGCGGGACTTGTCGCTCAGGACGTAGTAATACTCGCACGTCCGCGGCGTTTCGCGGATGATTTTGACGGCTTCATCGACGGTCGAAGCGCGTTCCATGACGTCGCGCAGAAGCAGGCTCATCGGCATCCCGTCCCATTGGCCCTCGCCACGGCCGCCCATCTCGCCCACCGCAAGATGCTTGTCGTTCATCGCGGTGACCGTGCCGACGAAACCGGCGTAGCTCAGGCTCATCCAGGTGTTGTACCCGTCGGGCATGAACACGATCACGGCGGCGCCGGCCTGGAGGTTGAAGTCGCGGATGTAGTCGAGCACCCGAGCGTGCAACACGCGGCCGTCGCTCGTGGCCTTGCCGCGGACGGCGATGCCGGTGCAATGGAACCGCTCGGGGAACAGGTTGGCGTAGCGGCCGTCGCGCTGGGAGACGCCGGCCGCGGCCGACAGGGCGTCGCACTCTTTGAAGAAGCGTTCGGGAATAAAGGGCGTGGTGCGGCGCTCGATCTCGGCCATCCGCTCCATGAACCACTTGCCCGACTCAATGCTCTCGCCGGCGCCGATAACGTAGAGCACGCGCTCGGTGAGCTTTCGGGCCTGCTCGCCGACGAGTTGTCCGTGGGCCGTGCCCATTTGCTCGGGCGTTCCGGCGACGATCAGGAACTGCTTGCCCTGTGACTTGGCCAACACGCCGTTGGGCACCTGGGCCACGAGTTCCAGCGCCGGCTCGGCGGCCGTGGCGACGGTGGCCAGCAGCAGCAGCGCCGTCAGGCAGCCGGCCAAGCGCACGCGCGGATTGCAGGGGACTGTCCCAATTTTCGCGGCGCGGAGGACGTTATTGCGGCAACTCGCGTCGCCGCCACGAAAATGGGACTGTCCCCCTCGCGGAGCCGAAGGGTGCTGCAGAAGGGGACAGGTCCCTTTTTCGGTCAACGCTTTCCCGCAAAACACGCGTCTCGGCCGAAAAACGGACCAGTCCCCGGCCGAGTCATGAAACGTCGTCATTGGACCATCTCCATGAGGAAGTTGAAGAGGGACGAGAAGATGCGATAAACGTCGGCCCGATCCACCTCGGTCACCGGGGCGTCGGGCGGCGGGGCGAAGAGGGCGTCGGGGGCCACCGTGTCGGTTTGCCAGCCGACGAACGTGACGGCGCCCTTGGTGCCGTCCACGTCAAACGTCAGCCGGCGGGGCGTTTTGCCGTCCAGCTTGAGCGTCAAGAGCGCGCTGCCGTGGAGCTTCCCTTTGAAGGTGATCCGGACCGCGCGGCCCTCGTCGGTCTTCTCCTCGGCGAAGGTGGCCACGCTGTCCAGCAGGCTCGGGGCCAGCGACGCCCCGGCCAACGCGCCGGCGACAACGCGGAGCTTGACGAGGTTCTTGGGATCGACGCCGGCGAACGGTCGGGCCGGCGCGGTCGCCTTGTCGGCCGGCTCGGCGCCGCCCTTGAAAACCACCTTCGTGCCGGAGGCTAGCCACGGATCCGTGCCGTAGCCCAGCGACACGTTGACGCCCAGCGGCTCCTTGAGGTTGAGCCGGAGCGAGAAGCGGTCGCCGGCGCCGCGGACGTACCGCAACGCGGCGTCGATCTTCTGACCGCCCTTGAGCGTGGCGGCGACTTCGAGGTCGGCATAGTGGCACTTGCCCGGCTTGGGCTCGATCGACAGCAGGGCGTTGAGCTGCGCGAGTATCGTGCTGACCACTTGGACCGGGCTGGCGCCGGCGGCGGGCGGCGCGGCGGGCTTCACGCCCGGCGGCAAGTCCTCGGCAAAGAAATCGACCGTCGTCTGCATGATCTGCGGCAGCGCCGCCATCGCCGTGTAATGCCCGAGTCCTTCGAGCCAGACCACCCGATCCGACATCCCCAGCGCGGCGGCCAGCTTCTCGGCGCACGGCTTGGGGATCACGTCGTCGTCGGTCCCGTTGAACATGAGCACCTTGCCCTGGACCGCCCGATCGCGGAGGCCTGGGGCGTGCGCCAACGGATCGATCTCGGCGATCTTCCGCTCGAACGCGGCCTTCTTGTCGGCCGGCAGGGCGGCGATGAACTCTTTGAGTTCGTGGGCTTCCGGCGAGTGGTCGATCACGTACGGCAGATCGCCGCCGCCCAGGATCAGCGCGACCCGGGCCAGACGCTTGTCGATGCTGGCCGAGCCCGTGGCCAGCATCGCGCCCATGCTGATGCCCACGACTCCGATCCGTTCGGGGTCCACCTCGGGCCGGGACGCCAGCAGGTCGACGGTGCGGCGGGTGTCCTCGACCCCCTGCGGCAACGAGCCGAGAAACAACTCGGCGTTATTCAACAGGGCTCGCCGTCCCCCCGGCAGGCTTCGCTCTCCATAGTAGGGCAGCTTGAACATCACGGCCGGCACGCCCCGCGACGCCAAGGCCGAGCAGATCATGTTCTCCAGCTCGAAATTGCCGTTGAGGATGTGCAGGCAGATCACGGCGGGCCGCTTCGCATCGCCCGGCTTGATTCCCTTGGGCAGATAATAATCGGCCGGGATCGTGTTGTTCGCCTCGACCGGCGTGACGACCGGCGACGGATAAGTCAGCCGAACGACGCGATAAGCGTCGCTCTCGCTCAGCGGCGTCATCGTGTAATCGAAGGGGGCGTTGTTGTACGTCTTGGCCACGTGTCCGGCCGGGGCCGCCTCGGCCGCCAGCGGCAACACGCCGGCCAGGATGATCGCAACGAGCGCCGAGCCAATATCTCGTTTCCGCCAAGTCGAACGGCACATGATGAGCCTCCCGTGGGTGGGTGTTGTCGCTGAGGGTCTGGTCTCAAGTATAAGAGCATCGCCGGTTGGCGACAACGCGAAGAAGTGGTGATCGGGATGGGGGGCCGTTTTATACACGGAACGGGGGTTGTGGATTCACGCCCAAACCGAGCCGCGACCGTGAGGGAGCGGGACGATGCCACATGATGCGGCGACTCTCCAGCACCGCTCCCTCACGGTCGCGGCTCGGTCTTTACGCCTTACGCTTTTCACTGCATCCGGTGCCGGAAGAGCCAGGTGGCCGCGGTCAGGGTCACGACGCCGATGACGGCCATCGGCCAGAGTTGCCCGCTCAGGTCCGAAACGGTCGCTCCTTCGAGAAACACGCGGCGCACGATCTCGACGATGTAACGCATGGGGTTGATGAGCGTGAGTCTCTGCACCGCCGGGGGCATGTCGGCGATCGGCGTGGCAAAGCCCGACAGAATGATGGCCGGGACGAGAAACAAGAACGCCCCCAGGAGCCCCTGCTGTTGCGTCACCGCCAACGACGAGACCATCAGTCCGACGCCGATCACGCAGAACAGGAACACCACCAGGCCGCCGTACAGCGCCACCAGGCTTCCGACCAGCGGCACCTGGAACCAGAACACGGCGGCCAGGATGATGACCGACGCTTCACCCAGTCCGATGACGAACCCCGGCACGGACTTGCCGATCAGGATTTCCCACGGGCGGTACGGCGCCACGAGCAACTGGTCGAAAGTGCCGTTTTCCCGTTCCCGGGCCACCGACAGCGCCGTGACCAGGAGCGTGACGACCAGGGTCAACAGCGCGGCGATGCCGGGCACGATGAACCATCGGCTTTCGAGGTTCGGGTTGAACCACGCGCGGGTGACGAGATGGGCGGGCGGTTCTCGCTGGCCATGCGAGGCCGCCCACTCGGTGTTGAACCCGTTGACGACAATCTGGACGTAGCCCAACGCGACCAGAGCCGTGTTCGAGTTGCGGCCGTCCAGCAGCACTTGCAGTTCCCCCGAGCCGCCTCGATAGAGGTCCCGGCTGAACGTCCGCCGGACGTGCAGTACCAGCAGAACCCGCCTGCGATCGATCAGCGGCCCGATGTCGCTCTCGCGGGCGACGGTCTCGACGAGGCGGAAATTGTCCGAGGACGCGAATCGCGCGAGCAGGTCGCGCGACGGCTGGCCCGGGTCTTCGTTGTAGACGGCGTAAGGGATATCGTTGAGGTCGAACGTCGCGGCGTATCCGAACACGAGCAACTGCAGGAGCGGCGGCACGATGATGACGGTGCGGCTGCGCGGGTCCTTCAAGAGGGCGAGGAATTCCTTCAGCACGAGCGCCGCGACGCGGTTCCACATGGCCCTCTCCTATTGCAGCCTCTTTTTCAATCGCAGGCGCGTCAGACCGAGCAGCACAACGGCCATGGCCAACAAGGCCAGCATGTTGGGCAGGATGACCGGCCAGACGTCGCCCGCGAGAAACACCGTTTGCAGGATCGACACGAAATAGCGGGCCGGAATGGCGTAGGTGATGACCTGAATGGGCTTGGGCATGCTGCCGATGTCGAAAATGAACCCGGAGAGGATGAAGGTCGGCAGGTACGTCGACAGGATGGCGACCTGGGACGCGACGAACTGGTTTCGGGCCACCGTCGAGATCAGCAGACCCATGCCCAACGCCACGACCAGAAACAGCGAGGACGCCAGCAATAGGACCCAGAACGACCCACGAAGCGGCACGCCGAACAGCCACGTCGCCATGAACACCGACAGCAGCATTCCGCCCAGCCCGAGACTAAAGTACGCCGCCAGCTTGCCCACAAGAATCTCCCGAATCGTCACCGGCGTGACCAGAAGCGACTCCATGGTGCCGCGTTCCCATTCCCGGGCCATGACCAGCGCGGTCAACAGCGCGCCGATCAGGACCATGACGAGAGGGATGAGTCCCGGCACGAGGAAGTCGCGGCTCCGCACGCCGGGGTTGAACCAGATGCGATGTTGGACGTCGACCGCGGGGGGCAAGATCAGCCCGTCGGCCCGGGCGGTGGCGGCGAGCCAGCTTTGCCACGCGCCCTGGACGTAGCCCTGGATGAGCCTTGCCGTGTTGGCGTCGACGCCATTGACGATCACCTGGATCGGCGCGCCCGGATCGGCGCGGAGCCGGTCGGCGAAGTTGGCTCGCACGTGGACGATCGCCTTCACACGGCCTTGTTCCATCGCCGCGACGGCCTCGCGCGTCGAGAGCATGACGCTGGGGTCGAAGTACTCCGAGCCCTGGAAGACGCCGACGAGCCGGGCGGTGTCGGCGCTGGGCTGTTGGACGACAATCGCGATGGGGACGTGCTTCGCGTCGAGGGAGACGCCGTAACCGAACAACAGCAGCAACACGGTCGGCAACAGGAAGGCGATTCCGATGCTGCTCTTGTCCCGGACGACCTGGAGGAATTCCTTGCGCACCAGCCCGCGAAGTCGCATCAGCGACCCGCCTCGCGGGGCGGCGGTGTCGGCGCGCCGGCTCATCATCCTTCCCCCGCCGGCTGCTGCTCCCGTCGCTCGATCAGTCCGATGAAGGCGTCCTCGATGGTCGGCTCGTGCCCGTTGCGGCGCGCGGCGGTGCCGCGGATCTCGTCGGGCGTGCCCTCGCACAGGATTTCGCCGGCCGCCATGATGGCCAGGCGGTCGCAGTACTCGGCTTCTTCCATGAAGTGCGTGGTCACCATGATGGTGACTCCCTGGGCGGCCAGCGCGTTGATCTCGCGCCAGAACTCGCGTCGTGCCAGCGGATCGACGCCCGAGGTCGGTTCGTCGAGAAACAGGACGTCCGGATCGTGCATCAGCGCGCAGGCCATCGAGAGGCGCTTTTTGAAGCCCAAGGGCAAATCCTCGCCGCGTGCGCCGCGCCACTCGTGCATCGCGAACTTGTCCACGGCCCAGGCGATCCGCTCGGCCCGCCGCCGCCCGGCAAGTCCGTAGGCGCTGCTGAAGAACCGCAGGTTCTGTTCGACCGAAAGCGTTCCGTAGAGCGAGAACTTTTGCGGCATGTAGCCGATCCTGGCCCGGGCGGCGGCCGCGGCGCGGCGGACGTCGACGCCGGCCACCCGCAGCGCCCCCGCGCTGGGCGGCAGCAGGCCGCAGAGCATCCGGAACGTGGTCGACTTTCCCGCCCCGTTGGCCCCGAGCAGCCCAAAAATCTCCCCCCGCCGCACGTCGAAGCTGACGCCCTTGACGGCGTAGAACCGGCCGAAGCGGCGGCGGACGTCGCGGACCTCGATGATCGGCTCGGCGGGGTGGTCCGGGTGCGTCGATTGCGGTGCCGTGTCGCGATCTTCCGGCTGCCGACGCGGCTGTTCCTTGACCGCGCGGAGCATCGCGATGAATCCGTCCTCAAAACGCGGCTCGACCGGCTCGATCGAAACCGCATCCACCTTGGGCAACAGCGTCTCCGGCGTGGGCACGCGCCCCTCGTCCATCACCAGGCGGACGCTTTGTCCCTGGACCACGGCGTCCGCGACGCCCTCGGCATCGGCCAGACGGTCCTGCAACGTCCGCGATTTTGTCGTGCCAGCGGAGACAAGAAAGGTGCGATTGCGGACCCGATCGCCAAAAGACCGCGGCGTTCCCATGCCGAGCAGACGTCCCTCGTCCACGAGCGCCACCTCGTCGCAACGGTCGGCTTCGTCGAGGTAGGCCGTGCTCAGGAGAACACTCATCCCCTCGGCGGCGACGGCCTCGCCGACGATGGTCCACAGCTCGCGCCGCGACACCGGGTCGACGCCCGCGGTCGGTTCGTCCAAGAGCAACAGCCGCGGGGGACGCACCAACGTGCAAGCGAGTCCCAGCTTCTGCTTCATCCCGCCGGA
>JAPLNP010000411.1 GCA_026401055.1 Planctomycetia bacterium
GGGAGTCTCGCGAAGGCACGTGCCAGCCGGCCGGCGGAGCCACCTCGACGCGCGCGTCGTCCAACGGGGGCAAGTAGTCGCCAAGCTCGGGCAGGCTCTCGGCCGTCCGATCCGGGGTCGCGGTCCCGTCCGAGCCGCCACAACCCAACAGCAATAGCACCAGCGGCGCCAAGGACCAGACGACGCGCCCAAGTAGAGAGACACGAACCATGGGCGATTCATCCTCACAATACAGTCCGAAAGCCCGCCGCTATTCCTCGATCACTTCCTTGACGAGTTGGACGAAGTGGGGTGTCTTCTGCGAGGTGCTGAGGTCTTCCGCCTTCTGGTCGGCCTGCGGACGCTGGGCGTACTCAAACACGGCGACCCGCCGCAGAGACTGATTGAATACACCCCAGAAGGCCTTCAAACGCACCTCTTTGGTCACCTTGGCACGACTCTTACGCTTCGTCGGGGTCTTGGCGACCTTCTTCTCAACGCCCTCGGAGCGCTCAGCGGCCTCGACTTCTTCGCGCAACGCCTTGCGATTGACTAGTTTACGGGCCATTTCTCTCCCTCGAAAGGGTCTACGGACGTGGGACGTCGCTTGGTGGTGGCCGTTTGCCGGGGGGCCGACGTATCAGACGAATGGGGGATAATCGGCCCTCTATGTCCCTATGATAACCGATAGGACGCCGTTTGGCCAGTAGCCCAAGTGTTCTCACCGGGTCAGGATCGGGGATCGGGGATTGGAGACTGGGTGGACAATAGCCGCGCGGCGGAAACCCGCGGTTGAAACCGCGTTCCGCTGTTGCATCAATCCCCGTATCCGTCGGGATGCTCCCGGTCCCACTGCCAGGCGGTCGCGATGATCTCTTCGACGCCGCGATAACGGGGCGACCAGCCGAGCTCGCGCTGGATCTTGCCGGAGTCGGCGAAGAGAACCGCCGGGTCGCCCGGCCGGCGGGCGCCGTGCTCGATCGGGATCTCGCGGCCCGTGACCGCCCGGGCGGCGTCGAGAATCTCGTTGACCGAGTACCCGCGACCGATGCCGAGGTTGTAGTACCGCGTGTCGCCGGGCTGCAGCGCCTCCATCGCCATGAGGTGGGCCGCCACGAGGTCCTCGACGTGGATGTAATCGCGGATGCAGGTTCCGTCCGCCGTCGGGTAGTCGGTCCCGAAAACCGTCAGCTTCTCGCGGCGTCCCATGGCGGCCAAGAGCACCAGCGGGATCAGATGCGTCTCGGGCTCGTGATCCTCTCCCAGCGAACCGTCGGCCGCCGCGCCGGCCACGTTGAAGTAGCGCAGCGCGACAAACGCAAACCGCCCGTCCGCCGCGGCGTGATCCCGGAGGATCTGCTCGACGCACCACTTGGACCAGCCGTAGGGGTTGACCGGCTTCTGGGGGCACGTCTCGACGATCGGCGTCCGCTCGGGCTCGCCGTAGACGGCGGCGGTCGAACTGAAGACGAAACGGCGGACGCCGGCTTCCCGCATCGCCCTAAGGAGACTGATTGCCCCGGCCGTGTTGTTGTGATAATAGCCCAGCGGCTCGGCCACCGACTCGCCCACGTAGGTCAAGGCGGCGAAGTGCATCACGCAGTCGATCTTCTCGTCGGCGAGCACGCCGGCCAGCGCGGCGGTGTCGGCCAGGTCGATCTGGTAAAACGCCGCCTCGTCGGGCACGGCGCGGCGATGGCCCCGAAACAGGTTATCGACCACGACGGCGCGGTGTCCTGCCTCGATCAATTGTCTGACGGCGTGCGAGCCGATATAGCCGGCTCCGCCGGTGACCATCACGTTCATCCCAAGCGTCCTCGACCGGGCCGGGTTACCGTGCGTGGTTCTAGCACGCCCAGGGGGCAGGTGTCAACGGAGGTGGGCAGTGCCCGCCCAGCCACGAGGTCGTTTTGGCGGGATTTTCCGGGAATTCGGTCACAAGCCGCCCGCCGCGCCGAAGTGCGTGCCATATTTGAAGGGGACACCCATCTTGTCCATCCTGTCAATCCTGTCCAAAAAGCCGATGCGCGGCGCCACGGATCCGGAGGTCGAATCGTGTACCCAACCGGGACGTTGATCCACGAACCCGAGGGCTCCCAGGGACCATCGGCGAAGAGCGGCCCCGGCTTCGAGACCGTCCGAGTCTGGGGACTGACGCTCGCCCGAGTCACCACCGAGCAAATGCTCCAGTTTGTCGACGGGTTGATTGACCGGGCCGCGCCGGGCTACTTCATCACGGCCAACCTCCACTACGCCATGCTCACCGATCGCGAGAGCCGCCTGGCGGAGGTCAACCGTCGGGCGGCCTTCCTGGTGGCCGACGGCATGCCGCTGGTCTGGTACTCACGTCTGCTGGGCCGGCCGCTGCCGGAACGCGTGACCGGCGCCGACTCGATCTACCGACTCTGCCAACAAGCGGCCCGGCGTGGACACCGCGTGTTCCTGCTCGGCGGCGCGCCGGAGGTCGCCAGGCAGGCGGCCGAGAACCTTCGCCGCCTTTCACCGGGCCTGCGGATCGTCGGGATCGAGACGCCGATGCTCTCCGAGCTTTCGCCCCAGGAGCACGCCCGACTGATTCGGCGGATCCGCCATGCCCGACCGGACCTGCTGTTCGTGGCGTTCGGCCAGCCCCGGGGCGAACTCTGGCTGGCCGAGAACATCGACGCGCTGGGTGTGCCGGCATGCGTGCAGGTCGGCGCGTCGTTCGATTTCGTGGCGGGCCGTGTTGCCCGGGCGCCGAAGTGGATGCGGCGGATCGGCGCGGAGTGGACGTATCGCATCTGGCGCGAGCCGCGGCGGATGGTCCCGCGCTATTTCGTCGATGCCGTGTTTCTCGTCAAGGCCGTCCTGCGGGACGTGTTCGGTCGGCGTCGCTAACGGTCCGCCAGGTTCAATTCAGCGGGAGCCACTGTCTGGTCCGCTAATCGTCCCGCCGGTCGACTCGTTCCTTTCGGTCTCGCTCCTATCCAGGCGCGCGAGCATCGTCTTGATGTCCACGGCGCCTCGGATGGCGACGTAGACGGTGATCGTCGAGTACCAGACGACGCAGGCCATGGTCATCAGCCACCAGAACCAGTGTTCGCCCATCGTTAGGCGCCTCCCTTCGTGGCGGACGGTTCCGCCGGTTGAGCGTCTGGCTCGACAAAGAGCGGTTTCAGCAGAGAACCGACAACCATCGCCGTCCAGCAGAGCACATAGGCCGCAATCCCGCAATGGCAGCTATGGTCGACAAACCATTTCATGGAAGCCTCGGTTCCGACCTTCTGGAGAAAGAGGGTAAGAACGGGCACGGTTGCGCCGAGAATGATGGCGGCGGTCGCTCCCCAATCGTTCGTCCATCGCAAGTAGCACGCCGAAATCAGCAGCGTCGACATGCTCGTCAGGTAGATCGCGCCGGTCACGGCCAGATAGGTCCACAGGTCGCCCGGCGGCGTGTACCACAGGCCGAAGAACAGCAGGAAGACGCCGATGCCGGCGATAATGAACCGGTTGACCAGGAGGCCCTTCGCGTCGGACCACTGGGTCTTGCGGAACGGCGCCATGATGTCGTTGTAGATGACGCTACCCCAGGTGAGCATGTAGGAGGAATCCGTGCTCATGTCGGCGGCGAGCATCGCGGCGACGAGGATGCCCATCAGTCCGATGGGCACCGCGGTGGCGAGGTATTGCGGCATCGCGTAGAGCGAGTCGGGGCCCTTCAGCCCCGGCCCGATCGCCGCCAGCGCCGCGATTCCCCAGACGCCGGGAATCAGGAATCGGCAGACGAAGAAGAACGACGTTCGGGTGTAGACCTTCATGCCGGTGCTGCTGTCCTTGGCGGCGAGCACGCGCGCGATCGTCGTCTGCCAGGTCAACACGGCCGCGGTGCCGACAAAGAGATTGAAGAGGACGTAGGACCACCCCATATCCGGATTGACGAAGGGATTAAACCCTCCGGCGCCGCGGTGTTTTTCGACGGCCGCCACCAGCCCGTCCCATCCCGGCTCGTGGAGAATCAGCACGGTCACGGCGATCAGGCCCGCGCTCATCACCACGAACTGAAGAAAATCGGTAACCAGGACGGACAACATCCCGCCGACGATCGTGTAGGTCGCCACGCCGACGAGCAACACGGTCATCATCACGACGATGGTCTCGACCGGCTGGCCGGCAATAACCATCTCGGGGTTGAAACCGCAGACTCGCACGAGAAACTCGCCGCCGGTCCGCAAGAACACGCCCATGTTCAAGAGGCCACCGAGCACGATGACCACTCCCGACAGCCAGCGGACGCTGGTGCCGAAACGTTTTTGGAACAGCTCGGGGACGGTGATCGCGCCCGAATCGCGCAGCGGCTTGATGCAGAAGCCGGTCCAGCCGACGAAGAGCATCGCCGCCGCGTTGAGAACGCCCGGCACGGCGCCGGCGAAGCCCTTGTCGTAGCCGTTCTGGGCGGCGTACATGCACGAGACGATGCCGAACTCGGTGGCGGCCAGGGAGGCGATGCCCAGATAGACGTTCATCTCGCGCCCGGCCACGAGGAAATCGTCGACCTTGGCCACGTAGCGGCGGACCATCAAGCCGGCGACCATCGTCACCACGAGATAGACCCCGACGATCGTGCCGTCAATCGCCCAGGAAAAGTTGGTCATTCGAGTGGACCTTCTTTGGAGAACGTGGGTGGCGGGGCCCCAAAAGGCTCGAATATAGCAGCCACCCGCGCGACGGGCAAGCCAGCCGCGCCCCCCGAACGCCATCCCCCCCTCACGGCCGATACGACCGGGCTCGGGCGGCGTCTCACTTCGCCTTGGCCAGCTCGCCGCCGAGGTAGTCGACGGCCATCGTGAGGACGCGATCGACCACCGCCTTCTCCGGGCTTGCCTCGGCGACCTTCTCCGGAGCCTTCCGCGGATCGGCGCCACCTGCCGCCGCGGATTTCTCGGCCGGCTCGGCGGCCTTGGGCTTCACGACGTCCCGGTGACGGCGCTGGTTGACCAACGCCACCATCTCGACCGGGTCCAGTTCCAGCTTGCAGCCCTCGTCCGGCGTAACGCCCCATTCGTCCTTCTCCGTGGCGTCGGGGAAGCGGTGGATGTTCTTGCCGCTGGGGCGATGGTAGGAGGACGTCGTCAACTTCAGCGCGCTGTGGCCCTGTTCCAGCGAAACGACGTTCTGCACGCTGCCCTTGCCCCAGGTCCGCTCGCCCATGATCTTTGCCCGCTTGTGGTCCTGAAGACACGCCGCGACGATCTCGCTGGCGCTGGCGCTGAAGCGGTTGACCAGGACGACCATGGGGAAGCCCGGGAAGGTGCCTTCCTTGTGGGCGTCCCATTGTCGCTCGGGCGCGTTGCGGCCCTCGGTACTGACGATGCGTCCCTCGGCGACGAACATGTCGCTGACCTCGATCGCGGAGTTCAACAGCCCGCCGGGATTGAACCGCAGGTCGACGATCAGTCCGGCCAGTTTCTCCTTTTCCAGCGACTCGATCGCCGATCGCAGTTCGCTGGCCGTGTCGCGGCTGAAGGCGGTGATCCGGACGTACCCGATCCGCCGGTCCCGATCGAGCATGAAGTCCCAGGAATCGTCCGATTTGCGGCGGTCGCCCAGCACGGTCTCGACGTGGACCTGAGCCCGGGTGATGGAGATCGTCTCGCGGCCGTGCTTGTCGGGGTGGATCACCGTGAGGACGACCTTCGAGCCGACCGGGCCCTTGAGTCGCCGGACGATCTCCTCCATGGCGACGCCCTCGGTCGACTTGCCGTCGATCTCGACGATCCGGTCGCCGGCGAGGATGCCGGCCTGATAGGCGGGCGCGCCCACCAGGGGGCTGAGCACCTGAAGCTCGTCGCCGTCGTTGGCGATCTGGATCCCGATCCCGCCGAATTCGCTCTCGACGCTGGTGCGGAACTCGTCCAACTCTTCAGGACCGATGTAAGCGGAATATGGGTCGAGCTTACGCAGGATGCCGTCGATCGCCGCTTCGACCAACTCGCGGCGGCTGATCCCCCGGACGTAGTTTCGCTCGACCTGGTCCAGTGTGTCCACCAGGACCTTCTGCAGCTCGTACTCGTCGTCTTTGTCCGGGGCCTTTGGCGCAGGGTCCTGGGCCTTTGGCGCAGGATCCTCTGCCTTCGGCGCTGGGTCGGGCGCCTTTGGCGTCGGATCCTGTGCTTTGGGCGTCGGCGGCGTCTCGGCCCAAGCGCGACCGAGCCGGCCATCGGACATTGCCGGCCCAACCAGAACGAGCACGGCGAACACAAGTACCGAGCCAAAACGGACCATCAATGGGGGCTCCTCTTCTCTATCCGTTGAGTATAGTCAACCCTGACATTTCGGGCAAGATTGCGCGAACCGGGGTGGTGGTACAGGGTGCAGGAACGGACTTTTTGTGGTTTTTTGGGGTGGGCGGGTTGGGGTCGGAGGTTTTGGTTTGGGTTGGTAGAATCCATGATGGTTTGGGCAATCTGGCTTTTTTAGAAAGGAATCTACCATGGGAACGGACTCCCGGTGCGAGATGGAGCGATCGATGCTGTCGCCGGAAGCACGGCAGAAGTTTGACGAACTGGTGGCCCTACTGACGAGGGAGAAGTATGGTCCCCGGGGGCTGTCGAGGGAGACGACGTTTGCCGAGATGGAATGGTTCGCTCATCAGGCCGGCCGGATGCTGGGCCGGGCGATGGACGAGGATCTGGCTATCCAACAGGCGGAGGAGCATTTTCAGGAGTCGTGTTGTCCGACGTGTGGTGCGTCGGGCGAATCGGACGTGGTGGAGAGCATGAAAACACGTCCGCTGCAAACACTCGACGGAAAGATACTGCTGGCCGAGCGGGTGTTCCGCTGCCCGACATGTTGTCGGGATTTTTTTCCCTCAGCGGATGGCGTTGGCGATTGACGGCGGTTCGTACAGTCCACAAGTGATGAGCAAAGCGGTGGTGGCCAGTGCCCATGTTGGTTCGTATTCGATCGGTTCGAAGCTGCTGAAGGATTTGGGCGGGATTGTGATTTCGAGCCGGCATTTGAACAACTTGACCGTGAAGATCGGCGCGGAGTTGGCTGAAGATCGCGACGCGGTGACGGGGGCGTACTTTGATCAGCCGTTGCCGCGAAGACCGCGCCGCCCGG
>JAPLNP010000502.1 GCA_026401055.1 Planctomycetia bacterium
CAGGTTCCGACGCGGAGCGCAGCCGCGGCGTGGGTCGCCGGTCGTGTGTCAATCAGGGTCATCGAGGAGATTGCGGGAAAGTATGGACAATCGGGTCTACTGATTGCATCGGTTGTCTGACGTGGCGAATTGAGACCGTAATCCGCCCGGCGAATTCCGCCTTGACACGGGGGCGGAAATCGAGACAATCCGCCGCTACGGATGGGTTGGGCATGGATGCCTGACCGGATCGCCGGGCAGTCTCTCCCGGCGACCGCTTTGACCGTCTTTCGGCCGGGCGTTATAAGGCACGGAGGCCGCACGCCATGCAGGTCTGCCCCGATCGGGGAACCCGCCTCAGTCTGCGTAAGTTGTTGCCGGAAGCCGAGTTACTCGGCTCCGACGACATCTTCGTGGGCACCTGCGCGTCGGACAGCCGCCGGGTTCGGCCGGGCGACGTGTTTGCCGCCTTGCCCGGCAGCAAGCACGACGGCCGCAAGTTCATCGCCGAGGCGATTGGTCGTGGATGCTCGGCGGTCCTCGCCCAGGAGCCCGTCGCCGCAGTGGGCGTGCCGGTCTGTGTCGTCCGCAACGTTCGCGCGGCTTTCGGCCGGATCTGCCAGGCCCTGGCCGGCAATCCCAGCCGTCAACTCCGCCTGGTGGGCGTTACCGGTACCAATGGTAAGACAACCACGAGCTGTCTGATCGCCCGAATGATGGCCAAGTCTGGCCATAAAGTAGGGCTTTTGGGAACCTTGGGCTATTTTGATGGCTCCGAGTGCGACGAAGCCGAGTGGACGACGCCGCCGGCTGATCGGCTGGCTACGTACTTCACGCGGATGGTCGAAAACGGCTGTACCCATGCCGTGATGGAGGTTTCGAGCCACGCGCTGGATCAGTCGCGACTGGCGGGCGTCGAACTCGACGCTTTGTGCGTGACCAACGTGCGGCGCGATCACCTGGACTATCACCGGACGATTGAGGACTACCGGCTCGCCAAATCGAAAGCCTTCGACTACTTGTCGCCCGAGGGGTTCGCGGTGATCAACGCCGACGATCCGACCTCGGCGGCGTACCTGCGCTCGATCGACGGCCCGGTCCTGACCGTGGCGACGCGGTCGGCGGCCGAGATCACCGGCGAGTTGATCGAACAGCACGCCAGCGAGCAGACGTTCCTGTTGACGGCCGGCAGCGACACGGTGCCGGTTCGCACGCGGATGATCGGCGCGCACCACGTCTACAACTGCCTGGAAGCGGCGGCGGTCGGCCTGGCCTACGGGCTGGACCTGCCGGCCGTGGTAAGCGGCCTGGAGGCGGTCGAGACCATTCCCGGCCGGTTGCATCGGATCGAGTGCGGCCAGCCGTTCGGAGTTTTTGTCGACTACGCCCATACGCCGGACGCCCTGGAGGGCTGCCTCAAGACGTTGCGCGACGTGACCGCCGGCCGGCTGATCTGCGTCTTCGGCGCCGGCGGCGACCGCGATCGGATGAAGCGGCCTTTGATGGGCAAGGCGGTCGAGTTGGGCTGCGACCTGGCGATCCTGACCAATGACAACCCGCGCACCGAGGACCCCTCGGCGATCATCGCCGACATCCTCGACGGGTTCGATCGTCCGGCCGACGCGCGGGTGATCCCCGACCGAGCCGACGCGATACGCCGGGCGCTCACCAGCGCCGCGCCCGGCGATTGCGTGTTGATCGCCGGCAAGGGTCACGAGCATTATCAGATCGTCGGCCACGAGCGGATAGAGATGGACGACTACGCAATCGCTTGCGATTGGCTGTACGCCAATCCGGCGGTGGACGGTAAGTGGTAAGGGGCAAGTGGTTCTTGCGGGAAGACCCAGTGTCATGCATTTTTCGACGCTTCAAAACCTTTACGAGACGATCGGCGGGCGGCTGAAGGGCGGTTCGCGGGACCCGGGCGAAGAGACGCTCGGTCCGGTCGAAACCGACAGCCGGCAGGTGGCCGAAAGCAACGTCTTCTGGGCCCTGCGCGGACCGAACCATGACGGCGCCGATTTCGCCGACGAAGCGTTCCGCCGCGGCGCGGCCGGCGCCGTGGTGGGCAAATCGGTCGATGCGCCGGACGATCGCTGGACAATCGAAGTCGACAACACCCAGCGTGCCCTGTGGCAATGGGCCGAGTCGAAGCGCCGCCAATCGACCGGCACGGTAATCGCGGTGACCGGCAGCGTGGGCAAGACCACGACGCGGCAAATGATCCACACGGTGTTGGCCACGCGGTTTTGCGGCACGGCCAGCCCCCGGAATTACAACAACCATCTCGGCGTCCCGCTGAGCATGTTGGCGATCGAGCCGGACCACGACTACGCGGTGCTCGAGTTGGGCGCCAGCAGCCCGGGCGAGATCGCCACGCTGGCCGAATTGTGCCGCCCCAAGGTGGGCGTGATCACGCACGTGGGCGACGCCCATCTCGGCGGATTCGGCAGCCGTCGCGGCGTGGCCGAGGCGAAGGCCGAACTGCTGGCCGAGTTGCCGCTGGACGGCCACGCGGTCCTGGTCGACGATCCGTGGATCCGCCGGGTGGCCGAGCGGTGCCGGGCGCCGATCACCTGGGTGGGCCGCCACGGCGACTGCGACATCACGGCCGACGAAGTCATCAGCGCCGACGGCAAGCTGCGGTTCCGCGTCGACGGCTGTGCGTTCGCCGTGCCCGTCTGGGGACGCCACCACCTCGGCGCGGCGTTGGCCGCCGTGGGCGTGGGGCGACTGCTGGGCATCAACCTCAAGGAGATGGCCGAAGCACTGGCGGCGTTCGATCCGCTGCCGATGCGGTGCGAAGTGATCGAGGTCCGCGGCGCGACCATCATCAACGATGCCTACAACGCCAGTCCGACCTCGATGCTCGCGGCCCTGGAACTACTGCGGGATTTCGACGCGCCGGGACGCCGCGTGGTCGTCTCGGGCGACATGGCCGAATTGGGCGACGAGTCGGCCCGGGAGCATTTCCGCCTCGGCGACGCGATCGTCAGCCGCTGCGGGGCGGACCTGGTGATCGCCTGCGGCGACTTCGCCCGGGACGTGATCGAAGGCGCCCGAGCGGCCGGAATGTCGCCGGCGCGGTCGATCCCCTGCCGCACGACGGCCGAGGCGTTGCCCTTCCTGGGCCAGGCGATCCTGCCCGGCGACGTCGTGCTGGTCAAAGGCTCGCGCGGAATGAACATGCAGCACGTGGTCGATGCCCTGCGACAGTACCCGCGGCGTCGTAGCGCGTGAAACCAAAACCCACTGGACCGAAAGGGGCTTGAACGAACCAAGCGTGAGTCTCGTCGATGGCGTCGAGTTTGCGGGAACTCCGGCGCCGCCCTCCCTCCTGGGTTGGAGCTTATCTTGCCGGACCTGCGGCTACTGGGTCAGCCGCTCCGGCGAGTGCTTCGCGACGAGACTTAATGACTGAGCGCCGGGGCGGCGCGCAAGCGCCGCTCCGGCTGCTCAGGGATACTTCCCCGGAATGACCAATGACCAAATCCCGATGACCCATGCGTTCACCGGCTTGCGCGTCTTGGTCATTCGTGCTCGGTCATTGGTCATTTTCGTGCCCTCCCTCCTTCCTCCCCCCGCCGCGCCGCCATGCTCCTCTGGCTGATCGAACGTTTTCCGGAAGCGGCATGGCCGGGGCTGGGCAAGATCACGCTCCGCGGCGCGCTGGCCGCGATGGCGAGTTTCCTCCTCGCGTTGGCTCTCGGACCACGCTTGATCGGCTGGCTCCGCCGACACTTCCGCGAACCGATCCGAAGCGACTCGGCCGAATTGCGGCGTCTGCACCAGGCGAAGGAGTCTACGCCGACCATGGGCGGTTTGTTCCTCGTGGCCGGATTGGTCGCCGGATTGATCGTCTTCGGCGATCTGGCGAACCGGTTCATCCAGGTCGCCCTGGTGGTCGCGCTCGGGCTGGCCGCCGTCGGCGCGATCGACGATCTGATCAAGCTTCGCGGCCGGACGAACGGCCTTTCCTGGTGGACGAAACTGCTGGGGCAGTGGCTCGTCGCCGCCGCGGCGGTCACGCTGCTCTATATGCACCACACCCAAGAACCCGAGGTACTGATGCCTTGGGTTCCCCTCCTGGGCAGCACCTTGCCGCTGGGGCTGGGTGTGATACCGCTGGGAGTGCTCGTGATCGTGGGAGCATCGAACGCGGTCAACCTGACTGACGGGCTGGACGGCCTGGCTGGGGGGTGTCTCGTGTTTGCCATCGGCGCGATGGGCGTCGTGGCCTACGCCAGCGGACACGCCGAACTGGCCGAGTATCTGAATCTCCCCCGGGTACGGGGCGCCGGCGAAATGGCCGTCCTCGCCGGAGCGATGATTGGCGGCGTGATGGGCTTTCTCTGGTTCAACTGTCACCCTGCCCAGGTATTCATGGGCGACACCGGTTCGCTGCCCCTGGGGGGACTACTGGGGCTGATCGCGGTGGCCACCCGGCAGGAACTGCTGCTGGTCCTCGTCGGCGGCGTGTTCGTTGCCGAGGCCGCCAGCGTGATCTTGCAGGTGATCGTCTACCGATGGCGGGGCCGCCGAGTGTTTCTCTGCGCGCCGATCCACCACCATTTTCAGTTCCGGGGCTGGCCCGAAAACCGGATCGTCGTCCGATTCTGGATCGCCTCGGCGGTCTGCGCGATCCTGGGCGTCGCCTGCCTGAAGTGGAACGTCCACGAGCCGCCGCCGTTGTCGCCGCCGCTGCCACCGCCGGTCGTGACCGCCTCCGGGCATGCCCCTCTGGCAAGGTAGGTGCGAGAATCGCGGGCGATAACCGGTGCCGCCGAGCGAATAGTCTCAGCGAGTGGTCATTTTTTCGTTGCCGCTTGCCGGCGAGGAGCCGTCAGGGAACAACCTGGCCAGTACTGTAGGGCGGACTTTAGTCCGACTCGCCTTTGCCAGGCGGACTGAAGTCCGCCCTACGACGAAATGATCGCTTTTTTATACGAACCCGGGGCCATCCCCGGCCGTCCGGGGTTTGATATGAATATGACGTCCCATCCAATCCACATCGTGTTTGCCGGCGGGGGAACCGGGGGCCACCTGTTCCCCGGGCTGGCGGTCGCCCAAGCGGTCGGGCGGGAGTTTCCCGACGTTCGGGTGACTTTCGTCGGGAGCGGCAAGCCGCTGGAACGGCGTCACGTGTGCGGCGCCGGATTCGATTATAGGGAACTGCCCTGCCAGCCGATGCCTCGCCGGCCGTGGCACGTGCCCGGCTTCGTCGCGAAGAACCTGGCCGGCTTCCTGGCGGCGCGGCGTTTTCTGCGAGAAACGCATGTTGGGGCGGTCGTAGGGCTGGGCGGCTATGCCAGCGTGCCGGTTGCCCGGGCGGCGAAGGGGTGTGGGGCTCGGCTGATCCTGCTGGAGCAGAACGTCGTGCCCGGCCGGGCGACCCGATGGCTCGCCCGATCGGCCGATGCCGTCTGCGTCGCCTTCGAGCCGACGGTGGCTCGGCTGCGTTGTCGCAAGCGGGTGGAAGTGACCGGCACGCCCATTCGCCACGGTTTCACGACCCGCGTCCAAAGCGGCGAGCAGGGCGGCCCGCGGCGACTGCTGATCCTCGGCGGCAGCGGCGGCGCGCAATCGCTCAACGAGAACGTGCCCCGGGCGTTGTACATGATCCGCCGCGAACTGGCCCGCTGGGAGATCGTCCATCAGGCCGGCGAAGCAGGAGTTGAGGCCACCCGATCGCTCTACGGCAAGCTCGGCCTGGACGCGATGGTCGTGCCGTTTCTCCGAAACATGGACCGGGTGTTGCGGCAGACTGATCTGGCCGTCTGCCGCGCCGGCGGCTCGACGCTGGCCGAGTTGGCCGCCGTGGGCGTGCCGGCGGTGTTGCTGCCGTATCCCCATGCCGCGGACGACCACCAAGCCCATAACGCCGAGTTGTTTCGCACCGTCGGCGGGTGCCCGGTGTTGGACGAGCGGCAGATTGAGGGCCGGCTGGACGAGTCGCTCTCGGGCGTGCTGTCCGGGCTGGTTGCCGACGGCCGGCGACGGGAGCGAATCGCGTACACGCTTCGCCGGCTTGGGCGCCCCGACGCCACGGAGTCCGTGAGCCGGATTCTCTTCGATCTTTTGGGAATCTCCACCCACCCGGCTGGGGACTGGTCCATTTTTCGGCGGGAGGACGTCTTTGGCGGAAGAGCGTCGACCGAAAACATGGACCTGTCCCCTTCCACGCCGCAAGGAGGACAGTCCCATTTTCGCGGCGTAGGTGCCCGCTA
>JAPLNP010000106.1 GCA_026401055.1 Planctomycetia bacterium
CGTACTGACCTTGACGCTTCGGGCCGACCTCTCTACCCTACTCCAACTCTATCCCAAGCTTCGCGGGCCGTTGGCATCCCGGAGCCGGCCCGGCCGATTTCGCGGCGCGGCGAAGGCTTGCCACCCGGCACAGGGGCGACGACCGACATAACCGTCAGCCGCGGTTCCTGACGATTGGCAAGAACCTGACGCCGCCCGCGTCACCGCCGCCGAAGCAACGACCGACGGCGATGTCGCAAGCCGCCAGGCACTGTGCGGAGAATTGTCACTGACCAAAGCGGAAAACGGACAAGACGACAACCGACAACCTACAACCGCGGGCTTCCGCCTTGCGGCCACCTTCCCCGACAAGTCACCATCGTTTCCCAATCCCGTGCCCCCAACCCCCACGTTCATCGATACGCACTGCCATTTGCTGCCCGGGGTCGATGACGGGGCGGCCGACTGGGACGAGGCGTTGGCCATGGCGCGGCTGGCCGTGGCCGACGGGATCTCCACGGTCGTAGTGACGCCGCACCAATGGGGCCCCTACCGGCACAACGACGGCCGGACGATCCGCGCCCGAATCGCCCATCTGCGGGACTTCCTCGAGCAGAACGGGGTCGCCCTCGGGGTGCTGCCCGGCGCGGAGGTGCGGATCGAGCCCGATCTGATCGAGGGCATCCGCACGGGCGAACTGCTCACCTTGGCCGATCGGGGCCGCTACGTGCTCCTGGAGTTGCCGCACGAAGTCTACCTGCCGCTGGACGCCCTGCTGGCGAGCCTCCGCCGCGCCGGGCTCACCGGAATCCTCGCCCACGTGGAACGCAACCAGGGCATCCTCGCTCGGCCCGCCACGGCCGAGGCCCTGGTCGAGGCGGGTTGCCTGTTGCAGGTGACGGCGGGGAGCGTCACGGGCACGTTCGGCCCGGAGGTACAGAAGCTTGCCCGATGGCTGATCGAGCGGCGACTGGCCCATTTTATCGCCACCGACGCCCATGGAGCGCGGTCGCGCCGCCCGCGGATGCGACCTGCCTTCCAGCAGGCGGTCGCGCTGGCCGGCTACGACGCCGCCTGCACGATGTGTTGCCGCAATCCGGCCGCAGTGGTCCACAGTGAGACGATCCGTTCGGCCAAATCCAAGCCGGCCGCGGGGAAGTCCTTCGGGCACCGCGCCGCCTGGGGCCGCTGGTTCGGCTGGAACAGGGCGGGCTGAGAGGGCCACGGTGTCATGGGGAAGGCGGACCGTCGAATCGCCCTCGTCGCGGCGTTCCTCGTCGCGCTGCTGTCCGCGCGGTCGGACGCGGCCCAAGAGTGGACCGACGTTCGCGTCGCGGGGCCGTTCGTCTGCCGGGCCGACTTTCCCATGCAGGGCCTCGAGCGGCTCTTGGGGGAACTGGCCGGGCTGCAAAACGACTTGGCTACCCAACTCGGGGTCCGCCCGCCCGCCGAGCCGATCGAACTCTACCTGTTCCGCGACGAACCGAGCTATCGACGCTATCTGGCGTATTATCTGCCGAACATGCCCTATCGCCGGGCGTTTTTTTTCAAGGGCCAGGGGCCGGGCAAGGTGCTCGTCCACCGCAGCGCGGACTTCGAGGTCGACATCCGCCACGAGTGTACCCACGCCTTGCTCCACTCCACCTTGCCCATGGTCCCCCTCTGGCTCGACGAGGGATTGGCCGAGTATTTCGAGTTCCCGCCCGAGCAACGGGCCCATGGAAATCCCTACCTGAGAAGCATCAAGTGGAACGTCCGCTTCGGGCGGACTCCGCGTCTGGACAAGCTGGAGCGGGAGGGCGATTTCTCGAAGCTCGACCAAAGCGACTATCGCGACAGTTGGGCTTGGGTTCATTTCATGCTGCTCGGACCGCCGGAGGCCAAAGCCGAACTCACCCAATTCCTGGCCGACATCCAGGCGAGCGGCCCGCCGGGCGTGCTCAGCGAGCGACTCGCCGCCCGGATCCCCGATCTCGCGCATCAGTTTTCCAGCCATTTCACCGATTGGCGACAGGACGACCCCTCCGGCGTGAAAGCGATGCTGGGCAAGATGGGTGGTCTAGTGAACTAGTTGGTGGCTAGTAGTCAGTGGCCGGTTGTCGGATGGCCGGGGAGGTAACTGCCGGGCAGTCGAAATGGCAAGGCGAAGCGGCCGTGTGTGTATACCGCGCGGCCTAGCTGCCAGCCAGTGTATCTCATTGTTAATGGGATGCCGCTGAACCATGGTCGCTATACCACTCGCAGCTGTCCCCCTTGGCCCCCAATCGCCTGCGGCCCGGTTGATATGGTACCTACGCCCCGGCGCTTTTTTGCGATTTTCACCTGGGGTACGTCTCCCGGTCCGTTTACTCAATCACAAAACCCGTGACGAAACACGCGGGGCTGGCGGTACGGTACTGCGGGATGGGGCCCAAGCAGTGGTGGGCAGCCGTGGAGAGTCCGCGCGGCTGGGGTGCGAGTCCCGAAGGCGACCTGGCCTGATGCCGCGTCCGAAGGCGGCTCAGTCCAAGTCGTGCTTTTTGCGGTAGCAGGAATTGCAGAGCAGCTCGATGCTGTCCGGCGTGGGCTCGACGCCCGGCCGCAGCGGCTTGACGTAGTCGAAGTGCAGCGACTGGCGCCCCCGGCACTTGCCGCACTTGCCGCCGGTCCGACGCCAAGCGAGGACCCGCAGATTCTCGGGGATGAAGTCCGCGCCCGACGTCACGCCCGTCACCGAGGGACCGTAGCTCGCAGGGTCGGTGGCCTGCCGGTGTTTGTCCGAAAGCTCCAGGAACGACAGCACGAGCCCCTCGGAACTCTGTCCCACTTCGGACGGCTTGAGTTCCCAGACCCACTCGCCAAACAAGTAGCATGGTTGGCCATAGGTTCCGCGCTGCCACCACGGGAAGGGGGCATCCTTGGCCAATGCGGCGTTGATCCGAGCTAGGGCGTGATGATCATGGAAGTCGTGGACCGTGTGCAGCGGGATCTCCACGTCGCAATGGAGAATAGAGAACGGGTCCCGAATGGGGTATTGCCGCTGGAAAAAACGAGAGACCGGCAAGAACATCCGCTCTTGCCGGACGGGCCTCAGGCTGAAGCAGGCCTTGAAAGTCTTAACGAAGTCTTTGAACAGTTCATCGACTTGGGCCTTACGCTTGCGGACGTCCTCCGAGTAGGGCGACCGATCCCATGCCTCCTGCACCTCTCGCCACTGATGCATGACCCGGGTGGCGAAGGTCAGGTATTCTGAGAACGCCGGGTTTACCGGCAACTCTGGGGAGTAGACGAAGTTGCCGCTGTCGAGAATCTGCGTTCGGATGGGCATTTGCCTGCCCTCGTAAGGTTCCACGCCAGGTTCCGGTCTGGTTGGCCTCCAACGGACGTGTCAAACTCGGGGCAGTCTCCCCCATTGAAGCATACGATATCAATGGGCTCGGGGAGTCGATTCGACCCCCTACCCCCGTGAAATTCGCGGCCGGATGCGTGCGCCAGGCGATGCGGTACCGAAGTCGGCGGTCCCAGCGATTCGACCCCCCTATCTGGGTTTTCTCCGTTCTCTCTGTTGCACGGACCGTCAAGAAGAAAACCGGCGGCGCGAACGTCTTCGACGAAAGGCAACTCGCCGTCGGGCAGGACAGTCAGCCAGCGGTAATCGCGGCCCGTCGGGTGTTCGCTCGGGGGCACAACACAGTAGTGGCCCGAGTTGCCCCGATACTCGCCGTCGGGCAGGTCGACGAAGCAGAGTTCCGCCGTCCGGAAGTAGACGTGTCGCCCGGGTCGGCCCGTGGCCACGGTGGGGAGCGTCCGGGCCAGGTCGGGGTGGGCCGTCGCCCATGCCTCGTAGGCATCCATCCGGTCGAAGTCCCGGCAGACCAAACCGCCGGAGACTTCGCCCAGCACGACCGCCAGCGCCCGGTACTTGCCCGAGAACCACTCGCGCAGCCGGGCAGCGTCGGCCGGCGTCGTCTGGTAGCGCTTCCATCGCAGACCTTCGGGCGGCTTCTTCGTCGCCACGTTGATGGGGATAAGCGACCAGCCCCGCGCGGCGTAGGCCAGCGCGGCGTCGAGTAGCGTCGGTGGTTGTGGATCACGCGGTTCTTGTGTAGGATCCATGCGCAACCTTCCGGGGCGTCGTGCTTGTCTTCGACGGCAGCGCGGCGCCCCCCTTTTTTAGGTGTGAAGTCTGTGAACTATTCGCCGGCCGTCGGTGGTCGCCGGTTCCCGGTGAAATAAAGGGAGTTGCCTTCCGCGACTATTCCCGTTGCCCCGGCCGGCAGCGACCACGGGAAGGACCCGGACGGCGGGGGGCTCCGCTTGGGTCGTCCCTTTTTTAGGTGTGCCATTTTGTGCCAATCCCGGCGGGGTGCTCTCCGCTCGGGGCGCCTCGTTTCCCGGCCCATCAGGGCTCGAATAGGGCCAGTTGCCGCGGGGCGGGTTCCGAGTCGCCCGAGGTGCCCGGGTCGCGTCCCTGGGCCGTGTGCGCACGGTCTACCGGGTCTTGTGGGGTCTTCTGGTTGATGCCTCGCATCTGCTCCGCCAGTTCCGCCCGGCGCTCGGGCGACAGCCGGGGCCGTCGGCGGGGTCGGATGATCCGGGCGACCCGGGCGAGAGCGTCAACGTGAAAGACGACGGTCAACTCGCCCCCGTCGCCGTCTTGGTGAATCCGGCAGCAGTCCAGCTTCCGCAGCCGGCCGGCCACCTTGGGGTATCCGTCAACACTGGCGGCCAGCAGATCACCACCGAACGGGTACAGGTGCCCGAATCGGCAAGGGATGATCGAGAGCCACGGATCGCGCCGTCGGGCGCCCGGCCCATGCTGGGCGTGATAGGATTCCTCCCGGTCGATTCGGTACCGCCGGCCGAACCGGGCTTCCAGGTCGATGCACTCCACGGACATTTTGCTTGCCTCCCTGCCCGCGCTGGGCTACGATGGGTCGATGTAGAGCCTCTCTTGCGGCGCGCCCGATCACTGCGGTGGTCGGGCGTTTCGCTTCTGGTAGTGGAGTGGCCGGGGGTTGAACCCGGAGGGAGAAGGTGTAGAGCCTCTCTTGCGACCGCGCCCACCCCATCGTGGGCTCACAGTCCTTCCCGCTCCAGTTCGCGGACCGCCGCGGCCACTTCGCGCCGGCGTCGACGTCGGTGTCGAAGGGGCGTTTCGACAGCGCCGGCGTCCGGTCCGCGATCAACGGTCAGCCGGCGGACGAATCGGGCGAGCGCTTCGCGCGATGTGCAGCGCGTCCCGCCCACCTGGATTGTCTCCAGGACCACGCCACGACAGCCGGCGGTGGACCAGCGATACAAACAAGAGACATGGGGCCGCTTGCCCACGCGCCGGGCAGGGAGCATCTTCGCGGCCTGAGTGAGAGAGAGAAGGGTTTCGGTGCTCGGATCGATCATTCGCATAACCTCGTATCTGCGGGAAGTGACTCACCAACAGATACGATGATACGCGAGGCGAGACTGTCCCGTCGAAGGACAATGAGGGACAGTGAAGGACAATCTAACGGACAAGTTCCTGGACGATCCGGTATCCTTTATTTCCGTCGTGTTTCAGATACTTCCTCAGCGCGGGAATCTGTTCTTCGAGATTGGCGATTTCTCGGCTGATTTTCTTGCCCCGGCAGCCTGGAAGTCGCTTGTTCATCCAAGGGCCTGTCCGATTCAGACCGTTAGCCTCAACTAGCGCCTTGATGATCTGGCAGTGATGGGCCGCGGCTTCGTGCTCTTCATCTTCCACGACGATCACGCTTCGTTGAACGTTCGCGTTCACGTTCTCGTCGGTGGGTAGCGTGTGAGACAAATCCGTCAGCACGCCTTTGGGCGATTCTGCCTGTTGGATTTCCCCCGACTCCGCCGTGGCTGCCCTCCACGCTGCCAGCCCTCGTGCTGATTCGAGATCAAGCTTTGCGCGGTACTTACTCAGAGTCTCATAATCCAGATTCCACCCTTCGGTTCTTCGGCAGACTATGGCAAGGATTTCAACTATCGACCGTCGATCATCGCTATCCCAGAACCGTACTTCCTGAATCCCTTCTCCTCGTGCAATCGCCTGCTTAACGCACTCTGACTTAATACCCAGCCATAGCCTTTCCGCCATGCTGTAGACGGCTTCGTGAACCGTGCTCACGGCAAAGCCGCCGCAAGAAATCGGTTCATCGGAAAGCCGGCCGCAAGCCAGCCAATTCTTCACCTTCCCAATCTTGCTTAGATTGCTCCGATCGATCGTCTTACGTGCTTCGCCGCAGGCGACCTTTGCGATTGTCCCTTGGATCACGGTGATTAGCCGGTCCATTTCCCGTTGAGTCTCATCAGACTCGCAGCGTCTCTCCCTCGAAACAGCAAAGGGGTCCTGAGTGCCAGTCTCAACTTCACTCGCGAATCGTTGCAGCGAACCTCTGGCATCGGAAATGGCAGGTGGACCGAGCTTACTCACTGCCGACCCAAACCAGTTCCGTACTTTCTCTGGAAAGCGAAGAATGAGATCATGAATGTCCAGTAGAAACGACTCAATTTCTTCGTTCGGAAGTGATAGTCCATTGGCGGCGAAGAGCAGTGACTGAACCACGAAGAGGCAATTCGTAGCGACCTCTTTTGCCGCCACGAAATCGGCTTCCGTTACAGTTGTCTTAGACATGGCACGTACCTTTACGGGTCGATTGACGGCATCCCTGCTGGTAGGTGAAACAAAAGCCAGCCGGCCAATCGTGCGACGGGGATCAGCCGTCTACCCGTTGGATCATTTTCAGATAAGGTCCGATTTCTTCAGGTTGCAGCGTCGGCAGAGCATCTGGACATTGTTGTCAGAATTGCTGCCACCCTTTGCCACGGGGATGATGTGGTCGAATTCAAGGTAGTCGGTCGCTTGGCACTCGGCGCAACGACCGCCGTAGCGTTGCCATACTCGTTGGCGGACATCGCGCGGTATGTGGCGCGAGGGACCGCTGCCCCGTATCTTCGCAACGATCATCTGGTTCGCCCTGCCAAGAGCCGTTTCAAATATCGGGTAGCGGACTGGACTCTTGTCCGGAAAAAAGAACGTGCTTACGGGCTTACCCTCCGTCTGTACCTCGAACCAGTCTTGACCTCCCCGATAGGTGACGATCTTGCGATAGTTGACCGAGTGGGATTTCGTCTGCGAAGAGAAGATCAGCCGATTATCCGTTAGCGTGATGGTACCTTGGTGGTCGTCTTGGCGGGGCCCGCTTGTCAGCATGCGCAGTTGCCTCCACGTCGCGTGCTCGTGAAGATGGACGATCTCGCCGGCGCGAATCGCCACTCCGGACGGGCATCCAACCTGGGGCAGCCGGCCTTCGTCAATTGCTGTCAGGGTCCGCAGCAGGTGCAGCTCACCTTCCACATACTGCTTAAAGCCGGCAGGTAGTTGCAGTTTGCTGAACAACCATGCAAACGTATCTTCCTCCTGCTTGGACAACCGACCGTCGGACTTGGCGTCGGCCAGGACGTGTTCTACAAACTGCTGTGCCTGCGGCGAGATTGCCGCCAGCACACGGTCCCGAGCAAGGCCCAGCTTTTCAGCCGTTGTAAGCAAGTGGTTCCATTCTTCTTCGGACAGATGATTGTCTTCCACCGCAGCCAAGAAAATCCCTCGCAAGAAACCTTCTCCGTTTGCGAGGAAAAATCGGTTGACAAACTGCGCAGTTGACATACCCACGGAAACGGCGATTTCTGCCAAACGAGCCTCTTCGTCCTCGTCAAGAACCCCGTCTTCCATTGCCTCGGCCAGAGCCGATGCAAAAAACTGCTGTGCGAATTCAAGGTTGATTTCGGAGACTCGGGCCGGCGGGATTTCAAGAGAACGGGCAACCCAACGCGCCACCTTTCGTTCTTGCTGTGTGAGGCGCTCATCCTCCCAGCCTCGGGTGAGAATTGCTCGGTACAGTCGCTCGGCAGCTATGGCGACATCGTCTTCATCGTAGTTGAGCCCTTGAAAGGCTCGGCTGACCGAGAATGCCTCTTTCTGAGTCCGCAAACCTTCGTGCATGATCCCAACCAGGTAGACCATCCGTTCTTCTTTGTTCGGGTCTACCCATTTCGCAACCGTTTTCTTAACCCATTGCTTTAGTGACGCCATTTCTTAGGGTCTCCGGATAGCACGAGTCCCGTATGTCCACAGGTAAGTCATCCGATCTTCCGAGCCACCTCGGCGGCCAGCGTCAAATCCTTCTCGGCGTAAATCTGCGTCACGTCCGCTTGGCTGTGCCCCAAGGTCACCTGGGCGGCTTCCAGACCGAAGCGCTGCCGAATCTCCGTCGCGGCCGTGTGTCGCAACCGGTTGGGCGACCACCGGGGCAGTTGATCGTCGGGGCGTCGGTCACGGTTGACCAACTCCACCGCGCGATGGATCGCGCGGCGGTAGGTGTTTGTGTCGTACCGCCCGCGCGGCCGCGTCTTCGGTTTGCGCCGCCGGTTCGTGCCGGGGCGGTTCCCGTAGCCAAGCGGCGTCCGGCGCCGCGCGTGGACCAAGGCAAGCCGCTTGCGTTCCGATTCCGCCGGCGAGGAGCAGTAGGCTTCCTTTGCTCTGGCGATACTCGTCCAGCTCGCTGGTCGGCCGGCCGTCCTTGCGATAGTAGCCCTTGGCGAACCGCCAGTAGGCCGCCAAGAGTTCCGCGACGGTCGGGCCGGCGTCGTCCTGGGCGTCGGGCATGAACCGACCGCCGGCCAGCCATTCCCCGGTGAGCCGGTCATACTCGGCCCGGCTCGCCCTGGTGTTCCACATCCCGAGGTAGTGATCCCTTCCAGATAGGGTGACCACGGCTTGCCCACTTGGCTTGTGGCGACGATAGGCCGGCACCCGCAGAGAATCCGCGCGACGAAGCATTGCAACCTTCCTTCCACCCGGAATCCGGTAGTTACCGGATTTCTTGGGGAAAAACAGGCCGCGCTGCCGACCGTCGGCAGGTATCCTAAGTCCAGGATTCGGCGGGTTTTACATCGAGTCGGGGCGAGAGGATTTGAACCTCCGACTTCCTGCTCCCAAAGCAGGCGCGCTAGCCAGACTGCGCCACGCCCCGAGGTCGCGGCTCGACGACGACCGTCTAGCGAGTTATTGTAGTGGTCTCGCTGCCCGGACACAATTGGGGCGCGGGTGGGCGGATCCAGCCCCCCCGAATAGCAATTCCGGCGTGCGCCGACCGACTGGTCCGGCGGCGACGGGCGGCCGCCCATCGACCATCGAGGACGTCGCAACATGACACGAGAGAGCAGTCACCGGGCATTCGAGCGGGCGAAACGGCTGATCCCCGGGGGCGTGAATAGCCCGGCGAGGGCGTTCGGGGCCGTGGGCGGAGAGCCGATCTTCTTTCGGCGAGGCGAGGGAGCCTGGCTGGTCGACGTCGACGGGAATCGTTACCTTGACTACGTCGGCTCGTGGGGGCCGATGATCCTCGGGCATCGCCATCCGGCCGTTGTCGCGGCACTGGAGGAGGCGATCTCGCGCGGGACCAGTTTCGGGGCGCCCACCGAGGCCGAAAGTGAACTGGCCGAACTCGTCATCCAGGCCGTGCCGTCGATCGAGAAGGTCCGACTGGTCAACTCCGGCACCGAAGCGACGATGAGCGCGATCCGCCTCGCCCGCGGACACACCGGCCGCGACGTGATCGTCAAGTTTGCGGGCAACTATCACGGGCACGTGGACAGCCTGCTGGTGGCGGCGGGCAGTTCGGCGGCGACGCTGGCCGTGCCCGACTCGCCGGGCGTCACGGCCGGCACGTCGCGGGACACGCTCGTGCTCGGGTACAACGATCCGGCGGGCCTGGCCGAAGCGTTCCGGCGGCACGGCGAGCGGATCGCCGCGGTGATCTGCGAACCCGTGGTGGGCAACATGGGCTGCGTCGCCGGCACGCCCGAGTTCCTCCAGGCCGCCCGGGAAGTGACCGCGCGGCACGGAGCACTGTTGATCTTCGACGAGGTGATGACTGGTTTCCGGGTCGCGTACGGCGGCGCCCAGTCGCTCTACGGCATCACGCCGGACCTGACGACGCTCGGCAAGATCATCGGCGGCGGCCTGCCCGTGGGGGCTTACGGCGGCCGGGCCGAGATCATGGACGCGATGCTGCCCGTCGGGCGAGTCTTCCAGGCCGGCACGCTCAGCGGCAACCCGCTGGCCACGGCGGCGGGCATCGCGACGCTCAAGGTGCTGCGCGACGGCGACGCTTACGCCGAGCTCGAGCGGCGTTCGAGCCGATTGGCGTCGGGTCTGGCGGCGTCGGCCGCGGCGTCGGGCGTGCCGGTCCACGTCGCGCGTTGCGGCTCGATGATGACGCTGTTCTTCAATGCCGAGCCGGTCACCGACTGGGAAACCGCCCGGCGTTCGGACACGAAGCGTTACGCGGCGTATTTTTGGGGCATGGTGGAGCGTGGCATCTACCTGCCGTGCAGCCAGTACGAGGCCCTCTTCGTCTCGACCGCCCACGCCGACGACGACATCGAGCGAACGCTCGCCGCGGCGGGGGAAGTGCTGGCGGGGGTGGGCGGGTTGTAGAAGTGACGCCTGCCGTGGGGGGGGTGAGAGTGACCTTTGCGCCGCGACCGGGCACTTAGCGCAACCCACTCAAAATGCTAGACTTCCGATCGTTCCCCGATTGCCGGCCCCGATCGGCCCTCAAGCCAGACCGCCAGAAAAATGCCCACGCTCGACTGGATCGGAAAGAAAGCAGTTGTGAACCACCACCGGGAGGTCCCCTACCACTTGCTCAAATGCGACAAGAAGCTTTCGGCGGGCGACCCCGGCAGCTGGAACCTGCTGGTCCAGGGCGACAACCTGCTGGCGCTCAAGGCCCTGTTGCCGTACTACGCCGGCCGGGTGAAGTGCATTTACATCGACCCGCCCTACAACACGGGCGATGAGAACTGGGCCTACAACGACGCCACCAACAGCCCCGAGATTCGCAAGTGGCTGGGCAAGGTGGTCGGGGCCGAAGCCGAAGACCTCTCCCGCCATGACAAGTGGCTCTGCATGATGTACCCGCGTTTGGCGCTGTTGCGGGAATTCCTGCGAAACGACGGTGCTATCAAGGTGACGTAAT
The DNA here is from genome assembly GCA_026401055.1 of Planctomycetia bacterium. GTDB lineage: Bacteria > Planctomycetota > Planctomycetia > Pirellulales > Thermoguttaceae > JAPLNP01. The sequence continues at coordinate 11,007 of JAPLNP010000106.1, forward strand.
GAATCTCAGTCAAGCCGTTTTGACGGAACACGCGCTGGGCCAGATGGGCAAGCGGCAAGTGACGGCCGCCGAGGTCGAGCGTGTTCTGGACGCGCCGGAACAAGTATTGGAGGTTCGCGCCGGCCGTGTCGTGGCACAAGGCATGGCGGGCGAGTATCTCTTGCGGGTGTTTGTGGACGTGGATCGGACCCCGGCGGAAGTGGTCACGGTGTATCGCACAAGTAGAATTGAGAAATACAGGAGCGAACCATGAAAGCGACTTATGATCCCAAAACCGACACGCTATCGCTTGAGTTGAAGCCGGGGCCGGTGGCGGAAAGCGACGAGGACAAGCCCGGTGTCATCCTCGATTATGACGCCGACGGCAATCTCGTCGGCATCGAAGTTCTCGACGCCTCGAAACGGGTGGCCGAAACAAGGACCATGCAATTTCAAGTAGCCGAGTGAATCATGGAATTGCGGCAATACCAAGAGCGGCGAGTGTCTCCGGACGCTTTTCAATCCCCCCGGGCCGGGGTAAACTGACCGTTTTGGAGATGGAACTCGATAGGAACTCCCGAAAATGGCGAAACGACGTGCCGGAGGCGAAACGGCGGATCGAGAGTCCCACGAAGAGGCCGCTGGGGCGGGACGCATCCTTGAGGAATACCTTTCGGAACTCAGCGCAATCCGCGCCACGGGCGCGGCCGTGCCTGAAACGTCCTACTACCCGGCGCTCTCCAATCTCTTCAACGCCATCGGCGGGACGCTCAAGCCGAAGGTCCGCTGCGTCATTAACATCAAGAATCAGGGGGCCGGCATCCCGGACGGCGGGCTGTTCACGGCCGATCAATTCCAGCGTCAGGGCGACGGCGAGCCGAAGCCCGGCCAGCTTCCCGCGCGGGGAGCCATCGAAGCCAAGGGGACCAAGCCCGACGTCAGCGCCATTGCGGCATCGGACCAGGTCAAGGAGTACGTGAAGCGGTACGGCATCGTTCTCGTGACCAACCTGCGCGAGTTTCTGATTGTCGAGCGCGGCGCGACTGGGCTGCCGGCGCCGCGAGAGTCTTTCGCCTTGGCCGAGGATGAGAAGGACTTCTGGCGGCACAAAGCCGCGCATCCGCGTGCCACGGCGAAGCTCGTGGGCGGGCAATTCGCCGAGTTCATCAAGCGGGCGTGTCTTCACAACGCGCCGCTGGTGAACCCCAAGGACGTGGCGTGGTTCCTGGCCTCCTACGCCCGGGATGCCCTGTTTCGCGTCGAGGAGCGGAAGCAGTTGCCGGCGCTGCAAACGGTGCGATCCGCCCTGGAAGAAGCGTTGGGGATGAAGTTCACCGACGAGAAGGGCGAACACTTCTTCCGTTCGACGCTGGTGCAGACGCTTTTTTACGGCGTTTTCTCCGCGTGGGTCCGCTGGCACAAGGACAAGCCCGGGCCCCATGCGAGGTTCGATTGGCGAACGGCGGAATGGTCGCTGCACGTGCCGTTCATCCGGACGCTGTACCACCAGTTGGCCGATCCGCGGCAGCTCGGGCAACTCGAACTGGTGGAAGTGCTCGACTGGGCCGCCGCCGCGCTGAATCGCGTGGACCGGGCCGAGTTCTTCAAGGGCTTCGAGGACGAGCACGCGGTTCAATACTTTTATGAACCGTTCCTGGAATCCTACGACCCGGAACTGCGCAAGGAACTGGGCGTCTGGTATACCCCGCCGGAAATCGTCAAGTACCAGGTGGCCCGGGTGGATCGGGTTCTACGAGAGGAGCTGGCCCTGCCCGACGGGCTGGCCGATCCGAACGTCATCGTCCTGGACCCCTGTTGCGGCACGGGGGCGTATCTGGTCGAGGTGCTCCGCAGCATCGCGGCGACGCTGCGCGACAAGGGCGGCGACGCCCTGGTGGCATCCGACCTGAAAGAGGCGGCGATGAACCGCGTCTTCGGCTTCGAGATCATGCCCGCGCCGTTCGTCGTGTCCCACCTGCAATTGGGCCTGATGCTTCAAACCCAAGGCGCGCCGCTGTCACAGAAGAAAGGAGAGCGTGTCGGCGTCTACCTGACGAATTCCTTGACCGGCTGGGAGCCGCCCAAGGATGAGAAGCAGAAGGTTGCGCAATTCGCCGAACTCGACGAGGAGCGCGACGCGGCCGAGCGGGTCAAACGGGAGAAGAAGATACTGGTGGTGTTGGGCAACCCTCCGTATAACGCCTTCGCGGGCGTTAGTCCCGAGGAAGAGGAAGGACTGGTCGAGGTCTACAAGGGTGTCTATTTCACAGAGAAGAAGAAGAACGGCAAACCCGCCGACACCAGTGCTGTGAAAGTGAAGCGGTACAAGCTGAACGACCCACCGTCCCTGGGTGGCTGGGGCATCAAGAAGTTCAACCTTGACGATTTGTACGTTCGCTTCTTCCGGTTGGCCGAGCGCCGGATTGCCGAAATGAGCGGCACGGGGGTCGTTTCGTTCATCTCGAATTTCTCGTACCTATCCGATCCGTCCTTTGTTGTCATGCGACAGCGTTTTTTGAGCGAGTTCGATAAGCTCTGGTTCGACTGCATGAATGGCGACAGCCGCGAGACAGGCAAGTTGACGCCGGAAGGCAAGCCCGACCCCTCGGTCTTTTCCACCGAACACAACCGCGAGGGCATCCGCGTCGGCACCGCCGTTTGTGTCATGGTTCGGAAACAGACGCGTGACCGGAGGCCGACGGTCCGCTTTCGGCAGTTCTGGGGCGTGAATAAGCGGCAAGACCTTCTTGCGAGTCTTGGGCAAAGCGACCGTCGCCAGAGGGGCGCCCGTCCGACTGTGGAGAACCGCTTTTCCTTCCAGCCCGAAGACGTGGCGCCGCATTACACCCAATGGCCGAAGATCGTCGATTTCTGCCGAGCACACTACAACGGGCCCGTCGAGCGCCGGGCGGGAGCGTTGATCGGAATTGACCGCGACTTGTTGGTCGTGCGGATGCAAGCGTATTTTGACGCAACCGTATCCGATGCGGAAGTCACCTCCTTGTACTCGCCCCTCATGATGACGGGGAACCGGATTGTCGGTCCGATCGCGAGGCGGAAACTGCTCGCGGAACACACATTCGACGCGGCGATGATCGTCCGTTACCCCTTCAAGGTTTTTGACGTGCGATGGGCGTACTTGGCCAACATACGCCCACTGTTTAGTGAACCCAGCCCCGAGTTGTTGCGGCAACGCTTTGCGGGGAACAGGTTTCTCATCACGCGCGACACCGCGGACAAGTCGCCCGAGGGCCCGCCGTTTTATGCGGCAAGTGTGGTCTGCGACTACGACAGTATTTCCGGTCACGCGCGGCATTTTCCCGTTATGCTGCGCCCCAACGGCCCAGCGACAAATGGAGGGGAACTCTTCGACAAGACGCAACCCCACGCAAATCTCTCCAAGCCCGCGCGCAAGTACCTTTCCACGCTGCGGATCAAGGACCCCGACGCGGACATGGGCACGGCGGGATTGATCTGGATGCATGCCCTGGCCATCGGCTACAGTCCGGGCTATTTGACGGAAAACGCCGACGGGATTCGGCGAGATTGGCCGCGGATCCCGCTTCCAGCGAATCGGAAGACGCTGGAGACGTCAGCGGCGCTGGGTGAGGAGGTCGCGGCGCTGCTGGAGACCGAATCCGACGTGCCCGGCGTCACGGCGGGCAAGCTACACGCCTTGTTCAGGACCATCGCCTCGATGGCCAAGACCGGTGGCGGACAAATCAATCAGAACGCCGGCGACTTGGCGGTAGAGGCCGGCTGGGGACATTTTGGCAAGGGGGGCGCGGTTATGCCGGGCAAGGGCAAGGTGGTCGAACGCGAGTACCTTGAAGACGAAGCCAAGGCTATCGACGCGGAAGCAACGGCGCGGGGGATGTCGCCCCCGGACGCAAGGCGGTTGCTGGGCAAGACGACCCTTGACGTGTACTTGAACGACGCGGCCTACTGGCGGAACATCCCGTTGAACGTCTGGGAGTATACGATCGGCGGCTATCAGGTCATCAAAAAGTGGCTGAGCTACCGCGAGGACAAGATTCTTGGCCGAGCGTTGAAACCGGATGAGGCCCGCGAGGTGATGAACATCGCCCGGCGGATTGCGGCCATCATCCTGCTGCAACCCGCTCTCGACGAGAACTACAACAACGTGAAGTCGGCGGCATTCGATTGGCCGCCCGGCTGATCGCTCGTTGTTGCACACGAGACGTTTGCATACGTGCCTTTTCTCTAGTGACGGAGCTTGCCCGCGGGCCCAAAGTGTCAACCCTAGTTGCCGAGCTTCTCTGTTTAGCCCACGCAACCCATATTGCACCTTCGCGGCGAGCCGCACGAGTGGAAGAATGATGGACAAACGGTTTGAAAACCCGTTCGATGCGACCGGTCTCAGCTTGACGGCCTCCGCCGTGGGCGATAGAATCCCCAAGACTGCATGGGCTGTTGCCCTCCCCAGCAGGATGGAGAAGGGAATTTGGTATTCACGGGGCTTTGGGCGCGGATCGGACTGACTGGCATGATCATTCACCGCGGGAGGCTGGGCACCGTGGTCCATGCGCCCGCGAAACTCAATCTATTCTTCGAGGTCCTTGAAAAGCGACGCGACGGTTACCATGAGATCGAAACGCTCATGGTGCCGGTTGACTTGTTTGACTCATTGTATTTTGAGGAGGACTTCAGCGGGCAGGTGAAGCTGGATTGCCGGAGAGTGGCCGGGCCCATGTCCGGCACGGGATCGGATTCGAGGAGACCGGACCCGGACGCGATGGGCCTCGCAACGTTGCCGGTGGGCGCCGCGAACCTGGCGGTTCGGGCGGTCGAGTTGCTTCGCGAGCGAGCCCACGCGCGCCGTGGCGCAAGGATGCGGTTGGTGAAACGAATTCCCATCGCGGCGGGCTTGGGCGGTGGCTCCAGTGACGCGGCGGCCGCGCTGGTCGCGGCGAACGAAGTGTGGGGCCTTGGCTGGACGCGAAACCGCCTGGCCGAGGTGGCCGCGGAGTTGGGCAGTGACGTGCCGTTCTTCCTCGGCGACGTCCCGGCGGTCTGTCGGGGTCGCGGGGAACGGATCGAGCCGATCACCGGCCTGGGCATGCCGCACTTCGTTGTGGTCCGCCCGCCGGTCGCGCTGGCCACGGCCGACGTGTACGGCGTCTGCGAGCCGGCCTCGCGGCCGCGCCCTCTGGCGCCCGTGCTGGACGCGCTTCGGCAAGGCGATTGGGCCCGAGCCGGTCGGCTGCTGTTCAACCGGCTCGAAACGGCCGCCAAGACCCTCTGCCCGTCGATCGAAAAACTCGAGGAGGTGCTTCGGCGAGAGGACTGTTTGGGTCATCTGATGAGTGGAAGCGGTACATGCTGCTTTGGACTATGTCGTCACGCGCGTCATGCCGGGCACGTGGCACGGCGCTTACAGGCAACCGGTGTTGGTACGGTCTATCGAGTTCGACTGAGCCGTTAATCCGCCCGAGTCTTAAGGAGGGACCGCCGTGGAAATCACCGAGGTTCGCATCAAGCTTATGGAGGAGCCGGGTGAACGCCTCAAGGCGTTCTGCTCCATCACGTTCGACGACGCCTTCGTCGTGCGCGATCTGAAAATCATCGAGGGGTCCAGCGGACCGTTCGTGGCCATGCCGAGTCGCAAGTTGACCTCGCATTGCCCTTACTGCGGGTGCAAGAATCACCTTCGGGCCGCGTTCTGCAACCAGTGTGGGAAGCGGTTGCGCGAGACGACCGCGGGCAAGGACGACGAAGGTCGTGCCAAGCTCTACGCCGACATCGCGCATCCGATCAATTCCGCCTGCCGCGAGATGATCCAGAATCGGGTGATCCAGGCGTTCGAGGAAGAAACGACGCAGGCGAGCGCGCCCGGCTACACGTCGAGCTACGACGATTTCGAGAACGAGGACGTCGTCGCCTCGCCCGGCCCGTTCAACGGATCCACCCAGATTCAGCCGGCCGAGAAGCCGCGCGGCCCCCACACGGCTCCGCCCCGGCGGACTCAAGCCGATCAAGCCCGCGGCAACTCGTTCGGCGAAGGGGTCTTCGAGTAGAGCCGCCGCGCACTGCATCGCCGGGTTGGTAGCCGCAAACGGGGACTGGCTCCGTCGCCTTGACGACGCTCTCCTTCAAAAAGCGGTCTCCGGCGACGGTGCCTGTCCGTTTTCTCGGCGGATTGCCGATGCCGGGGGCGGCTTGCTACAATCGGTTGTAGCGTTTTCCCCGCTTCCCGCCCTTGCCGGAGTCCCCCCAATGACCTCTCCCCGCTCGCTCCATGTTCTCCTGCCGGCTCTCGTCCTCTGCGCCGGCGCTCTCTCGTCGGCCCATTCCGGCGAGATCCTCGCCACCCGACTCGACGGCCAACCCAACCGCGCCGCGTGGATGGCCCGGGGCACCCACGGCGTCATGGTCCACTATCTCATCGCCCCCAAAGGCAACACGCCCGAGGAAAAGACCGCCGACCTGAACCGAGTCGTCGACCATTTCGACGTCGAGCACTTTCTCAAGCAGATCGACGAGACCAAGGCCGACTGGTTGATCCTGACGCTGGGTCAGACCACGGGCTATTTCTGCGCGCCGAACGCCTATCTCGACGCCAAGGCGCCCGGCCACACGCCGCGCCGCGACCTCGTCGGCGAGATCGCCCAGGGACTGCGGAAGCAGAACAAGCGGCTCTTCTTGTACCTAGCCTCGGGCAGTTCCGGCGACCCGGTGTACCGCGACGTTCTCGCCTGGGGCACCGAAGGCGGTTACGACCGCTACCTCGAATTCGTCCGAAGCTACGCCCAGCGCTACGGCGACCTGGTCGCCGGCTGGTGGTTCGACGGCTGCGGGCCCCAGTCGGACGCCGATTGGCAAAAATGGATGGCCGCCACTCGCTCCGGCAACGCGGACGCCGTCGCCGCCTTCAGCGGCGCCGAGTTCTGCTGCGGTGGGCCGGTCAATCCGCTCTGCGGCCTGGAGGACTACCACGCCGGCGAGATTCATCTCTTGGAGGACGGCAAGATCCGCCGCGATTTTCTTCCGCCGGGCGGCGATATCGTCGTGGAAAACGGCAAGCTTCGCAAACGCGGCCAGGAGGCGCGTTACTACATGCCCGACGCCCAGTTCATCGACAACGTCCAGTGGCACTGCCTGCTGCCGATCGACCTGACGTTCAACCCGGCGGTGCCGAATCAGTTCTGCCACTACCGCGACCGCGAGTTGTTTCGCTTTGTCGAGGACGTCAAGCGCGTCGGCGGCGCGATCACGATCAACGTGCCGCTGGACACTCAGAACGGCCACATTTTCGAGGACACCCACGCCCAACTCGTCCGCCTCGGCCAATGGCTCGCCGACAAGAGCACCCACCCGCAGCCCGAGGATCTCAAGACGTGCTGGGGGACGCCGGAATGAACGAGGGATAAGGAACACTGATTTTCGCTCACCCGCCCTCCGCCGGTTTCTCCTCTTCCACGGCCACGGCCTGCCAGGGATTGGGCCAGTCGCCCCAGTGTTCGAGGTACTGCCGGTAGGCCTCGACCTCGCCGGCGTGCTCTTCCGTCCACAGCTTGGCCAGGCTGACGAGGTGCTGCTCGGTCTCCAGGGCAAGCTGTCCGACCAACACCCGGGTGCGGAGAAAGACAAAGTAGGTGTCCAGAACGTCGCAGCGGCAGTAGCCGTTGATCTCGGCGATTCGTCCGGCGTCGTACATGTCCTGGACCATGTCGCCCTGGATGTCCATTTTTCCGGGTTTGCCCAGCAGGTTGGCGGCCAGGTTCAGTCCGCCGTGGAACCGCGTCGAGCCGAAATTGGTGAGCATCTCGCACAAGTCGATGTGCGATCGAAGGTTGTAGCGGCTGCGAGGCTGGTCGTAACCCTTTGCCGCCAGGTTGAACCAGCCCGACAGGTTCAGCCCGAAACGAAAAGCCGCCAACTCCAAGAGCGGAATGTCGAAGCCGCGGCCGTTGAAGCTCACGAGCGTCGGATGGTGATACTTTTCCCAGCCGCGCCAGAAATGTTCGGTGATGACGTGGGGACGGAATTCGGGCTCGTCGAGGACGACCAGGTCGATCAGGCGGAAATCGACGCCCACCTTGGCCACGGCCACCGAAACCGGCATCTGGAACGTGTACGGGACAAAATCGCTCTCGTACTTCTTCATCAACTCATCCCGGTAGCGGCGGACCGCACGGGCCGGTTCGAGCGACTCGCCCGGGTACTGGAGACGCGAGACCAACGCGCCGTCGGCGACGCTCTCGACGTCGAAGACCAAATAGCGCACGGTTTGAGTCTGCATGGCGGAGTTGGACATTGGGAGTCGGGGATTGGGAGTTGGGAATTAGAGTATGCTCTTTCGTCGCACGAACGCCCGCCGACCGCGTCGACGGGGTCGGCCGCACCCCCAGCCCGCTTGAGTGGTTGGAGATGCTGCCGGCCAGCCTACCAAAAAGCGTTTCTGTTATGGAGCACTTCGGGTCGCGTTTTCCAGGATTTTTGGCCCCGGGCGGGTGCTGGCGGCGGAGTCGCGAGCTGGGGATGACTCTATCAGGGGGTACACTATGTAAGATCCGGAGGGATCGTGAATTCCCGGTGAGATGGCTGTGAATTCTTGGTAAATTGAGTTGCATACAAAAGCACGGCAAGTTACAGTGTCTTGATGTCGGGCATGTGATGCGGAGGACGCAGATTCGGATAAACTTCCCTTTCCGCGCAAACCGACATAATCGGAGGTTGGATAGCGGCTGGACGGTTCGATCGGCCGCTGGTCCAGTGGTTCCGTCGCGGCCTTCGGGCCGGCGGGCCTTGACCTGCTTCCCGGGCGGTTGCGAAGCCTGACGCGGGAAAGACCTTACGCAGGAACACGGTTTCGTGGCACGGTTGGCGATCGTCATTCCCTACTCGGGAAATGTCCGGCAACTTGAGGACACTCTGGTCTCGGTCTTGGAAAACCGGCCGGACAACAGCCAGATTGTTGTCGTGCTCAGCGACGTCTACGACGATCCCTATGATCTGAAGGACGAGGTCTCCTTCGTCTACGCGCCGATCGGAACGGATCGCGTGCGATGCATGAACGTGGGCATCGACGCCGCCGACGCGCCGGTGGTGCATCTGTTGGCGCCGGGCGTGCAAGTCAGCCCGGGCTGGGCCGACGCCGCGCTCGACCACTTCGTCGACGCGCGGGTCGTGGCCGTTGCGCCGCTGGTGTTGAATCGCGAGACCCCCGAGCGCGTGGTCGCCGCGGGTGTCGAATATCGGCCCGGGGGCGCAGCGCGTGCCATGCACTCGGGCAAATCGCTTGCCGAGATCGATCCCGAGCCGACCCCGGTGCTGGGGCCCGATCCCCGCGCGGCGTTCTATCGAAAATCGGCTCTGAATCGGGTGGACGGTTTCGCCCCCGAGTTGGGCCAGCGGCTCGCCGGAACCGACCTGGCATTGATGCTCCAGCACGCCGGCGGACGCTGCGTGCTGGAACCGAAAAGCCGGGTCCATGCCGCCGCCGT
>JAPLNP010000532.1 GCA_026401055.1 Planctomycetia bacterium
GGGGCGCCGCGGTTTTCGCCCAGGCCCCTTGAAGGGCAGCATCGGCGGAGCACAGCAGGATCGTCACGTCTTGCGTGGACCCGTCGGGCGGCGACGTCTTGGCTTGTCTGCTTCGCTTGGCCATCGGCGGAAGTCTAGCCACGGCGGGCGGGCTCGTCTACCGAAAAGAGCGGCCAAAACTCAGTGCAGAGTGCAGAGTACAGAGTGCAGAGTGCAGAGTGCAGAGTGAACGACGGCGGCGCTTTGCCGTTTTTCATTCTGCATTCCGCACTCTTCATTCCGCACTTAAGGGCCCCATCGCGTGCCGGTCGCGTAGTACCACTTGGATTTTCCCTGGTCGTTCATCGCCTTGTAGGCCACGTCGGCGGTCTTAGTGAAGTTGGCGTCGTCGTTGGGGTCGTACCCATCGTTCTTGGGACTGGGGTTGCCGGCGGGTATCCATTCGACATGGCCGTCCATGCACGCGACAAAACCGCCCCATCGGTGGCGAGAGGTCAGGGCGCGGGTTTTGTTCCTCACCCATTCGGGTTTTATGGAGGCATTGTCGCACCTCGAGAACATTTCGTCGTGCTCCGTGTCGCTGCTGGACTCCTCAATGAACAGGAAGGTCCAGGCGCCGAACTCCGAAAACTTGCGGGCGCGCCGAAAACTATCGACCGTTTCGTTGTCGTAGGTTATGCAACTGTTGATGACGTAAGAAGTGGCAGGGCGCTTCACGACGGGCTTGGTGCCGTCGATCGAGTAGTACAGGTAATTGCTAAGACTGGCGGCGCTGGCTGGCCCGCGTATGAGCCCCAGGTCCATGTCGGTCGGGCAATAGAAAGATTCCAGCTTGCCGATCAGTTTGTTCTTGACGAGCAAGCCCCTCTGCATATCGCCGTCCGGTGACTTGCTCATGAGGGCGAGTTTGTCGTCCGCGTCGGGTACGTACAGCCAATCCGAGGAGTTGGGCTTAATCGAATTGGGAGGGTAGCCGATGAAGGGGAAATACCCGTTGTTGGCCTGGCAGTAGGCGGAGATGACTTTTGCCAGTTGCCCGAGGTTGCCCTGGCACTGCGTTTCCTGGGCGGACCGAATGGCCGTCGAGTAGATGGGGAACATCAACCCGATGAGTATCCCGATGATCGTGACGACGACCATGAGTTCGATCAACGTAAATCCGCCACGCTTGGGCGCCACAGTCCCACCTCCGTGCCGGGGAATAGGGGCCCCGGACCCTCGGACTGCCCCCCCCCGCGGTGTTCCGATGCACCGCCAGCGGCTCAGAAACTGTTCCGATACCCTCACACGGCACTATGCCCGACGGCCAATTATACGCGCACGCCACGTGTCCTGTGAAGGAAAAGACGGGCTTCTGTCGCCGGGAACGTCTCATGGCGGCCGCGCATCGCCGGCCAAGGCGACCTGTTGCCCCGCCTACCGGCCCCCGGCCTCGGGCGACAGGACGTAGACCTCGTGGGCCTCGGCCGGAGAGGCCCGCGGCTCGACCACAAGGCTTCGGAACAGGGCGGCCGGCTTGACGTCGCACCGGACGATGCGGCCGACGACCAGGTAAGGCGGCAACGAGGATTCGCGGGAGGGGCTCGTGACCACGAAGT